>DATKGL010000017.1:0-56150 GCA_035510795.1 Patescibacteria group bacterium
GAAAATGGCACTAGCGAAGACACTTTTGCTAGTTTAACAGACGCACAAAACTGGTATAACTCTGCCGATGTTCAAACCGCAGTACTGATATTAAGAAGCGTTACTACAGACAATCAATAGTAGAACTTACAAATAGCTCGACTTTAAATATCTATTAAACGTTTAGTGTAACTCCCGCCTATCACTTGCTAAGTAAGTGTTCTTGATACGGCACTTCTAAAATCTTTCTCCAACGAACCATCTCATCTCTATTAAGGTGTAAACTTTTACCCAACTGCTGCACCATTTTTAAGTTACAGATACAGAATGACCTAAATTTTGGGTCATTTTATTTTTGCTCACATTTCTTATCTGTTATTTTTGTTAGAGTCCCATTTGCTCAAAAAAACCTTTACGTCTATGCTTAAATCATGAATATAATATCAAAAAGCGAAAAGGGTTTTAGTGCGGTAGAGATAGTGCTAGTAATTGCCGTAGTTGTCTTAATAGGAGTAGTGGGTTGGTTGGTATATAAAGACCATCACAAGACTACAACAGCGTTAGTTACGACCACATCATCTACCAAACCAGCGACTTCAACATCAACAAAGACGACTACTACACCTACAACAACTAACGTAAATTACCTAACAATTAAGCAATGGGGTGTCAAGCTGACATTAACTTCGCCAATTGATAATGCAACATATACACTTGTTACCAACAATGTGTACTTGCCACCATCAGTATTTTTATCAACCTCTACGCTAGACGCATCACAAGACTGTGTTAGTTATTATCAACAGGGTGCTCCAGCTAATGACCCATCACCAACTTTCCAATCTATTTCGCAGTACACCCTGTCTCAAACTACAAGCCTCTCTGAGGGTGGTCCAACTATAACAGCTGAGCAAGCAGCAGAGCAGTCGCCAAGTACCTATATTAAGGTAGGTAACTATGTTTATACTTTTGGTCACGGCAATGGTGAGCCATGTTCTGAACAAGCGTCAGACATCTTACCCGCATTTGAAACTGCATTCTCAACAATATCTACCGCTAATTAAGCCTCAAGCAAACTACCTGAAAGTCCAAATATCTCAACCAAGTGCTTTAGCTTATAGTCGTTAATAGCCTCTATAGCGGATGTTTGCAATGTGTCGCATATGCTGCACCAAGCATAAGTACAGCAACCTCTGCAATACGAGGTCTTTTTTATTGCAAAAAATGACTGTTCAGCTTATGCTTAAAGCATTATGAAAATACTTAAAAACAATCGAGAAGGTTTTGGGACAGTTGAGTTAGTTTTAGCAATCGTAATCGTAATATTGCTGGTCGTTGTCGGCTGGTTGATTTATAAGAATAATGAAAAGAACACTCCAGTTTCTACGACAAGCACTAGCACTAGTGCGAGTAGTTCGGGGACGCAGGCTGTTGGGAGTGTCCAAAGTGCCGCCACTCGTGCTCAGATTATCACCAATGGCTTACTTGATGCCACTAAAGGAACCTCAACTTTCAAAGGTGTCACTCCGGCAATTTATGTCAACGATAATGTAAGTAATGGCTATTTTACGGCAAGTTTTAAAGCAGCTGTCGATAAAGGTTCGGTTCTGACTAGCGGAGCTGCCTGTTCGAGCAACATGCCAACGAGCTTTGGCACCGGCAGAATTACACTCTCCGGCAGTGCAGCTACCGTGCAGCTGACCATGATCGCTAATGGTGCTTATGTAACCAGCTCTTATCCTATGATTCCCCAGATAACTCTTCAATACACCAACAACAACTGGTCAATTAGCGGATATACCTGCATTACCAACCCAACCCAAAGCTAAGCTTTCTTTGTAGGCCTTTCTTGCGATTCTTTCTGTTGCCTGGTGCAAGCATATTCTCGTATCGCCATTTTGCTCATGCTTGCTTTGGCTGGGTGATTATCGGAATATATCATCATGAGAGGTGAGACGCTTGGCGCAGGTTTAATAGGCATACATCAATCTTTTGCTGAGACAGAGCATGGCCAGAAGCTGGCTGCTAGGGTTCGCTATGAAAGGTACAAACCTGAAGGCGTAAGCAATGAGAGGTGGGTGAAGCTATTGGGCGCTGATGTAAATAATTTAACTCATCTGACGCTGACTTATGGCTTGGCGAGGAGTTTTGTCCTTCACCAAGAAGAAGCAGATCCAAATTTTCTCACGAATCAAGAGAAGGAAACTTTACTAACTGCCGCCCTAATCCATGACTGGGCAGAGGCGATAGTGGGAGACCTGTCCTGGGATGAAAAAACTGAGCAGGCGGAAGCCGAGGAAATTGCCGCTTTCAAAAGAAGTCTGTCCGAGTTTTATCCTGAAGAGACAGGTGATATTCAACAACAGATCCAGCAAGCCCGGGATGAAGTAATCTTTAACCCGGATGGCCGACTGGGCAGAATGTTTAATGCCATTGAAAGAGTCGGATATATCCGAACGGCTTTACGCGCCAGTAAACACGTTATAGCAGGTGACGCTCAAGATTGCGAGGGTGGGTTAAGGTGGATTGTCGGTGACGTATTTGGCAACCACATAATTAAAACGCTAGAATACGCAGAAGACTATCCGCCGGTCCGGATGTTTTTGTCTAACCAGCTTGCGGATATTGACGTCGCTTTTGAAACAGTAAATAGTCAAGTTTTTGACAATTACAAGCCGCAGCAGAGAGGCCAAGAAAGACTTGATTTTGATGATGCGCATTTAGTTTGGAATGATTGGGTCCAATCTCTCGCGCCTGATAGTAAGTTGTAAATTTGATCTCTAGGTATTTTTATCGTTTTTTTCAGGTTGCTTGGGGTGAGTTTTGATACAATTTACCAATAACTTAAAGGAGTATTGTGAATGCTGAATCTGAACTCAGTAATGTTAAGTAGCTCAGACTATCAAAGACTGGCGGACTTCTACGGTAAGGTCTTGCAAAAAAAACCGGACATGGAAGAAAAAGAGCATTCTGCGGTTGGTTATCTTGCTGGAAGCTGCTTCATAACGCTTTGTTCTCATGACAAAGTGCACGGAAAAAGCCTAAATCCCGAACGCGTCATCTTATTTTTTGAAACCCGTGAAGTGGAAGATGAATTTAATAGAATAAAAGAAATCCCTGGTGCTTCCGTGATTAGGGAACCATATAAAGTCGGAGGGGCTAAAAAAGCGGTCATTGCTACTCTTGCTGACCCTGACGGTAATTATTTCCAATTAGCAACCCCCTGGAATGGATAATTCAAGCATATTGTTCGATGAACTAAGAGTTCCTCCTGTGCTTTTAATGGGGGGTGCC
The DNA here is from genome assembly GCA_035510795.1 of Patescibacteria group bacterium. Taxonomy (GTDB): domain Bacteria; phylum Patescibacteriota; class Saccharimonadia; order Saccharimonadales; family UBA4665; genus DATKGL01. Next base: position 3,274 of record DATKGL010000017.1, read on the forward strand.
GGGTTTTCAGCAATTGTTACGCAAACACTTAACATAAGGAGATAAAGTTATACCAAAATATATGATTCTTTATAACTCCCCGGTATCGGCGAGAGACTTAATGGCAGACTCTACCCCGGAAGACGTGCAGGAAAGCATGGCAGCGTGGATCGCTTGGAGGGACGAAGCCGTTAAGACCGTTAAATTTGAGTTTGGATTGCCCCTGCAGGCAGTTAGCCAAGTTACGAAAGATGGCTTAAAAGACAGCAACAGTTTGGTCTCAGGGTATTCCATGATAGAAAGCGACTCCAAACAAACCGTTCTAGATCTAGTCAAATCGCATCCTCATCTCAAAAGGCAAGGGGCTTCGATTGAAGTCCTTGAGATGCTCCCAATGCCTGGTATGTAGATGATAATGGGCTTCCCTAGTTTTTGATCATCTACCCGCTGCTAATAAAACTTTTAGAATTGATTTCTTGAGGGGTGCATATACTTTGCCAAAATTATTCTTGTCGAGCCTAAACATTAGTTTTTTCTTGAGACTTGTTGTATTGTCAACATATGGAAAATAACAATTTAAACACTCAACCCAACACAAACACTAATCCACCGCAAAATAGTCCAAACCTAAACGTGCAAAGCCCCCCGGTAACCGATGTTCAGCCGGTTGTTTCTGCAGAACCAGGGGATGGCGTGAATGCGCCTACCCCGGCGCCGGATCCGACTGGAGTTACGCAGGTAAATATTTCAAATCTGGGTTCAGCAGCATCACTGTCTGATTGGCCCGGTGCGTTTAAGCTATATAAAATATCTAAAGATGCCATTAAGTTAAATCTTAAGACAATAATCGGACTAATCGGCGTAAGTATTGGTTTGTTTGTTGTTTATGACATTTTAGCTTTGGTGGTAAAAGCTGTCCTGGCTAAGGATTTATTGGAACTAATATATACCTTGGCGAGTTATATAATTACTGCCGCCATAGTCTTTACGACAATCGAGAGCGTTAAGGGCAATAAAATAAATATTAGTGAAGCATACAATAAAGTTTTCGCTAAATGGCTTAACATAATCCTCGTTTCGATCCTTACTAGTTTAATAGCCTTGGTGTCATTAGTTTTGTTAATTGTTCCTTTCTTTTTTATATTTCCAAGAATTTACCTGGCCTTATATTATGTTATCGACCAAAATATGCAGCCAGTCGAAGCGATTAAGGCAAGCTGGGAGCACACCAAAGGCAATGTCGGTAAATTGTACGGTATTATCGGAGTATTCATTCTCATAGTGCTGCCAGTTGTTACAATTATCGGAATAATAGCGACCATATATCTTGGCATAATGTACTCAGCCGCTTTCGCCCTCTATTACAACTACATTAATAAGCAAAACAATCTCACTAAGCCGGCTTAGTCCCAATTTGCCCTCACACCTTTTTTAGGGTTTAAGTTCTAATCTGTTTGCGGTGCCATATATTTGGGATTGATTTCTCCCCGTCGTTGCTTGACAAAGTTCAGACGGAGTATATATTGAAGCATAAGGATCACTAAAAATCCAAAGTTTGAAAATAAAATAGAGGTTTAAAAATGAGTCGAGTGGCTATGTCCACCGGATTTGTGGGGAATGACTTTGTGCTACGCAAAGCCCGCTCGGAGGTAATCAACCCAGTAATAGCAACTGAAACAGGCGTCAGTTTGCCCGTCCAGCCCGTGCTGTCTGTCCGTCCAAGAGAATTCTCCTTGCCGCCTGACCAAGTTGCCACTGGTTCTGATCTGTTAGAATCCCTGAAAGACTTTTTCTATCGTTATACCCTGACAATTTTTATATTACTTTTTCTGGTAGTTGCCGGTTCCGGTACCGGTGTAGCAATGAGTTACTGGTCGGCTCATGTTGAAAGTGTTACCCAGACTGCGGCAGCGGCTAAAGCCGCTCAACAAGCTTTTTCTGTTCTGACTGCCACGGTAGGCAGCAGTCAGCTTCAAACAGAACTAACGAAAATCATCAATCAGCCTGTGACGCTGTCAATTGGTGGCCAAACGGTCCCGGTTGGGGCGGCTGTTGTCCGCAGCTGGCTGCAGGTTAGTCCCAACCAAGCCAAAACCCAGGACTATGTTCACGTCAATACTGCCGCTATGTCCAGCTCATTAATTCAGCTCGCAAATAGCTATGCTGTGTCTCCGCTCAACCAGGTTAGCGTAACGCACACCGACGGCATTACTCCATCCGGCATCATCGTCTCGGGGCAGAATGGAACTGAGCTAAGTAATCCAAGTAGTCTAACCAGCCAGGCTCAGCAGCTCGCCAAAACAGTCCTTGGCGGGAACGGTCTGCAATTTAGCGCATCGCTAGGCGTCGTGCCGTTCCAGGCAGTTACTCCGGCTGCATTCAGTAAGTTGATTGAAGTCGACGTCAACACCAAACGTTTGTATGCTTATCAAAACGGCCAATTAGTAAATACTTTTCTGATAACTGCCGGAGCGCCAGCCACGCCAACACCAATAGGTGAGTTTCATATTTGGGATAAAGTAGCTCTGCAGACAATGACCGGTCCTGGTTATGTCCAGCCGAGAGTGCCGTGGATTAATTATTTTGATCACTCGGGTGATGCGGTCCATGGCAATTACTGGCGGCCGTCCAGTGTCTTTGGGAATGTCAATACCTCTCACGGCTGCGTCGGCGTGCAAGTTGACCAGGCAGAGTGGATATATAACTGGGCGCCGATCGGCACGACGGTCATCACACACACTTAGTTGGTAGCTAACAAGTGCCGTTAGTTAGTACGACGCTTGGATCGGACGAAAAATTCCAGCCGTAATACAGAGCTGCTATCTGATAAGTAGTTTGTTCGATGATATTGCTGAAATTGGTGTTGGCGTCGGAAGAGGAATCCCTGGCATCGGTACATAGGGCGGATTGGACTTGCGCGGACGAAGCATCGTAACCCAATGTCATAACTGTTGGCTCGAGAGCCGCCAAAGCATTCCACTCGGTTACATTTAGGTCGCTATTGGCGCATTGTACCGGTTCCGAATCTCCGTTACCGGAGTAGGTAAGTTTCTGGCTGCACTCCGGAGTTTTAGAAGGTACGGTTGCCGGAGATAACACAGCGTATGACGGCGTATTACTACTCACGGCTGGCTGTGTTATAGCCGGAACTGCCGGAGTGGCGGGCTGATTAGTTTTTTGATGGCTGCCATGAAACACAAGATACGCGGTCACTCCTAGTGCCACGGCTAAGATGATTGCGATCAGCGCTCCGACTAAAGCAAAACCCCTACCTGGTTGTGATTTATTCATGCTATTTATTTTAACTAAGTATGGAATATTCGCCACCACCAAGGAGGTGCGGTTATCTTTTGGCTTAGTATGAGGCTGACCGAATGATTGCCGCTCCCCGGTAAGCTCAAAAAGCCGACAACGGCTCGGTTTAATTGCGGGCCATATATGGCATGATCGGACGCCGCAGGAGTGATTGCCTGGCCTGTCCACAGCAGACCAGTTAAATTCTGGCTGGCGATAATACTGACCGGTTTGCTCCAGGGAATTTTATAGTAACCGACTGGCTGGCCGCCGCCGACGACGGTAGAAATCCTAAAATTGGATTCGGCCGATATAAGAAGTGGGATGGTGCCGCCAAGAGCGTCCTGCAAAGTGGGCGATCCTTGGATTGCTCCGACAATCGTAACCGAATAAGTCTGATTCAAGCTATCCTTTGCTGCAAAAATATAAACGCCGCCTGCCTGATCGGTATTGCCGGTTTTTATGCCAACGATCCCGTTTTGCCCGAGCAGCGTATTGACGTTTTTTACTTCACCGACAACCGGCAAATTTGCTTCGGACTGCCCGACGATCTGCGCTATTACCGGGTTCTGCATAGCGTTTTCGCCCAGTAAGACTAAATCATGTGCCGTGCTAACAGTAGCTGGGTTAAAACCGCTGGCGTCGGAAGAGACTACCGTAGAACTCAAGCCGAGCCCCTGGATTTCCTGACTAGCGGCAGTTAGATAATTTTGCAGTGACCCAAAAGCCCAGATAGCCAGACTATCGGCGACATTATTAGCTGAAGGGAGCAGCATAGCTGAAAGAGCCTGGTACTCGCTCATTTGTTCGCCGCTGACGACTTTAACAACTGAACCGTCTTCGGCGAGGTAATTATTGTAAATTGCAACGTCATTATCGCTAAATGTTATCATCGGCCCCTGCTGTCCGAGGCTCAGAGGGTCATGGTTTAAGACCGTCAAGGCTGTGATTAATTTCGCCGTGCTGGCAATTGGCTGCTCAGTTTGAGTGCCATTGGTATCAAGCACACCATATCCCAATCCGCCGATGGCAGCTTGTTGAGAGTTTGGCCATGATAGTAGCGGCACCGTAACAGTTAGCGTCCGAACGTTGTTAACTGGGTACAGTGCCGGCAGAGGTCTTAAATAAAGCAGTACAGCGGCTATTATTAAAGCTGCGACAGCGGTAACCAGCGCAATGTTTAGCTTGGTGTGATGTCGTTTTCGGCGACGGGGCATAAACATATCATATCAACTAAAGCCGTTATCAATATTATCGGTTTTGAAGGTCGTTCAATCAGGCTCCTTCATGTTATAATTAATGAAGAAAATAAAGGAGTTTTTAAGATGGTTCTACTAATTGTCGTAATTGTGGTGGTCCTGCTTATACTAGCCTTTCTGGCGAGCAAATATAATGGTTTGGTTAGACTTAATCAGCAGTCTGACGAAGCATGGAGTGATATAACCGTCCAGCTGAAAAGACGATCTGATCTGATCCCCAACTTAATCGAGTCGGTAAAAGGTTATGCGTCTCACGAAAAAACTGTTTTTGAAGATGTTACCAAAGCTCGCACGGCAATAATGTCAGCCCAAGGCCCAGCTGAGACCGCCAAAGCTGAGAATCAATTTCAGCAAACCATGAAAAGCCTGTTTGCTGTCGCTGAGAACTATCCGGCGTTAAGAGCGACTGAGAATTTCCAGCAACTTCAAGGCGAATTGGTTGACACCGAAGACAAAATCCAAGCTTCCCGCCGATTCTATAACGGTGTGGTGCGTGATTTTAACACCAAGCGGAAAGTTTTTCCGACCAATATCTTTGCCAATATGTTAGGTTTTCATCAAGACAAGCAGTTCTTCGGAGTTGATGAAGAAGAAAATACCGCCATACAGGAGCCGGTTAAAGTTAAATTTTAAATAATACTGAATAGCATCTATGTATAGTCAAATTTCCGCCAATAAAAGACGCACTGTCTTTATTATGTTTGGTTTTCTGGTTTTTGTTGGCATTATTTCGTGGATCTTTGCCGAATATCTGGCTCAGCCGTCGACAGCCTATGTTATCCTGGCGGTTGGCATTATTTATGCCGTCATCTGTTACTTCGCCGGCAGCCGGACAGCACTGGCTCTCAATGGCGCTCAAGAGATCACCAAAAAAGATAATCCGCGAATGTGGCGGATCGTTGAGAACTTGAGTATTACTGATGGCTTACCGATGCCCAGAGTATTCATTATTAACGATCCGGCGCCGAACGCTTTTGCGACCGGCAGGGACCCGGCGCATGCCTCTGTCTGCGCCACATCGGGTCTGCTCGACATCATGACCGACACAGAACTGCAAGGAGTCTTTGCTCATGAGCTCGGACACGTTAAAAATTATGACATCAGGGTATGCATGATTGCCTTTGCTCTGGTGGCGGCTGTAGCTTTAATTGCTGATACGATTTTACGATTCGCTTTCTTCGGTATCGGCGGACGAGGCAGGGAAAGAGAGGGCCAGGCCGGTCAGCTCATATTTCTGGTAGGGATTATTGCCGCGATTTTGGCGCCAATCATTGCCACTCTGATCCAGCTGGCTGTTTCCCGGCAACGGGAGTATCTGGCTGATGCCACCGGCGCCCTCACCACCCGCTACCCGGAGGGTCTGATTACGGCACTAGAAAAAATTGATCGTACCGGCAGCGTCTTAAAACGCCAGAATACCGCTACTGCCCATTTTTTCTTTGCCAATCCGCTGCGCCAACACAGTCTGACTAATTTATTTAGCACCCATCCGCCGATTAAAGACCGGATCGCTCGGCTTCAAACGATGGAAACCAAAGCATAAGTCATTATTTAAAGTGATTTATCTATGCCAAAAGCAAAAAACAAGTCAGCCGGGAAACCAAAATCGTCTTCTACTAAGCCTGGGCAGACTGCTAAAAGTAAGATTCTATCCCAACCGACAGCCTCGAAAAAGCTAAGCCGATTCAGCATAAAAAAGTCGGCGCCGGTTAAGCACAAATCGTTGTCGCCGGCCTATAAGATATTTATCAAGTCACTTGATATTTTAAGGCGCAATTGGGCAATTTTTGTTTGGATTCTGATCATCTATGCGATTGTCGATATTGTTGTTGTTCACGGCTTATCCCTTGGAACCAGCATTAGCAGCATTAAATCTTCTTTTAAGGGGTCATTTAGCGGGGTTGGCGGGAAATTGCTGTCAGCTACAACAGTTTTTGTTTACCTGATTGGTGATTCGACTACGGCCAATGGCTCCAATACGGCCGGTTCGGGTGTTTTCCAGACAATTCTGATTATCGTTACGACACTGGCCATAATCTGGGCGCTGCGGCAACTATATAACTCAGTTTCCATCCGGGCGCGCGACGCTTTCTATAAGGGCATGTATCCCATTATCCAATTCTTTTTAGTTTTGCTGTTGATAGCCGTTGAACTGCTGCCTTTCCTAATCGGTGCGGTAATTTTCGCGACTGTTACTACAGGCGGTATATCGTCTTCCGGACTGGAGGATTTCTTTTGGGGACTGCTCTTCATTTTGCTGGCAACGACGAGCCTGTATTTAATTTGCTCGTCGCTGGTCGCGTTATATATAGTTACTCTGCCCGAGATGACGCCAATGAAAGCAATCCGTTCTGCCCGCGCCCTGGTAAAATCGCGTCGTTGGTTAGTCATCCGCAAGATACTGTTTCTGCCTTTGGCTTTGTTTATTGTAACGGGGCTGATTATGATGCCTTTCCTGCTTGGTCTGACAGTTATAGCCGGTTGGGTATTTTTTGTCTTATCGGTTATCGTCATAGCTGTGATGAACAGCTACATGTATGCGCTTTATAGGGAGTTAATCGCATGAACAAGACAGAGGCCGGAAAACGGATTTCCGAACTCATCAAACTCATGAACCGTTACAGCTACGAGTATCACGTACTTGATAGTCCCAGCGTATCCGACGCAGTCTATGACGGCCTGATGCGCGAGCTGAAAGATCTCGAACGGCAGTACCCGGATCTGATTAGTGAAAACTCACCGACGCAAAGAGTTGGCGCCCAGCCGTTAAACGGCTTTACCAAGGTCAGTCACTCTATTCGGATGATCAGCCTCAATGACGTCTTCAGCCGCGATGAAGTGGTTGCTTGGATTAAGCGTATTAGCAAATTGACACCCGAAAAGGTAGCAGAACTGTTCGTTGATATAAAAATGGATGGTTTAGCTTGCGCCTTAATTTATCAGGACGGCAAATATGTCCAGGCAATTACCCGCGGCGACGGTTCGGTCGGCGAGGACGTAACAGCCAATGTTAGAACCATTAAAAGCGTTCCTTTGCATCTACGAAGCAACAGCAAATTCAGGATGTTCCTCAGTGGTCGCACCGAAGTCAGGGGCGAGATAATTATGCTCAAAAAAGACTTCGAGACCCTTAACCGGCAAAGACAGGTCGCCGGCTTGCCGGTTTTTGCCAATCCGCGTAACTTGGCTGCCGGAACTATTCGCCAGCTCGATCCGAAACTGACAGCCGCCAGACCGCTCCAGTTTCGGGCTTATGACCTGATCCGGTCCGACAACGAAGATCTGGTTGAGACTACCCGCTATGCTTATGATGCGCTGGCGGCATTTGGGATGACAGTAAATGGCCAGGCCACAATTTTTAAAACCATTGACGGGGTAATGAAATTTATCCAAGACTGGGACGGTAAACGCCACAACCTTAGCTTTAATACCGACGGGATCGTCATAAAAGTTAATAACCGGGCGCTATTCAAAGAACTCGGGGTTGTCGGTAAAAATCCCCGTGGCGCCGTAGCCTTTAAATATCCGCCAGAAGAAGCTACCACTATCGTTAAAGATATTATTCTAAGTATTGGCCGTACCGGAGCAGCGACGCCGATTGCCGTTTTTAATCCGGTAATCATTGCCGGTACCACGGTTCAGCATGCCAGTCTGCATAACTCTGACGAGATTGCCCGTAAAGACATCAGGATTGGCGATACGGCTGTAATTTTTAAAGCCGGCGACATTATCCCTCAGGTTGAGAGGATTTTGGTCGAGCTTCGTCCGAAGACGGCACATAAATTCGATATGGTAAAAGAGCTGAGGCGCCAGTATCCTGAGCTAGTTTTCGTTAGACCGGCAGGCGAGGCGGTTTACAGAATCAAAGGCGCCAGTGGGCCGTTGCTGCTAAAGAAAAACCTAGAGCATTTTGCCTCCAAAGGAGCCATGGATATTGATACACTCGGCGAAAAGAATGTCATCGCCTTAGTTGATGCCGGCTTGGTTAAAGATTTAGCCGGCATTTATGAATTAACAAAGGAACAAGTGATTGCGCTTGCGCGTTTCGCGGAGCTTTCAGCTAGCAACCTAATAAATGCTATCGGTGACAGCAAACAGCCGCAGTTACCGCGTTTTATTTATGGACTTGGTATCCGTCATGTTGGTAGTCAGACGGCCATTGACTTGGCTGAATATTTCAGTTCTTTAGATGAACTGGCCGGTGCGAGACTTGATGATCTGCAGGCCGTCGAAGGAGTTGGTGAAATTATTGCCGAATCTATTATTGGCTGGTTTGCCGATCCGGAAAACCTGCGCTTGCTGGACAAATTCGACGAGCTGGGAGTAAAGCCAGTTTTTAAACCGCACGCTGCCGGGCCGCTGCAAAACCAATCATTTGTTATCACCGGAACGCTTGGGTCGATGAGCCGCGATGAAGCTGCCGATAAAATCCGCCAACTGGGCGGTACCTTTCAAACTTCTGTCGGCGAAAGCACGGCTTATTTAGTGGTGGGTGACAATGCCGGCGAATCAAAAATCGTCAGCGCCAGAAAGTATAGCACCCGCCAAATAGGCGAAGACGAACTCAACAAGCTTTTAAGCTCATAAACACTGCTCACTGACCCAAATCTTGACAGAGACTGCAAAGATGTTATGCTTAAATCAACTCGTGCGCAAGCGGCGCGTTAAAACAAAAACTAAAATAAAAACCCGCCGCGGGTGAGCGCGCACGACATAAAATATACTCGCAAAATGCGAGTATATTTTTTATATAGCAATTTGGGTGCAAAGAAGCTATCTATGCACATACAACTTACTCGAGTACAATATACTCATGCTTACCTCGTTAGAAAAATGCAGTATCCGAGATCTCCGCTCCAAAGGCTGCACCTATCGGGAAATAATTGATCAAATTGGGGAAAAAATACCAAAAAGCACCCTGGCATATATATGTAAAGACGTTAGTTTGCCTAAAGCCTACTACAAAAAAATCCAAACAAATAATCTGTCGGTTCTTGTCGAAGCGCGGAAAAAAGCCCTGATATATAAAGCTGTGATGAGAGAAAAGCAGCTAGAACAAATTAAGAAACAAAATGCTAAATTCGAACGTATGACACAACGAGAAGCAACGCTTGCTCTAGCTTTTTTATATCTTGGTGAAGGATTAAAAAGATCCTCTACGCAAAGAGGATTGAGGTTGGGTAGTTCTGACCCAAAAATCATTAGAACTTATATTGGTTTATTAAAAAGATGTTATGGCATAGAAACGCCAATGCTTAAATGTAGAATTTCATATCGAGCTGACCAAGATTTAAATGAGCTACAAAAATTTTGGGCTTCAATTACGGGTATAAATATTGACAAATTCTATAAGACAAAGCCAGATCCACGTACGGTAGGTAAGCCGACGAGGAAGAGTGATTATAAAGGAGTTTGTGCGATTTACTGTGCGGGCTCAAGAATTCAACTTGAGCTACAGGTTATTGCTGATATTATTAATGATGCGATGGGGTATTAGCTCAGCTGGATAGAGCGCTACACTGGCAGTGTAGAGGTCATCGGTTCAAGTCCGATATACTCCACCAATTTTCTCTTAAAGTACATAGATTATACGAAACCTCAAATGGGGCGTTAGCTCAGTTGGTAGAGCGCTACATTCGCATTGTAGAGGTCGGGAGTTCGACTCTCCCACGCTCCACCAAGGCAAAGAAGATATCCTGGTTTCAAGCAAATATTATAATATTTACCATGCTAGCAATTATAATCATGTAATGATGGCGTCGTGGCGGAGTGGTTACGCAGAGGTCTGCAAAACCTTTTATGCCGGTTCAATTCCGGTCGACGCCTCCATGAACAATCTCTGCGTGGGTGGTGGAACTAGGTAGACACGCAGCACTTAAAATGCTGTGCCCACAAGGCGTGCGGGTTCGATTCCCGCCCTGCGCACCAAACTAAAATCTAAGGAACATGAATTATTACATCACTACATCGATTCCCTATATAAACGGAGATCCACATTTGGGCCACTCGCTGGAGTTCGTCATGTCAGATGTTCTGGCTCGCCACGCCCGAAAGCAAGGGGATTCGGTAATTTTTAGTACCGGTACCGATGAGCATGGCACAAAAAACGCCCAGAAGGCTGCCAGCCTGAATTTATCGCCCGAAGAATATGCCGACCAAGTCAGCGGCCAGTTTATTAATACACTCAAACTGCTTGACATCAGCAATGACCGCTTTATCAGGACGACGAGCCCGGAGCATCAAAAGCGGTCTCAATTAATCTGGAAAAACCTAGCCAAAGATATTTATAAAGCCAAATACAATGGCTGGTACGATGTCAAACAGGAAGAATTTGTCGCCGACGGGCAGGCTGACCCGGAACGGATGAAACCGGATCACCCTCAAGCCTATCAGAGACTTGAAGAAGAAAATTACTTTTTTAAACTCAGTAACTACACCAGCAGAATCAAAGAAGCGATTGAAAAAGATGAGCTAAAGATTCTGCCTCGTACCAGACGTAACGAAGTCTTGTCGCTGTTAAATGAAGGGCTGTCTGATATCAGTATCAGCCGCCCCATAGAAAAACTGGCCTGGGGAATTCCGGTGCCAGACGATCCGACCCAGGTCATGTACGTTTGGTTTGAGGCGCTAATGAACTACATTACAGTTTTGGAATATCCGGCCGGGGAGAACTTCAAACAATATTGGCCGGCCAACGTTCAGGTTATCGGCAAGGATATTATCAGGTTTCATGCTGCTATCTGGCCGGGCATGTTGATGAGTTTGGGCTTGCCGCTGCCTCGTTTGTTATTTGTCCACGGCTTTATTCTGATTAACGGCAAAGCTATGAGCAAAAGCTTGGGAACCGGTATCAATCCGAAAGAGATTGTTGATAAATACGGCGTCGATGCCTTTCGCTATTATTTTCTCAGGCACATTCCCAGCTATGACGACGGCAATTTTTCTTGGGAGACGTTTGAAGCTGCTTATAACAACGAACTGGCCAACGAACTGGGTAATGCCGTCCAGCGGACAGCGGCGATGATAACTCGCTACCAAAATAATGAAATTGGCTTGCTGCCCGAGAAACACGTTGATCTGGATCTCTATCACCAGGCCCTCGATGACTGTCATTTTGATCATGCCCTAGACATTGTTTGGGGTCAGGTGCGAGGGCTTAATCAATATATCGATGAAGAAAAACCCTGGCTGGCCGCGAAGGATAGCGATAAAACGAGGCTCAAGCAGTTATTGGCTTATCAGGCCGGTTGTCTGATTGAAATTGCTGACATGCTGGAGCCGTTTTTACCGGCTACTGCTGCCAAAATCAAACAGACATTTGCCGCCGGAACTTTGAAACCGAGCAGTAGTACGCTTTTTCCCAAGCATGATCAGGCGGCAACTGACCGAGCTTGATAATTTTGTTATGCATTTAGTTGATACCCATTGCCATATCCATTTTTCAGACTACAAACTGGACCCGACCGAGGTGATCGGTGCTGCTAAGCGCTACGGAGTAACTGGTCTGATTTGTGTCGGTTGCAGTCTTGAAGATAGCCAATCGGGCATCAACTTCGCCGCCCAGCGCAAAGGTGTTTATGCAGCCGCCGGCCTTCATCCGCACGAGGCCAAAAAATACATGCAAGACCAAGCTAGCCGTGATAGCTTCAGCCGGCTGGCCAGCGAGTCCAAGGTCGTCGCCATCGGGGAATGCGGCTTGGATTATTTTTATAATTTTTCTCCAAAAGAGGATCAAAAAGAACTTTTTAAGTTTCAACTGGACATTGCCAGCAAACATAATTTACCGGTGATTTTTCATGTCCGCGAGGCATTTTCGGACTTTTGGCAAATTGTCGACCAGTATCCTGGTATTACCGGCGTGGTCCATAGTTTTTCGGCCGGCTCGGCAGAACTGGCAGTAATCTTAGATCACAAATTTTTTGTCGGTTTAAACGGCATCATGACCTTCACCAAAAATCCCGATCAATTATCCGCTGCTAAAGCCGTGCCGCTCGCATCTTTACTCCTTGAAACTGATGCTCCTTATTTGACCCCGTCCCCTTATCGTGGTAAAGTAAATCAACCAAAATACGTGCTCAATGTAGCTGAATTTCTATGTAATCTAAGGGGTGAAAAGCTTGAGGACTTAGCGTCAGCAACAACCAATAACGCGACTAATTTATTTAGGACAGATTTTAATAATGCATAGGGAACAACCAATTTACCTCGACTTTGCCGCCGCCACGCCGCTGGATAAATCAGTCCTGGCGGCAATGCAACCCTATCTAGCCGACAAGTTTTATAATCCGTCAGCAATTTATCTGGCGGCTAAACGGGTCAGGGATGATTTAGAATCGGCCCGCCGCGACACGGCCCAGCTGATCGGTGCCCGCCCGGCTGAAATAATTTTTACGGCCGGTGGGACCGAAGCCAATAATCTGGCTATCCGGGGAGTGATGAACCGTTTCCCCGACTCGCAGATTATTGTCAGCGCGGTTGAACATGAATCGGTTATTGTGCCGGCCCAATGCTACAACCATAAATTTGCCCAGGTTGACAGTTCAGGCCGAGTTGATTTGGTGGCACTGGCTGATGCGATAACCGAAAAAACTGTTATGGTCAGCATTATGTATGCCAATAACGAGATTGGCACTGTCCAGCCGATCCGCCAAATTGCCGATGCCATTAACCAGGTTCGTTTGAAGAGACGGAAAACCGCCAACCGACTGCCTCTTTATCTCCATACCGATGCTACGCAGGCTGCCAATTACCTGGATTTGCACATCGCCAGGCTGGGAGTCAGCCTAATTACTCTTAATGGCGGAAAAATCTACGGGCCCAAGCAATCAGGAGCATTATTTGTCGCTAAAGACGTCGAACTAGAGTCGTTAATTCTCGGTGGCGGCCAGGAAAGAGGGCTGCGCAGCGGAACAGAGAATATGGCGGCAGTTATTGGTTTTGCTGCAGCTCTGTCTATCGCCCAGACCGCCCGTCGGGGCGAAACAGCCCGGCTGGAAAAACTCCAGCAGCATTTTTTTCAACTACTAACAGAACATTTCCCCGATGTTACCATTAATGGTAACCAGAAACACCGCTTGCCCAACAATGTTCATGTAACATTTTCCGGCATCGATAACGAGAGGCTTTTAATCGAACTTGATCGCAGCGGCGTCTTGGCGGCGGCCGGTTCAGCCTGCAGCGCTAGCAGCTCGTCGCCATCACATGTTTTAAGGGCAATCGGCCTAAGCGATGAGCAGGCCCGGTCCAGTGTCCGCTTTACAATGGGGCGGTCAACAACTAGCTCTCAAATCAACCAAACCGTCCGAGCTTTAGCCGGTTTGGTCAAGTAAAACTCAAGCGTTATACTATCATTAACAATGGTTGTAAAGCTGAGATTGATGCTCGGTATTTTAATAGGAATAGTCGGCCTGCTAGCTATTGGGCCCGGTATTTCATATGCCCAGACAGTTGCCCAGGGGTACAGCACCGCGTCTACTTTGCAATATGGCCAAATAGTTCAGCTGGTAGCAAAAACTTCTGGTAAGGTCGAGGCCCTGACCCAGTCTAACAGCTCTAAAATGTTCGGTGTTGTCATTAATCCTAATGCCAGCGTGCTAAGCTTGTCCCAGACTGGCTCCGGGCAGCAAGTTTATGTGTCAACCAGTGGCAACTACCCGGTGCTGGTGGACAATGAAAACGGCGCGATCTATAGCGGCGACTATGTATCGGTTTCGACAGTTGCCGGTATTGGCGACAATGCCGGATCGAACAATATAACCGTGCTAGGCAAGGCGACCAGTAATTTTCTCGGCAGCAACGACAGCCTCGGCCAGGTAAACGTAAAAGAAGCAAACGGCCGTACAGCTACTCTTCAAATTGGCACGGTCACAGTCAGCATCAACATTACCAGCAACCCGCTTCATCAGTCCAATATCTTGCCTATAATTAGCCGTTTCGGCCAAAATGTCACCAATAAATCAGTCAGTACGATCAAATCATATTTAAGTCTGCTGATTCTGTTGGCCAGTTTTATCATCGCCGGCGTTATCCTGTACGCCGGTATCCGGTCGAGTATTACGGCGGTCGGGCGCAACCCGTTGTCAAAAAGATCAGTCATGCGCAGCCTGGCTCAGGTAATCATTACCAGTTTTACCGTTGTTATTGTTGGGGTATTTGCGGTATATTTACTCTTGAGGTATTAGCTTAAGAATAATTAAACAATGGTGGGATTAAAATGACCTTATGGGAATTGATAGCAGCAGCTGTCGTAATTATTGCGCTGGGTATTTTAACTGTTCTGGTCTTCTTCCCTAGTAGTTCTACGTCCAAAAAGAAGCACAAAAAAGGCAAACAACCAGCTGAAGCCGATCTGAACGAAGCCGTTGGAGAAAATATTTTACACATTTTCGATGACCGCTACCGCGAAGAACTTAAAAACAGGGGCAGGCTTCAATTCCAGGAAGTACTCACTCAAAACGCCATGTTCCTGCAGCAAGACTTGCGTTTGACCGCTAGCCAGCTCAACGAATATGTACAGGGCGAGATTTCCAAAAAACTACAAGAAGAATTCGCCAAATATGATCAGGCTATTGACGACGCCAAGAACATCGCTCTCAGCTCAATCCAAAAGATAAACAAGGCAATCGAAGAAGGCCGCCAGATTCTTGATCAGCAAATTGAAAAAGAACTAGCCCAATCCAAGCAGCGGATCATTCAGCACTTTGAAGCCAACATGGCCGAGATAGTTAATCACTACATTTTGACGGCTATCGGCGGCCAGATCGATTTGAATTCCCAGCTGGAATTTATTCTGGCTGATCTGGAGGCTAATAAAAAGGCTATCATCGAGGATATAACTAATGGAGCATAGGGAAAACGGAGCTCTTCAACTGCCATATTCAATCATTACTTTGGCTAACGTGAACCGGGTAGTCAGGGAGCTTCAGGCAATTGATGATTTTTTGAGTGAGGCTTCGCTCCGGCAAGGTGGGACGCCGGTCAACTTGCCCCGTACCGGCCAGCTTCTGACTGACTTTATAGACATGAACAAGCTTAATCTTTTGCAGAAAAACGATTTAGCCATGGCCCAGAATTTTATGGTAAGTTTGCAAAAACGGGCGCCGACTATTCATATCAGCTTTTCGGTCGAACCGACAGCAGTCTTTATCAACAAACTAATTATCTGGCTCAGGCAGAATATCCACCCGGCACTGCTTTTGAGAATCGGTCTGGAGCCTAATTTGATTGTCGGCTGTGTTGTCCGGACAAACAATAAAGAGTTTGACTTCAGCTTAAAAAAGCATTTGGCGCAGCATCGGGCTATTTTGCGTAAACTCTTATTTGAATCACTTGAGGCTAAGGCATGAGCGAAAATAGTCACTTCGATAAGCTGGTAAACGCCGGCCAGCCGATCGGAGAAATTATCGGGGTTGATCGGTTTTTAATTAAAGTTAAAGGATTGCAGCCGATTAATACCCATGCCCTGGTAATGTTCGATGATGGGTCCAAGGGTTTTGTCCAGCATATTTTTGAAGATTACCTTACGGTCTTGCACCTGGGTACTAAATCGCTGAGAATCGGCGACCGGGTTGTCGAACAATACGGAGAACTTGTCACTAGGGTCGGAGAAAGTTTTATCGGTCGAGTTATATCTGTGACTGGCCAGCCGCTTGATGGGCGGGGACCGATTCCGGCTCAGGCCGCCTGGCCGGTTTTTGCCCAGGCGCCAATGCTTTATAAGCGAGAGCTGCTAGATACTCAGCTTGAAACTGGTGTTACGGTTCTAGACAGTGTATTGCCGTTAGTCAGAGGGCAGCGGCTGGCGATAATGGGCGAAAGTAAATCAGGTAAATCAGCACTAGCCACCCAGATAGTCTTAAATCAAAAAAATACCGACGTAGTGGTGGTTTACGTTTTTGTTGCCAAGCGCCGCAGCGATGTTGACATGTTTATTACACAGTTAAAAGCTGCCGATGCGCTTGATTCGGCGATTGTCGTGGTATCGACCATGGCCGAGTCGCTGGTTTTGAGTTACCTGGCTCCTTATGTCGGCTGCGCTCTGGCCGAGTACTTGTGGCAGCGGGGCAACCGCGACGTTCTGATTATCTATGATGATTTAACCAGCCACGCTCAGGCATACCGCGAAATTTCCCTGCTGGCAGGTGTTAATCCGGGACGCGAATCATACCCGGGAGATATGTTTTATGCTCATTCCAGCCTGTTGGAGCGAGCCGGTAAAATTGTCGAAAACCACAAGACCCTAACAGCATTGCCGATAGTCTTAACGCCCAGCGGCGACATATCCGCCTATTTACCGACCAATGTTATGTCCATTACTGATGGGCAATGGATACTGGACATGAAGATATTCCGCGACACTATTCGTCCGGCTGTAAATACCGGACTGAGTGTTACCCGTGTCGGTGGCCGAGGTCAGAATTCTCGCCAGAAACACCAGGCCGCTCAGGTTATGAAATTTTTGGGAGACTATGAGCGAGCTGTCGAATTTGCACATTTTGGGTCGGAACTTGCCCTGGGAGTTAAGAAAGAATTAGCTCGCGGCCAAAATCTTAATAAAATCTTTACCCAGCAAACTAACGAAACCTTTAATGTTGCCTGCCAGCAGCTGATGCTCGATATTGTTATCAATCTCGCTTCGGATGAGCTGATAGATATTTTTACCCTCAAAAGCAGGGTTAACGAATTTGCTACCCAATTCAAGACCGACGAAGATTTTAACAAAGCACGTGACAGCCTGAAAGCCGTATGTGTCAAGAAGATATCGTCAGCCGATAAACCACCCGCCAGCTCCGAGGTTAAGCCATGAAGAACCTGATGGATATTGAAGAAGAGCGGGTATCAATGTCGACAATCGTCCAGCTGACGGGCATTTTGGAGGCCATCGCCAGCACCAACATTGCCAGGGTTAAAAACCAGGTTGTCGCTGCTCAGCAATTTTTTAATGAACTGTGGAATATCTACACTCAGATAAGAGTTGATGAATTATTCCGTTTTGGCCGGGAGAGTAATGAAAAACCCAACGAAAAGGAACTCTTCATCGTTATTTCATCACCTGGCGGCTTTAGCGGCGATATCGACCAACGCCTGATCGGCGAAATGCTTAAACACTATAATCCTTCCAAGCAGGACATTGTCGTGATCGGACATCACGGTACGGTACTGCTGGCTCAGGCCAACATTGCTTTTAAGAAATATTTTAAGCTACCCGAAGGAGCCCGCAATATTAACGTCGAACCTCTGCTAGAAGAAATTAAACATTATAAAGATGCCAAAATTTTTTATCAGACCTATATTTCACTGATGACCCAAGATATCAAAAGTATTGACGCCACGGCCGCCATTAAGGAACTAAGCGAGCATGCGGAAGACAACAATGAAATTATTAGTGATGTCACTTATATTTTTGAACCAAGCACCTATGACGTCATTGCCCACCTGGAACGCTCGGTTCTGCGGATTGCCTTGGAGCAGGTAATTTTCGATTCGCAACTGTCTCAATATGCCAGCCGCTTCAAGGCCATGACAAGCGCCAATAATCGAGCAGGCGATTACTTTGAAGATATCTCCAAGCTTTATAACCGCGCCCGCCGGGAAAACCGCGATGAACAATCCAAGCAAATCATTAACGACATGAGAATACTTAACCTGGAAAGGGGACTTTGACATGGGCGACGGCGTGATCAGAGTCGTCAAGGATTTAATTATCCAAGTCATGTTTGATGAAGATATGCCATCGCTGAACGAAGTTCTGGTGGTTAATAACCGGAATCATTCGCTTTTGTTGGTTGACAGTTTGAAACCTGGCGGCATTGCGACTTGCCTTAATGTCCGGTCTGACCGCACCGTCCAAAAGAGCATGAGTGTAAAGCGGACCGGGCACAGTATCGAGATTCCGGTTGGCGATGAAATTGTCGGCCGGATGTTCAATGCCCTCGGTCAGCCGGTTGACGGTAAGCCGGCGCCGCCAGCGGAGAAACTTGAGCGCCGGAATATCTTTCAGCAGCCGTCGGCCGACACGACATTTAAAATATCCAAACCGGAAATTCTGGAAACCGGCATCAAAGCAATTGATTTTTTCAGTCCTTTTGTTAAAGGCCGCAAAATTGGAATTATCGGCGGTGCCGGTGTCGGAAAAACTGTGCTGATGATGGAACTGATGCACAACGTGGCTGTCAGCGGAACCGGCCTCAGCTTCTTTACCGGAATTGGCGAACGCATCCGCGAAGGGCACGAGCTGTTTGAAACCCTTAGAGAGCGTGATCTGCTGGGCAGTACTTGCATGTTCTTCGGACAGATGGATGAAAATCCCGTCCAGCGGTCGTTGGTAGGATTAAGCGCCGTCACGGCAGCCGAGTATTTCCGTGATATTAAAAAAAAGAACATCCTGTTCTTCGCCGACAACATGTACCGCTATGTCCAGGCTAAAAATGAAATATCGACGATCATTGATCAGATTCCGGCCGAAGGTGGCTATGAGCCGACTATATTTTCCGACGTAAAAACCCTGCAGGACCGGCTGTGCTCAAATGAAAACGGATCGATTACCGCTATCGAGACGATTTACGTTCCGGCCGACGACTTAACTGATCCGGCCGTTCAAACGATACAGCACGAGCTGGACAGCGTTATTGTTCTCAGCCGCAAAGTTGCCGAACAGGGTATTCGCCCGGCAATCGACCTGATTAGCACCAACTCATCCCTGGTGTCCCCGGAAATTGTCGGCGACCGGCACTACGTTCTTAGCGTTCAGGTATTGTCACTGCTGCAAAAATACGAATCCCTCAAAGGCATAGTTTCGATTATCGGCGAAAATGAATTGTCGCCTTCAGACCGGACCGACTACGCTAAAGGCGAAAAATTAATCAGTTACTTTTCTCAAAATATGTTTGTGGTTGAAAATATTAACGGTCTTAAAGGCGAACGTTTCAGTTTAGCAGATACTTTAAGAGGCATAGAAGAGATTATCGTTTAATGGCTGAACCAGCTCCGCCTTCTGACAAATCTGATCAAAAGTCACGCCTGATGAGAATCAAGGTCTATTCATCATCTGAGGTTATATTTGACAGGGACGCCTACAGCGTCTCGGCCATCAACCAGACCGGGCCATTCGATATCCTGCCCGGCCATCATAACTTCATGACCCTGCTTGTTCCGTGCGAGCTGGTAATCCGTGATGACGAAAAAACCATTGCCCAGCGTATCCGAATTAACCAGGGGATTATGCATGTCCGGTCTAACCGGGCGGTTGTTTTTCTCGATGTCTAAAGCTGTTGATTATCCGAGGATAACGTAGTCGAAGCCAAAAACAGCATTAGCTGGAGCGGCTGAATTGGTACAGACGCTCATTGAGGTGGTCGAGCGGGTCACATAATACTGCAGCCCGCCGGCAGCTGACCCGATTGGCGTAACTTCGACATAGGGAGTAGTACTGAAAGGCTGGGCGAAGGTAATGGTTATAAAGCAGCTGTTAGCCGGGGGATTGGATCCGGTATTGATATTAATCGAGCCGGCTGTGTCGCTGCCGCTGTCGGAAGCCGTACCACCGGTACCGACAGCCGGGCCGATTGACTGCCCAGGATTGGATCCGGTGACCAGGATATGTTTGTTCAAAGTTAAATTGCCGGCTAGTTGCAGAGCCTGAACTGATATCTGGTCGGCCGATAAGACCCCCCCGAACGAAGATGCTCCGGCAACACTTAAAATTCCGCTGACTGATTCTGCGCCGGTAATTGTAGCGGTGCCGTTGACGGTCAGCTTATTGGTTGAGTTCTGCCCGGAATAACTGGTCCCCGAAACTGTCAGCTGGGCCAGATTTAAGCTGCCGGCAGTCAGTGCGCCGGCTACGTCAAGATCTTTACGAGCCAGGACGTTGCCGCTTAAAATGGTATTAGCGGCAATGTTAAGCGTTTGGTTTGATGACCCGATAGTTGGCGCAGAACTGGCTAGTTTTTCCAGCTGCGTCGGACTGAGCGTCTGGGGAGCTGTCTGGTTGGACGTGGACGATTTATTGCCGTTGATGATCGTAATCACAACTACGGCAACAGCAATGACGATTACTATCAAAAAAGCCAGTAAATAAATATTGAAATGCCTCAATAAGCCGGCAACACGCCTAGCGTTCGTAGGCTTGGTCGAACCGGGCTGTTCTGGCTGTGTGGCCGACGGGTTGCCCCCACCCGGTTCAATTACCGGTGAACTTCCCTCAAGGGAAACGCCTTCTTGATCAAGTGGTTGGTTTTGATTATCCGGATCCATAATTATGCTTAATGCTTACTCTATAATACTCGATAGATTAATAAGCGTAAAAGGATTGCGTTTTCAGCCCTAAATCAGCCATAATAATAAACGGATACCATGAAAAATAAATATATCAATAAAGTCGGCTTAGCAATGGCGGTTGTCGTATTGTTTTTCGAGATCGGCGTTGCCAATGCTCAGTACGTGTCGAATAATTACGCAGCTAATGAGGTATTTTTCGGTATTGGCGGAACCGGATTCAACGCTGAAAGCTCAACCCATTATCTATCCCAGGTGTCGGTTGGCGAAACTGGCGTCGGCAGTGAAACCGGTGGTAGCAGATATAGCGCGGTTGCCGGCTTCAATACCTATGATCAGCCCTTTCTGGCATTTGTCGTCAATACTGGTAATGTCGATTTAGGCCCACTGGCTCCGTCAACGGCCGCAACAGCCAATGCCACCTTCTGGGTCCGTGATTATCAGTCAACAGGCTATGCGGTTATAACAAATGCCACTCCGCCTAAAACTGCCAGCCATACGATGACTAACCTGACTACGCCGACAAGTTCCATCCCCGGCAATGAGCAGTTTGGTATTAATCTGGAAGCCAATACCAGCCCGGTTTCTTTCGGAGCTGCTCCCGTCCAGCAGCCCGATTCCAGCTTTAGCTATGGCCAGGTCGCTACCGGCTACAACACCCCCAACTACTACGAATATATCCCAGGATCGGAGATAGCCTATTCAAATAAAAGCTCAGGCGAAACGGACTACACCATATCATTCCTTTATAACGTCAGTGCGACTACGCCAACCGGCTTATACGTTTTCAACGACATGTTAATCGCTACGGGGACATACTAATCGGGTCCTTCAGCCGCTCTTAATTTGCGCTGTGGATAAGCTTTTTGCAATTCAATACGTTTAAAGCTAAAGTTTAATTGTAAAAGCAGACAAAGAGGTCCATTAACTAATTAGAGACAAGGTATAAGCCAAGGTGAAAGATTTTGTAAAGAGAATAACTGCTCTAGCAGTTGCTGTGGTTTTCTTTGTCGCCGGTATCATTGCGGCCATAAGCAGTCGGGCAAGTGCAGCGCCTTTTGCTTACAACCTAATCAGTAGCCGCAACATAATAATGAGCGATACCCATGTCAGCGATAGCGGTGTAAGCTACCAAATCGGCTTTACGCCTAACACCAGTGCTACTATCAAGGGCATCGTAGTCGACTTTTGCTCCACTAACCCTCTTATTGGCGAGACTTGCACTCCGCCACCCGGTTTCAGCATCACTACCACGCCGGTAGTTGCTACCAGCGGCGGCGTCAATACCGGACTAACCGGCACCTGGACAGCCAGCTATCTTGTCAACTCCACCCAGGACAGTATCCTGACTTTGATTAATGCCAGCGGTGTTGCCCTATCCAGTTCTATCCCGGTAATCTTTACCCTGAGCACTGTCGCCAATCCTTCAGCTCCGGCGGCTACTTTTTACGCCAGGATCCTGGATTATCAAAATAATCTCGGTGCCACGAACTATAACTCCACCGCCCCCACCGATGGTGGTCTCTACCCCATCCAAGATGCCGGTGGTATTGCCCTGAGCACAGTATCCCAGCTGACTATCACCAGCAAGGTTCAGGAACAGCTAATTTTCTGTATCGACACTAACTCGGCCGCTAACTGCGGCGCGGCTTCCGGTACCAGCATACTGTTGGGGGACACCCAGGACGTCTTGAGTACTTCCGGACCTTTCGTTGACAAAACCGCCCAGTACATCATTCAGACCAATGCTTCCCAGGGCGCCAACATTAACATAAAAGGCGACACCCTGAAGTACGGTACCAGTAGCATAACTGCCACTGGCACCGGCGCCCTCAGCATTAATGGCCAAAATCAGTTCGGTATGTGCACCTATGAATCAAGCGGGTCTAATCTGACACCTAACGCCAACTATAACGGCACCGCCGCCGGTGGCTCTGCGTGTTCCGCTGGCAACTCCAGCCAATCTGCCAATACCGGTACGCCCGGCGGAGCCGGTACAGTCGGCTGGGCCTTTAACACTACCAATACCACCGGTACTTTTGGCGACACAATAGCCTCGGCAACCGCTGGCGCCCAATCAACCGGTACTCTATGCTTCCTGGCCAACGTCGCACCGACCACCACCGCCGGCATTTACCAGACCATACTGACATTTATTGCCACCGGTAAGTTTTAATCATAAAGTTAATTTATGAATAAATTTCGACGCTCAAAGCGCGTCTTGTTATTGGTATTAGTATTATCCGCCACGGTTTTATTTATCCAGCCAGCGGCAGCCGATCCGCCATATCTATTTAACCGGACCGACAAGCTGTCGGACTCTTATCCTGGCGATACAGCCACCAATGTAATTGGCTTCCAAATCGGCTACACTACCGCTATGCTGGGTTCAATTGAAATACAATTTTGCTCTAACAGCCCGCTAATTGCCGAACCTTGTACGTCTCCAGTCGGGTTTGATGCCAGCGGGGCGCTGCTGAGCAATCAAATCGGCAATACCGGTTTTAGCATCAGCAACCTATCTAGCACTAATGCCATCATTCTAACCAGAACACCAGTGGCCGGCAATAATGACAATAATACTTATCAGTTAGACAATATTGTTAATCCAACTACACTGGGGACTTACTACGTCCGCTTGACTATCTACCCGACAACTGATGCCAGCGGCGCCTACACTATTGCCGGCGGTATTGCCTTGTCGACAATCAGCCGGCTGACCATTAATAGTATCGTCCCGCCATATCTGCTTTTCTGCTCGGCCATCGTTATAGTTGATCATAATTGTGCCGACGCCACTGGCAATTATGTAAATCTCGGGTCTTTTAACCAAAATCAAACCAGCAGCGGTATATCTGAGTTCACGGTAGCTACTAATGCCCAGTATGGCTTCTCGGTGACAATAGACGGCGATACTCTCCGGTCGGGTATCAACCCCATCCCGGCACTTTCTTCGCCGACTGTTTCACTTATCGGAGACAGCCAATTCGGGCTTAATTTGCAGACTAACAGCGTCCCGCCGGTGGGGGCAGATCCGTTTGGTGCCGATGCTACCGGTACGATTGCTAGCAACTATGACGTACCCAACCAATTTATGTTTAATTCAGGCAATGTAGTTTTGGCCAGTGTTGCCCCGAGCGGTTTTGAAACATACACAGTTAGCTATATTGCTAACGTTAACTCTAATCAGCCGCCCGGTTTTTATGTAACAACGATTTCATTTATTTGCTTGGCAAATTTTTAATAGTCGTGTTATCATAACTTTTAAATGGCTATGTTGAAAAGAAAAGGGAAATATTTTAACCGTTCTACCTTGGGCGCTGTTGTTTCATTTCTGATGGTTCTGAGCCTTGTTCCGTCCTCGGTTGCTGCATCTGGTCCGGTGGCTCCCAATCAAGCCAACGGCTTTATTGTTTCTCCGGTTAGCGAGGAACTGACGGTAGCTAAAGGACAATCCCAGTCATTTGATATCTCTGTCCAAAACCCGACCACGGTTCCGGTAATTGCACACGCCATAGTCAACGACTTTGAGGCCAACCCCAACGAATCCGGTGTTCCTGCTCTGATTCTCAATAGCAACACGCCGTTGCCTGTGAATAGTTTTAAAAGTCTAGTGTCGCCAATTGCCGATACCACCTTGGCGGGCGGTCAGAAAAAATACATCTCGGTTTTACTGCATGTACCAGCTAATGCCAATGCCGGCGGCTATTACGGCGCGATTCGTTTTGTCCCTACCGGCAACACGACCTCGGCTAATGTCGGTCTAACAGCCAGCGTTGGTTGTCTGTTCTTACTTACAGTACCGGGGCATTTGGTTGAAAAAGTAAACCTAATTCAGTTCGCTGCGGTTAATTCTACCGGCACTCCCGAGCAGTTCTTTTTCTCGGGCAAAGTTAGCTTAATGACCCGGCTGGACAATGTCGGCACTATTCATTTACCGCCCTTTGGCAAAGTTTTGGTTAAGAATGGTTTTGGCCACGTTATTTATTCGTATGAGTTTAACTCCGCCGGCGGGAATATTCTTCCTGGCAGTGTTCGTAAATTTGTTGATCCGCTCAGTTACACTAAATGGTTTGGACACTACAGCGTAGAAGCCAATTTGGCTTATGTCCCCGGCAATGGCGGTACCCTGATTACGGCCCAGACCTCTTTCTGGTACTTCCCGATATGGTTCCTTATAGTGATGCTTGCCTTAGTGATTGTTATCGTAGGTTTGTTATTCTGGCTCCGGATTAAACTCAACCGCCGCCATAAAAAAGCGCCCAAAGCCTCTTAGTCTGTCTGGTAACATTGTTTTTTAGCTTGCTTAAGCTATGATGAGTGTATAGCGAGTCGGTTAATGATAATTAGCAAAACCAAAACATTTCTAAAAAATCTTAGCGGCGGATTGATCTTAAGTATACTTACCGGACTGGCACTTTTTATTATTCCGTCTCAGGTTAGTGCGGTGGTTAATCCGCAGGGCGGTTCAATTGGTCTGGAGGGAATTATCTCTTCCGCTCCGCCAACTCAGCCAGCAACAATTTCTACTCCCAGCCAGGGGCAGGCTCTTTCTACTAATCCGGTAGCCGTGGCCGGTACTTGCCAAAACGGTCTGATTATAGAGATCTATGATAATAATATTTTTGGCGGCTCGGTTACTTGCGCCCGCGGAAGTTACACGCTGCAGATTGATTTGTATAACGGCATCAACAGTCTGGTTGCCGAAGAGTTTAACTCGCAAAACCAACAGGGACCCAACTCCAACACTGTCCAGGTCACCTTTAGCGGTGGTTCGTTTACCTCTTTTACGACTCAATTTATTCTAACAACCAATTATGCGCGCCGGGGTACGGGCGTAAACCAGACCCTAAGCTGGCCGATAAACGTGAGCGGCGGAGTTCCGCCGTATGCAATCAGCGCCAACTGGGGCGACGGCAGTACAGCCACACTGCTATCTCAATCCACTGCCGGGTCGGTAACGCTGACCCACAAATACAGCTCCGGCGGTACTTATCAGGTGACAATCCAGGGCACCGACAAAAATAGCGACACCGCCTTCCTGCAGGTAGTGGCTGTTATCAGCGGGCTGGCCGGCCAAACAACTACGTCAACCACTACCACCACCCGCTGTTCATCCAGCAGCCTGACCACTCTGGCTATATTCGCGTTCATTTTTATTATATTGCTGTTACCGCTGGCCTTCTGGTTGGGGCGTCGCCACCAGCTATACACCTTACGCAAACGGCTCGACCAAAGTGAAAGGTCGGCCCGCTAGATGGAATATTAAGCTGAAATTCGCTAGAATTAACGATATATGCCTAAACAAGTTTTCGTCGGCATGTCTGGCGGTGTTGATAGTTCTGTAGCGGCAGCTTTGCTGAAAAGCCGTGATTACCTAGTGACAGGTGTCTATATGAAGAATTGGACTAAGAATGTGGCCGGTTTTACCTGTCCTTGGCAACAGGACTACCAGGACGCCAAACGAGCGGCCGTGGAGATTGGGATTCCATTTAAAGTATTTGACTTTGAGAAAGATTACCAGGCTAAAGTAGTTGACTACATGATTCATGAGTATGAAATCGGCCGGACGCCTAACCCCGATATTATGTGCAACCAGGAGATTAAATTTAAGCTGTTTTTGGAACGCTCGCTGGAAGAGGGGGCTGATCTGATTGCTACAGGGCACTATGCGCGCGTAATTGGCGGTCAGCTTTATGCCGGACTTGACAAGAACAAGGACCAGAGTTACTTCCTTTATCGTCTAAGCGCTAAAGCTCTCAGTCGGTCTTTAATGCCGATTGGTGAACTGCAAAAACCGATCGTCAGACAACTGGCCCGAAAACTGAATCTGGTGACTGCCGACAAAAAAGACAGCCAGGGAATATGCTTTATCGGCACAGTCAACGTTAAGGAATTTCTGTCAGCCTACGTAAAGTCTGAGGTGGGTCCGATCATTGATCAAAAAGGCAAAGAAGTTGGTTATCACGACGGGGCGCTTTTCTATACGATCGGCCAGCGTCACGGACTAAAAGTTGGCGGCGGTCTGCCGTATTATGTCACCGGTAAGGATATCCACAAAAACACGGTTTTTGTAACGACAGACCTGCAAGACGATACACTTTGGCGCAGTCGCTTCGAATTTACATCCGCTCATTGGTTGTCCGGGCCGCCGGATTCAACCTCTGCCTATGAGCTTAGAACCCGCTACCGCGCTCCCTTAGTCAAGGTTAAAAAACTTAGTCAGCTGTCCCGTGAGAAGTGGAAAGTCGAGTTAGATGATGAAGTCCGGGCCGTCACGCCCGGCCAGTCGGCGGTTATTTATCAGGCGGACCGTGTTGTCGGCGGCGGCATTGTCAGCTGAATATGGACCATAGCAGGGCGCCAGGATTTCTAAAAAAGACTGTCGCGCTTAAGCCGTTACTGCTCTATACTTTTATCAGCTAACAATAGTAAACGAAAAATATGAATGAAATGTCTGCAGTAAAAAAAAGATTGTCAATCAGCTCGGCCGCGACGTTGTTGATTGGAAGCTCAATTTTGGGCCAGTTCTTGGGTATTTTTCGAACCAGGCTGGTTAACGCTAACTTCTCGGCGTTTGGACCGCACAGTACTGATGCCTATTTCGCAGCTTTCAACATCCCGGACTTCTTTTTCTTTACTTTAGCCGCCGGAGCGCTAGGCGTGGCCTTCATGCCGGTACTAGCTGACCGCCTCGCTAAAGGAGACCGCAAGGGCATGTGGGAGTTATCGACCAGTCTGATGAACCTTTTGGCGATTGTAATGGTATTCGTAGGCGTAGTTATCCTGATATTTGCCCGGCCTTTGGTTCACGATATTGTCGCTCCGGCCATGTCGCCGGCTCAGCTTAACACCACCGTTACAATCATGAGGCTGCTGGCCTTTAACCCGTTGTTATTTACGGTCTCGGGAGTATTAACCGGAACTCAGCAGGCGCTCGGGAAGTGGTTTTTCTATGCCCTTTCGCCGCTGTTTTATAACGCCTGCATCATCATTAGTATTTTTGTCTTCAGGCACAATATCGGCATCGTCGGACTGGGCATCGGCGCTTTAACCGGAGCGCTGCTGCAACTAGCGGTAGTTTGCTGCGGCCTGTTCCGCACCAAGTTCTACTGGAGTCCGAAGATCATGTGGCGCAATTCCGAATTCCGAACTATCCTAAAACAGCTGCCGCCGCGTTCCATGGACCAGGGCATGGATCAGATGGAAAGCATCGTTGAAACCCACTTTGCCCGTAATCTGGGATCCGGCTACATCAGCTTTTACAATAACGCCTACACCCTGAGCACAGCCCCGACCCTGCTGATCGGAACAGCTATCAGCACGGCGGCTTTTCCGCACCTTAATAACCGTCTCTCACAGGGGCGCCCCGACCTGTTTAGGCGAGACTTTTTAAGGATTCTCAGGGTCATGATCTGGCTGGCGATGCCGGTAACAATCATTTGTTTTTTCACCCGAGGCTACCTGGCGCGTATGATCTTCGCCCAGAATGCCCCGGAGATTTCGCTGTTGTTTGGCTTTTTGTCAGTAGCCATCTTCGCCGGAACCCTCTACACCCTGTTGTCGCGCTGGTTCTATGCCCATAAGGACACTAAAACGCCTTTGTTTGTGTCTATCTTCACAATTACCTTCGATATTATCTTGGTATCTATTCTGGCTAAGCCGGGGGCATACGGCGCAACCGGTCTGGCCATTACCCAATCAATCGTTGCCCTGACAGAGGTTATCATACTCGGTGCCATTATGCTTTACCGCGACCGCAAGCTGTTTGACCTGGACTTTTTGTCCGGCTTCATCCGGATTATTGCCGTCACTGGTTTTAGTGTTTTGGCTGGTATCATCATGGTGACGTTTTATCCGCTAGGTTTGCACGACCGAGGTTTTTTCACCTTGGGCGGTAAACTCTTCTTAATCGCCGGGGTTGTTATGTTGGTTCACATCGGCATGTCGGCATTGTTCGGCCTCGATGAAGTCAAACCCGTATTCAGCCTGATCCGCAAAATTATCCGCAAGCCGCTGCGAGTAGTCTAATATTTGACCTTAGCCTGCCAGTTAAGTTAAAGATTGCTATAATTGCCCTTGAATATGCAAGCTAAACCAATCCGAAATTTCTGTATTATTGCTCACATCGACCACGGCAAATCGACTTTGGCCGACCGTTTGCTGGAACTGACCGGGACAGTCGAGATGCGTAATATGAAAGCTCAGCTACTCGACCAGATGGATCTGGAGCGCGAACGGGGGATTACGATTAAATTGGCTCCAGTCCGGATGGCCTATCATGGCGTTGAGCTCAATTTGATTGATACCCCTGGACACGTCGACTTTAGCTATGAGGTTTCAAGAAGTCTGGAAGCTTGCGAGGGTGCGGTTTTGGTAGTTGACGCCACGCAAGGTATTCAGGCGCAAACTCTGGCCAACGTCTATTTGGCCCTGGCGGCCAATCTTACAATCATTCCGGTTATCAACAAAATTGATTTAGCGGTCGCCGATGTCGACAAGACAACTGATGAAATTATGAATTTGCTCGGCTGCTCCAAGCAGGATATTTTATTAATCAGTGCCAAAACCGGTATTGGCGTCGAAGCGGTGCTGGAGCGTGTCATAAGCGAAGTGCCGCCGCCGTCCGGCCAGCCTGATGCGCCGCTCAGAGCCTTAATTTTTGACAGTTATTATGATGAATACCGCGGGGTTATCACTTATGTCAGGGTGGTTGACGGCCGAGTCGCCAGCGGTGACAGCTTGCTGATGATGTCAGCCCAAGCATCAACGATTGCACTGGAGCTAGGCAGTTTAAATCCCGGCTTTGTACCCCGCACAAGCTTAGAGGCTGGTGAAATCGGCTACATTGTGACTAATTTGCGGACCAGCCGCGAGGCAAAAGTCGGCGATACCGTCACATCGAAAAAAGTTCCCGCCACCCAAACCCTGCCGGGCTATATTGATATACACCCCTTTGTTTATGCCGGTTTTTTCCCGAGCAGTAACGAGCACTACCTGCTATTGAAAGATGCTATTGAGAAGTTAAGTTTAAGTGATTCAGCCCTCCAATTTACCCCAGAAAATTCGCCGGTACTGGGGCACGGTTTTAGGGTCGGATTTCTGGGACTACTGCATTTGGACATTGTGCACGAACGCCTGGAGAGGGAATATGGCCTAGATTTAATTGTCACCAATCCCTCAACCGATTATGAAATTAAACTAAGCAGCGGTAGCGAGCTGACCATCCAATCGGCCGCCGATTTACCTGATCCGTCGACGATTGAGCAAATCAAAGAACCATGGATAAAAGGTGAAATAGTCTGTCCTAAGGAATTTGTCGGTCAGGTTATCCAGTTAGTTGTTACTCGCCGCGGCTTGCAGAAAAACATTCATTATGTCGACAATCAGCTGGCAGTCATTGACTTTGAGGCGCCGCTGTCGAATTTGCTGACAGATTTTTATGATGCCCTGAAAAGTTCAACCAGCGGCTATGGTTCATTTAATTATGAGCTGGCCGATTACCGGCCTGGCGATCTGGTACGGGTTGATTTTTATATTGCCGGCGAAATCATGGAGGCCCTGAGCGTAATTGTTCATCGAAGTGAATCCCAGCAGATTGGCCGGGAAATCGTTTCAAAGTTAAAAGATATTATTCCTCGCCAGCAATTTCAGGTCAGTCTGCAGGCGGCTATCGGCGGTAAATTTATTGCCCGCGAAGATGTCAGCGCCTACCGCAAAGATGTTACTGGTTATCTGTACGGTGGCGATGTCAGCCGCAAAAAGAAACTGTTAGCCAAACAGAAAAAAGGCAAACAAAAAATGAAACGGATTGGGAAAATTGATATGCCGGCTGACGCTTTTACGGTTATGTTGAAACGCTAGCCGTCAGTCTCTGTTAAAATAAGTTTGATGACTGCCCAAGAAATACGCCAAGCTTACCAAGATTTTTTTGCTGGACGTGGCCACCAAGTAATTACGCGGGCCCAGCTGGTTCCGCAAAATGATTCGACCACTTTGTTCACCGGTTCCGGTATGCAGCCGCTGTTGCCTAACCTGCTAGGCGAGCCTCATCCCGGCGGTAGCCGACTAGTAGACTCCCAGCCTTGCCTTAGAGTCCAGGATATTGACGAAGTCGGCGACAACCGCCACACCACCTTTTTTGAGATGCTTGGTAACTGGAGCCTGGGCGACTACTTCAAGCAGGACCAGATTAACTGGTTCTGGGAATTTTTAACCAAGACTATCGGACTTGATCCGCAGCGGATATATGTCAGCTGCTTTATCGGTGACGAGGCTGCCGGTGTCCCCAAAGATACCCAAAGCGCTGAAATTTGGAAACAGCTGTTCGGATCTGCCGGGATTGAGGCGACCGAAATTGACATCGGCAGCGAGGAAGATGGTTATAACAAAGGTGAACAGGGCGGCCGGATATTCTTTTATGGTGACAAAAACTGGTGGAGTCGGGCCGGAAATGCCCAAACAATGCCTGAGGGCGAACCGGGCGGCCCGGACACCGAGATGTTTTACTTATTTCCGGAGGTTGTTCACGACCAACGCTACGGCGAGCATTGCCATGTCAACTGCGACTGCGGTCGCTACATTGAACTTGGCAACTCTGTCTTCATGGAATATCTAAAGACAGCTACCGGTTTTGAAAAATTGCCGAAGCAAAACGTTGATTATGGCGGCGGACTGGAAAGGATTGCCGCGGCAGCACTGGACAGCCCGGATATTTATAAAGTTAGTCTGCTGTGGCCGATTATTGTTAAGCTCGAGGAGTTATCCGGCAGGACATACGACAATCAGACAAGTAGTTTGCGAATAATTGCCGATCATCTGCGGGCGGCAACTTTCTTAGCGGTTGACGGTGTAACTCCCAGCAACAAAGAACAGGGCTACGTTATGCGCCGACTGGTGCGGCGAGCCATGAGGCATGCCTTTGAACTTGGTATTGAGCAAAACTTGTGCCAGCAGTTAATTCCGATTATCGCCGACCTGTACAAGTCTGATTATCCGGAAGTGGCAGAAAATCGCGACCATGTCATCGAAGTTTTGATTAAAGAAGAAAAAATTTTCCGCCAGACGCTAAGAGCTGGCGTTAGGGAATTTAACAAACTGGCCGGTCGTCAGCTAAGTGGAGCAGTTATTTTCAAGCTCTATGATACCTACGGCTTTCCGATTGAATTGAGCCTAGAAGAAGCCTTAGGTCAGAATTTGCCGATAGACCCGGATTGGCAAGCAGGTTTTAACCAATTGATGGATGAGCAGCGCCAGCGCTCCAAAACTGCCGGTAAAGGGGAATTTAAGGGCGGCCTGGCCGATCATAGTGATATTACGACTAAATATCATACCACCACCCATCTGATGTACCGGGCTTTGCGGCAAGTCTTGGGGGACGAAGTTATCCAAAAAGGGGCCAATATCACGCCGGAACGGATAAGATTTGACTTTTCCCATTCTTCCAAGATGACTTCGGAAGAAATCAGCCAAGTCGAGCAGTTGGTTAATCAACAGATTGCCAAAGACTGGCCAGTTAGCTGGCGCGAAGAAAACACTAACTCTGCTCTATCCAGCGGTGTCATGGGAGCTTTTGGCGATCGCTATGGCCAAACAGTTAAGGTCTATACAATTGGTGATCCGGACGGGGACTATTACTCAAGGGAAATCTGTGGCGGACCGCACGTTGAACATACTGGCCAGTTGGCTGAAAATGGATGGCAGTTCAAGATCATTAAAGAAGAATCTTCCAGCGCCGGCGTCCGCCGGATTAAGGCCGTCCTGCAGTAAAACTTCAGCTTAGCGCGTGCTATAATCGAAGGGATTATGCTTGATAAATTTAAGGGCTATAGCCAGTCATTGGCCAATAAAGCTAGCGCCGGTGCTAACAAAGCGGTTTCCGCCGTTGGCAAAGCTAAAAAGAAAAAAGTTACCGACGATAGCCAGTATATTGTAGCTCTGGATATTGGCACCGAGTTCGTTAAAGCCCTGATTGCCAAAGTTATTAATTCAGAAGAAGCTCAGATTATCGGTGTTGGCCGCACGCATCAGTCTTTAAGCGACATGCAGGCCGGCGCCATCGCTGACATTGCTAGCGTCGTCGATAACTGCGACAAGGCTCTTGATCAAGCCGAACAGGAAGCTGGCGTATCGGCCCGGATGGCTATGATTGGCATTGCCGGCGAATTGGTTAAAGGTACTACCACCACTGTTCAGTTTACGCGCAAGCAGGCTGATCAGGCGATGGATATCAATGAGGTTGAAAAAATTGTCAGGCTAGTCCAGGAAAAGGCCGAAGCCCGCGCCAAACAACAAGTTGCTATCGAACTCGGCGGCAAGGATGTTGAAGTCAGACTGGTTAACAGTGCCCTGGTCAGTATAGACATTGATGGCTACAAAGTTACTAACCCGATTGGTTTTCAGGGCAAGCAGGTGCTGGTTCAGCTTTATACGGCTTATGCGCCGCTGATTCACATTGGTGCTCTGGAGAAAACCGCCCAGGAACTGGATTTGGATTTATTGGCTGTAGCTGCTGAGCCGTTTGCTGTTTCACGCTCCGTAATCGGCGATGATCCCAATGCTTCGATGAGTGCCATTTTAATGGATGTGGGCGGAGGAACGACCGACATTGCTGTAGTCGATGAAGGTGGCGTTCAGGGCACTAAAATGTTTGGTATTGGCGGTAGGGCATTTACCCACGCCATTGAACGGGATTTAGCGGTTGACTATCCTGCCGCCGAAGAGCTGAAACTGGATCTAAGCAATAATTCGGTACCAGCCGATAAACTTCCCAAAGTTACTGCCGCTTTAAATAAAACCTTGGAAGTTTGGTCGGGTGGCGTTGAGCTGGCGCTGAGCGAGTTCAAGAAACTTGATCATTTGCCGCACCGGGTTCTGCTCTGCGGCGGTGGCTCCTCGCTGGAGATGGTCATGGATGAGCTGCAGGGCTCTGATTGGTACAAACAGCTGCCATTTACCCGAAAGCCGACTGTCCAGCATATCCACCCTAGTCAAGTTGTCGGCATTACCGATAAAACCGGCCACGCCAACGATCATACTTTTATTACAGCCATGGGGCTGCTAAGAGTCGGGCTCGATACGATGCAGCAGGCCAGCGGCTCCTCGACTGGTTCAATTCGTGAAAAACTAGACAGGATGCTTAGGGTATGAACCAAAAAGATACAATCTATGTTGACGTTGAGGACGAGATAACAACCATTATTGATAAAGTTAAGAACTCTTCCAATAAGCTGGTAGCGCTGGTGATGCCGAAACGCTCAAGCGTACTTCAAAGTACTGTTAATATGAAGCTGCTTAAGCGAGCTGCCGATTCGTCCAAAAAGCAGCTGGTACTGATCACTGCCGAAACCAGCTTGTTGCCGCTGGCAGCAGAGATAGGCCTGCCGGTTGCCAAAAATCTTCAGTCCAAACCTGCGATTCCGGTAATTGATGCGGAGGCAGAGCATGAATTTGATGAGCTGTTAAAGGTTGAAGAACCAGGAACAAAAGAGGACTTTGATCCTAAAGCCGACGCCGATAAATCAGTCGGTGAATTATCCGAAGCCGCTACCGGAAAAGGTTCAAAGCAACCGGTTAAACCGGAACTAACTCCCAGGCCGATCCCATTAGCCGGCAATAAAATTGATGATGCCATCGATCTTGATAATACAGCTGACGAATCAGGAGCTGAAGAAGCAGATAAGCAAGAAGACAAGAAACCCAGGAATAAAAAGCTCAGAATCCCGGATTTTAATAAGTTCCGCCTACGCCTGTTTCTGGCGGTGTTGGTGATTATTATTCTGATTGTCGGCTGGATTATGGCTAATGATATCCTGCCGAGGGCTAAAATAGTCGTTTATACTAACACTTCAAGCGTTAATGTCAATCTTAATATGAACTTAAGCACGGCCGCTACCACCGTCAACGCTACCCAATTAACAGTTCCGACTCAGATTCAGACAACCTCTAAATCCCAATCTGCTACTGTCCCGACGACCGGACAGAAAAATGAAGGCAGTTCGGCGACAGGCTCAGTCACAATGACGGGAGAGAATTGCAACGTTAATCAGCTGCCAATTTCAACGCCGCCTACCGTTCCGGCGGGATGGGCTATTACCAGCGCTGGCGGCCAGACTTTCATTACCCAACAAGCCACAGTTTTTTCTCAGAGTAGCGGAAAACTTAACTTCACATCCGGGTGTTACGTTTTCTCGGCCACAAACTCCACTAGCCCCACACCAGTTACAGCCCAAAATCCCGGTAGTAGTTATAATATAGGCTCGACTACCTGGACAGTATCCGGCAGAACCGATGTTACGGCCTCTTCGTCATCGCCAATGACCGGGGGTTCTGATAATATCGTTCAAACCGTCTCTCAGACCGACGTCAATAACGCTATACAAAAGTTGGCTGTGCTAGACACCACTCCGATAAAGACCGCACTGGCTACCAATTTGACCAACGCCGGCATGTACCCGATTACGGGAACTTTTTCGGCGGCCGCCCCGACTAATTCTAACAGTGCTACCGTTGGTGCTCAGGCTGATACAGTCTCTGTTACTCAGACGACCGTCTACACTATGTTTGGAGTGCAAAAGTCCAGCCTTATCGGGTTAATCGACAACGCCGTCAATCAGCAAATCAACACTTCAACCCAGTCAGTTTTCAATAATGGGTTTAGCAGCGCAACTTACACTGCTTCTAATCAATCAAGCACCGGCGCTCAAGTTGACTTAACGACAGCCGCTACTGTCGGTCCCAACCTAAATGCTGCCAAATTGAAAAGCCAGGTTGCCGGTCAGAAAGCCGGGGACGTTGAGAGTCTGCTGTCGAGCTACACTGGCGTCACCAAAGTAACTGTTCATTATAGCCCGTTCTGGGTCAGCGCCACGCCCAAAAATATTAACAAAATAAGTATTGCATTCGAAAAGAGTTCTTAGCCCATGGAGACGGCCGCTAAGTCTATCATGGCTTTAGATGTCGGGAACCGCCGTATTGGTGTGGCGCTGGCAGACTCTTTGGCGAAATTAGCCCATCCGCTGACCACGATAGAGCGGTCTGATGACTCGCCTATGCTAATTAAAGAGCTGTCTGAGCGTTACGGCGTGGTCAAGCTGATAGTTGGTCGGCCCAGAGGTTTAAGCGGTCAGAATACCCCCCAGACCGAGCAGACGCTACAGTTTGTGGGGCAACTTAAGGCGCAAGTTAAAATTCCGATTGAACTGCAAGATGAAGCTCTAACATCGGTTCTTGCTGAAAAAGAACTGGCCAGCCGCAGAAGCAGTTATAAAAAAGCTGATATTGATGCCCTGGCCGCGACCTATATCTTGGAAGATTATTTAACTTCACATCCGGGAGACACTCATGTATAAACAGTCCAAAAGAGTTCGGACTCGCCGGCAGCGGGCAAGAGTTTTCTTTTTTGTTATGGGGCTGATATTGATCCTACTGATTGCGCTTACTTTGTATATCCGGCATATTTATTACCAGAATCTATCCCCGCCCAGTACCAGCCAGACCAGCCAAATTGTAACTGTTCCTAACGGCGCGTCAGTTGACCAGATAGCTGACTTGCTGCACAAGGATAATCTTATCCAGAGCCCCTGGAGCTTCGAGTGGTATGTCCGGGCGGCCGGACTGGGAGATTCCCTGGAGGCCGGTACCTATGCCCTAAATCCGGCTCAAGATGTTCAGGGTGTTGTCGGTACTCTTACCTCGGGCAAAGTAGCTACTAAACTAGTGACCATATTACCCGGCAAACGGCTGGATCAGATCAGCGCCACACTGATTAATAACGGCTTTAACCCTGCCGCCGTTGCCGCCGCAATGGAACCAGCTCAGTATGCAGGGCTGCCGGCTCTGGCTATCAAACCGCCGGGGGTAAGCCTGGAGGGGTTGCTTTACCCCGATTCCTTTGAGAAAACTGCCGCTACCGATCCCTCGGTTATCATCCGCGAATCTCTAGTGGAGATGGGCGAAAAATTAACGCCACCCCTGCAAACAACCTTTGCGCATGAAGGACTTAGCACCTATCAAGGTTTGGTTCTGGCCTCAATTGTCCAGCAAGAGGTTTCCAGCCCTTCAGATCAAGCTCAGGTGGCCCAGGTGTTCTTAAAAAGATTAAGCTTGGGTATGCCGCTCGGTTCGGATGTGACGGCGCTTTATGGTGCTATCGAAGCCAACCAACCGCCCAGCTTGTCTTATGCCTCGCCATATAACACCTTGCTTCATACCGGCTTGCCGCCAACGCCGATCAGTACCGTATCCCAGGCTTCGCTAAATGCCGTCGCCAATCCGGCGCCAACCGATTGGCTCTATTTTGTGGCTGGAGATAACGGCACGACATACTTCTCGCAGACCTTACAGCAGCAGCAAGCTAACGTGGCGGCCTATTGCCATAACTTATGCAGCCAGCAGTAACAGGGGTAAAATTACTCCGGCGTCTTGAATAACATTATCAATGCCTGTAAAATTGACCCTTGTAACGGTGCTTAGAGGGTTAATCGCCCGCTAAGGACCCTAGATAGATGGCCGTTACAAATTTCCAAGATTATATTAATCTGTTGCGGAGACGTCTCCCTTCAGTTTAGGAGTTCGTATTCGTACTACTTCTCCACTGGCGAATCTGCGCCAAGCCTATAATCCAGCTCTCAACCTTCAGTTGAAGAGCCTGCAAAACAAACTGGCTAAAACCAAGTCATCCACTCGTCATCGCCTGGTTCGCTATGGTATTTTGGCGGTTAATCTGCTGATTTTAGTAATGGTCGCTTACTTTCTGTCCCGTCCGTCAAGCGGTAAAGTTGCCGCCACTGCCAGTGCTCTGGGCAGTAACAGTTTTGCCTCGACTGTCATCAACCCGCTCGACCAATTGTCGGCTGCCGATGTGGCGCAAACGGTCGCCGAAGTAACTGATTTGCCTGAAACCACAGCGGTCACTAACCAAGCCGAGACAGTTACTGCTGAACTGGCGGTTACGCCGGTCAACAATCTTGTTGCCAACAAACCACAGGTGGTGGAAACAACGTACCAGTCAAATAAAAATATCCAAACCTATGTCGTTCAACCCGGTGACACTGTAGCCAGTCTGGCGAGTAAATTTGATGTTACTTCCAGTAGTATTCAATGGTCAAATAATCTTCTGAGTAACAGCTTAATAGTCGGATCGAAACTGGAAATTCCGCCCGTTAACGGTATCGTCTACGCTGTTAAGGCCGGTGATACATCCCAAAGTTTGGCCCAAAAATTTAATGCTAATGCTGCTCAGATAACAGCTTTTAATGATGCAGAACTGAGCGGTTTAATAACTGGTGAAATGATTGTCATTCCCGGCGGCTCGGTTCAGATCCAGGCTGCTCCGACCTATAACTTTTATGCCCAGTACGGTTCAAACGGTTATGATTTCGGCTATTGCACCTGGTATGTAGCCAGTCAGATTGCCGTACCCAGCAACTGGGGTAATGCCAGCAGCTGGGCTTACTATGCTCGTCTGAGCGGCTGGAATGTCAGCAATGCTCCGACAATTGGTGCGATTGCTCAGACTCCCTATGTTGACTATGGCCAGGGCCATGTGGCAATTGTCGTGGCAATTTCGGCCGACGGCAGTTCGATTGAGATCAGGGACATGAACAATTATGGCGACGGCGGCGGCTGGGACCGGGTCGGTGAAGGTTGGGTGTCAACATCAAGTTTCGCGAACTATCTAACCAACTAGCCTTTGACTAACAATTATTTCCCCATATACTGGGCTCATGGCATTTGTTGATAAAGTACAGGTGAGTTTGCAAGCCGGCAACGGCGGCAACGGCGCTGTCAGTTTTCGCCGCGAAAAATATGTCGATCGAGGCGGGCCCGATGGCGGCAACGGTGGCAACGGTGGCAATGTAGTTTTTGTTGCCAGCCGTAACCAGAATACGCTGGCCAGCTATCGCTATCAGAAACGGCTGAGCGCCGAATCCGGCCAACCGGGTGGCAAACGCCGCCGTCACGGCAAAACAGGGGAAGACTTAATTGCCGCGGTTCCGGCAGGCACCATGTTAGTTGATGATCAGGGAGTGGTACTGGCCGATTTGGTCGAAGACGGGGCACAAGTGGTTGTGGCCAAGGGCGGTAAAGGCGGCTTCGGCAATGCCCACTTTATTTCCTCTACCCGGCAGGCGCCAACAGTCGCCGAAAAAGGCGAAATGGGTCAATACATTGAAGCTACTTTAGAATTGAAGATGATCGCTGACGTCGGACTAGTCGGCCTGCCCAACGCCGGCAAATCAACTTTGCTAAGCGCGCTTTCCAATGCCCGCCCGGAGATAGCTGATTATCCTTTTACGACGCTGTCACCAAACCTGGGCGTCGTCGATGTCGGCAAATCGACCAGCCTGTTATTTGCCGATATCCCCGGGCTTATTGAGGGGGCAGCCGAAGGCAAGGGACTGGGCGACGAATTTTTACGCCATGTCGAGAGAACGGCTGTTCTGGTTCACTTAATTGATGCTTACCAGGAAGATATAGTTAAAGCTTATCGCACAATTCAAATCGAGCTTAAGTCCTACCGGGTTGATTTAAGCCGCCGCCCGCAAATAGTCGTGATTAATAAAATTGAAGGCATTGCGCCAGCCGAGCGGCAAGTATTAGTTGACCAACTGCGACAGGTCGTACCGAAGACTACGCCTTTATTGCTAATCTCCGCTCAATCGAAAGAAGGTCTGCCCGACTTTTTGTATAAACTGGCAGCTAAGGTCAATGCCCAACGTCAAAAGGAAATCAAGCGTATCGCCAAGAATCCGCCGCTTCCGGTTATTACTTTATCAGATGAATCGGCCTGGCAGGTCAGACGCGAAAAAGATGGTTTTGTGGTAACCGGAAAGAAAATTGAACGCTTTGCGGCACGCACTGACTTTGATTCGCCGGCTGGCATTGCCCGATTACGCGATATAATGAAAAAAATGGGGATTTGGCACGAGCTTTCCCGCCAAGGCGCCAAACCAGGCAATATTGTAAAGTTGGCCGATGTTAATAATATTGAATATTAAATAAAGGGGTCGGCTTATGGTTAAGACAACTTCCTCCAGCTTTTTCTTCTATGATTTGGAAACCAGCGGCTTTAATCCGCGTGAGGCGCGAGTACTACAGTTTGCCGGCCGCCGGACAACTTTGGATCTGGAACCAATCGGCCAGCCGCTTAGTCGTTATATTGCCCTGACGCCGGATATAATACCCGATCCGACGGCCATTATCGTTAACGGCATCACGCCGCAAATTACCCTAGACAAGGGGATCAGCGAGTTTGACTTTACTGCCATATTTAATTTGGATATCGCTACCCCCGGAACTATATTTGTCGGCTATAACAATATTCGCTTTGACGATGAATTTATCAGATTTATGTTATACCGGAATTTCTATGACCCTTATCAA
The DNA here is from genome assembly GCA_035510795.1 of Patescibacteria group bacterium. Taxonomy (GTDB): domain Bacteria; phylum Patescibacteriota; class Saccharimonadia; order Saccharimonadales; family UBA4665; genus DATKGL01. The sequence goes on from DATKGL010000017.1 coordinate 43,467, forward strand.
TGGCAATGGAAAAACAGCCGTTCCCGTTGGGACTTGCTTGACGTAGTCAGAATGACCAGGGCGCTCCGGCCGGCCAATATCAGCTGGCCGTTTGACACCAAAGGCCAGTCGTCAAATCGGCTGGAACTGCTGGCGGCTGTCAATAACCTAGAGCACTTGCATGCCCATGAGGCGCTAAGTGACGTCGACGCCACTATCGCTCTGGCCCGCTTGATTAAAACCAATCAGCCAAAGTTATTCGGTTATTTATTGTCGGTCAGGGACAAGAAAGCAGTTGAAAAAGTTGTCCGTAGCGGACAGCCGTTTTTATATACCTCAGGAAAGTATAAATCAGAGTTCGAAAAAACAACCATTGTGCAAAGCTTAGGACCGCATCCGTCGCACCAAGGTGATTTAGTCTATGATCTTCGTTTTGATCCTTCGCCACTGGCCCGGCTTGAGGCGCCTGAGCTGGCCGATCTCTGGCGCTGGCAGCCAGATAAGCAGTCTCGCCAGTTACCCGTTAAAACCCTGCAGTTCAACCGCTGCCCGGCTATTGCACCGCTGTCTGTGCTGGACGATGCCAGCCAAACCCGGCTGAAGCTGGATCTTGATGAAATTAACCATAACCTGGCTAATTTAAAAAAGATCAAGCATTGGCCGGAACGTCTACATCAAGCTCTGGCGATTTTGGATCAGCAGCGGCAATCCCAGCTCCTGACCAGCGATAACGAAGTTGATTCACAGTTATACGACGGATTTATTAGCGATAACGACCGAGATAAACTGAGCCGCATCCGTCGCACTCCGCCGTCAGGTCTGAAGGCGGGCGATATATTCGCCGATCAACGGCTTAACCAGCTGTTGCCGTTGTATAAAGCCAGAAATTTCCCGAGCTCGTTAACCCCTGACGAACAACAGAATTGGCAGGCTTATTTACGCCAGCGCCTCAGCGGCGGCGGGGCGTCCGGCCGTCTGAATAATTTTAAAGTGCAGATTAAACAAGCCGGGCAGCAAAAAGGTCTAACGACCCCGCAAAAACATATCTTGAAGGATCTGGAAGATTACCGGCTCAGAGTACAGTCAATCGTCGCTGATGAGTCAGAGTCCAAAACAAGAACGCCGAAACGATCAAGCTCTTAATAGTCCACGTCCGGTATAGGAACAAAAGATTGATAGCCAGGCCGAGCAAAACAATACCGTACAACCACATTATGAAGTTGATCTGAATATGAGTGCCTGGAACCAGGCCTAAAATGATTAGGTTTTGCATGCTTTGCTCCCACGCTGGTAATTAGGTGTAATTATACATCTAGTTGTACCTAAGTCAATAATATTACAAGAGATACTTATGCTTACTAACCCGGCTGCAAGGTATAGCATTTTTTAGAGGTTTGGAGTATAATTTACCGACTTAATATGGCTGAAAACATCGTTGTAAAGGGAGCAAGAGAGCATAATCTCAAAAACATTGATGTCACTATCCCGCGCAATAAATTAGTCGTTATAACTGGTCTGAGCGGTTCGGGTAAATCCAGTTTAGCGTTTGATACGATTTACGCGGAAGGACAGAGACGTTATGTTGAGTCGTTGAGCAGTTATGCCCGGCAATTTTTGGGTCTGATGGAAAAACCGGAAGTTGACCAAATTGACGGTTTGTCGCCAGCCATTAGCATCGATCAGAAATCGGCCAGCCGCAATCCGCGCAGTACGGTGGCTACGGTTACGGAGATCTATGATTACCTGCGGCTGTTATTTGCTAGAATCGGCGTGCCACATTGTCCGATTTGCCAGAAACCGGTAACTCGCCGAACAATGACTGATATCGTTGACCAGCTGAGCCAACTGCCCGCCAAGGCTCGATTAATCATTCTGGCACCCATCGTGAGCGATAAAAAAGGAGCCTTCGAGCATATTCCCGAGCAATACAGCCGAGCCGGTTTCGCCAGGGTTCGGGTCGACGGCGTGGTTTATGCATTGGACGAATTTCCCGAACTTGACAAGAATTTTAAGCATAACATCGAGGTGGTTATCGACCGCTTGGTTAACGACGAGGAAAATCGTAGCCGGCTGAGCCAATCGGTTGAACAAGCGCTCGAAGTGGCCGACGGTAAAATTAAAGTCATCAATGCTGACTCCAGCCAGGAGCAGGACTATTCGCTGATGTATGCCTGTCCTGATCACCCCGAGGTTAAGATTCCCGAGCTGGAACCAAGAACGTTTAGTTTTAACAGCCCGCACGGTGCCTGCCCGGTTTGCACCGGTCTGGGTTCCAGGATGGAAGTTGATCCGCAACTGGTTATTCCCAACGGTCACTTAACGATCGCCGAAGGCGCTATCCGCCCCTATAACCGGATTAATGTAGATGCCTGGTATATGAAGAAACTGCAAGCTCTAGCTGACCGGTTTGGCTTCAGCTTGCACGAGCCGACCGGCAATCTCAGCCCGGCCAACTTAGAAAGGATTATGTACGGTACCGGCAACGAAACTTACCGGGTTAGTTTAGGCGTCGGCCGGAGTTTTGAAACCACTTACGAAGGAGTCGTGACAAACCTCGAACGTCGCCACCGTGAAACTGAAAGTGATTTTATCCGCCGCGATATTGAACGGTTCATGCAGGAAAAACCTTGCTATGCCTGCAAAGGGCTGCGGCTGAAGCCGGAAGTATTGGCGGTAACGATTGATGGCGGTTCAATCATGGATATTTGTAATATGTCGATCGATAAAGTCGTCGAATTTATGGGTAAGATGAAACTAAGCACTAAAGATGCCTATATTGCCCACCAGATCCTCAAAGAAATTAATGCCCGACTAAGATTCTTGCAGGATGTCGGACTTAACTATCTGACTCTGCTGCGGGGAGCCGCCAGCTTGAGTGGCGGCGAAGCCCAGCGCATCAGATTGGCTACTCAGATTGGCTCAGGTTTGATGGGCGTACTGTATGTGCTGGATGAACCAAGCATCGGTTTACATCAGCGGGATAACGCACGACTGCTGCGAACCCTCCGGCATCTGCGGGATCTGGGTAATACGGTAATTGTCGTTGAACACGATGAAGAAACCATCCGCTCGGCTGACTACTTGATTGATATTGGTCCCGGTGCCGGCGTTCATGGCGGCCATGTGGTGGCTTTCGGCCAGCCGGCCGAGGTCGAGAAAGTCAAAGAATCAATCACCGCCCAATATTTATCAGGGGTAAAATCAATAAAAATGCCAGCCAAACGGCGTACTGGTAATGGCCGGTCGCTGGTCATAAAAGGCGCCCGTGAGAATAATCTGAAAAACCTTAACGTCAACATACCGCTTGGTAAATTTATTGTCGTCAGCGGTGTCAGCGGTTCTGGCAAGTCAACTCTAATTAATGATATTTTAGCCAATGAACTGTTGGCTCAGCTACACCGGGCTAATACTGTATCCGGGCGGCATGACGACATCGAGGGCATCAAGCAGCTTGACAAAGCCATTATTATCGATCAGTCGCCAATCGGCCGGACACCGCGCTCCAACCCGGCGACCTATACCGGCTTATTTACTCCTATCAGGGAATTATTTGCGACTGTTCCGGAAGCCAGGCTGCGCGGGTACAGTCCCGGCCGCTTCAGCTTTAACGTCAAAGGCGGCCGCTGCGAAAACTGCGCCGGCGACGGGATTATCAAAATTGAAATGCACTTCCTGCCGGATGTCTATGTCTCCTGCGAAGTTTGCCACGGCAAGAGATATAACCGCGAAGCTCTTGATATTCACTACAAAGGCAAGAATATCAGTGATATTTTGGAAATGACCTGCGACCAGGCTCTGGAATTCTTTGAAAATATCCCATCCGTGGCACGTAAACTACAGACCCTGGTCGATGTCGGGCTGGGCTATATAACTCTTGGTCAACCAGCAACCCAGCTTAGCGGCGGCGAAGCCCAGCGCATTAAATTAGCCGGTGAACTCAGCCGCCGGCCAACTGGTAGGACGGTATATATACTCGATGAACCGACCACCGGTCTGCATATGGCCGATGTCGAAAAACTGCTGCACGTTATCCATGCTCTAGCTGATGCCGGCAACAGCATCATTGTCATCGAACACAACCTTGATGTCATAAAAAATGCCGACTGGATTATCGATATGGGGCCGGAAGGCGGTGACGGTGGCGGTCAAATCGTCGCCGAAGGCACGCCCGAGCAACTGACTAAAAATAAGAATTCTTATACCGGGCAATATCTCAAGCGATATTTTACTTAGGCCGTTTGGTCCGGTATTTTTCTAACAATGCCTGACTGATATGCCAAATCATCGGTCCGAAACTGAATAATATCGCACCACCTACAACCGGCAAAATGTAGTGGTCAATATTAGGTATCCGGCTGCCGAACCAATATCCCAACATGGTGACAATAACAGCCCAGGCGGTGTCGCCGATAGCATCGAATATCACAAACTGAAAACGGTTCATTTTACCGACACCGGCCACAATCGGCGTAAAAGTTCTGACAACCGGCACAAAATGAGCCAGCAGCATGGTTTTATTACCGTATTTCTCAAAAAACTTCTCTGATGTCTGAACGTAGGATTGGCGGAATAATAGTCCGTCCGGTTTGTGGAACAGGCGGGGCCCGCTTGTGCGGCCGATTGTATAGCCGACATTATCACCGACAATTGCTGCCAAAGCGACAACAACCAGCAGCGCTGCCAGCGGCAGCTTACCTTGGGCGGCGAATACTCCGGCACTGATCAGCAAAGTATCGCCGGGCATAAAAAATCCCAGCAGCATGCCTGATTCAGCAAAAATAATTAATCCAATAAGCAACAGCCCGCCGCTCTGGATCAAATGGGTCGGATCAAGAAACATATATATAGACTAACTAGTTTTGGGTGGAGCGTCTACTCCTGATATAATAGTAAACTGTCGAGTAAGGTGTTAAATAAGACGAGCGTATAAAATATGTCATCTGAAGATGTAAATTTAACTTTGCAAGAAAGAACTGTCACCGGTAAGGCGGTGAAGAAACTGCGCCGGGAAGGCATTCTGCCCGGTGTTATTCATGACCACGGCAAACCGTCGATTCATGTCATGGGCAATTATCTAGAGATCTATAAGGCCTACCAGAAAGCCGGGAAGCACCAGCCAATTAAACTTAAGGTTGGCGCTAAAAATTATGTAGCTTTGATTAAAACAGCTGAGTTTGAACCCTACAAGCACCAGCTTAATCATGTTGTTTTTGGGGCAGTTAAGGCTGACGAAAAAGTTGAGGCTCTAATCCCGATTCATCTGACCGAGGAAATACCGGCCGAGAAAGCCAGCTTGGTAGTTATTAATCAGCTTGACAGTGTCACTGTTGAAGCTCTGCCAGCCGACTTGCCCAACGAAATTATACTTGACGCCTCGACTCTGATTGAGATTGGAGACAAATTAACCGTTGCCGATCTTATTGCTCCTCCTGGCGTAGTCATTCTGACCGAACCCGGCCAAGCCGTTGCCACCGTTTACGAACCGGGTGCGCTGGCGGCCGCCAATGACGCTGCCGGCGGTACCGCCGAGCCTGAAGCCGAAGAAGGCGAAGAGGCTGCCGAAGGCGAAGCCGAAGAAGGCGCAGCTGGTGCCTCGCCAACTGAGACTTCCGAAGAAGAATAGTTTTCTTTGGTTAACTTTATATCCGCGCTGGTCTCATGACTAAAATTGCCGCCAAATTAAAACAGCTGCCATCAAATCCGGGTGTTTATTTCTATAAAAACTCCGGCGGTGAGATCATTTATGTCGGCAAGGCGGCTAATTTACGCAACCGGGTCAGGCAATATTTTCAAAAAAGCCGTAGCCCTGACCCGAAAACCGATGCCCTGGTTGCCGAAATTGCTGATCTGGAGTGGGTTAGCGTCGAGACCGAAATGGATGCCCTGTTTTTGGAAGCGGAACTTATCCGTCGCTACATGCCACGCTATAACATCCTTCTCCGCGACGATCGCAGCAGTATCTATGTCCGGATTGATTATGACGCGTACCATCCGACCCTGACTTTTACTCACCGTCCGCTTGATGATAAAGCCCGCTACTTCGGGCCATATTTTAATGCCAACGAAGTCAAAAAAGCCTTGCGTTACCTGCGGCGGATATTTCCATATTCTACACACAACGGGATCATTCCCAAGCGGGCTTGCCTCCAGTATCACCTCGGGCTTTGTCCAGGTCTGGAGGAAAATAAAACCAGTCTGGCTGACTACCGCTTAAATCTCCGCAAACTGATTCAATATATTCAGGGCGAACGGGTGCCGCTGATCGGGCAGATAGAAAAAGACATGAAGCGGGCCGCTAAAAATAAAGATTTTGAAGCGGCTGCCAAGTTACGCAATCAAATCTATGCTTTAAAAGCCATCGCCAAACAAATTGTTTTTTCGGATAAGGAGTTCTTAGATCTTAGCCGGGACAGGGCTCTATCGATGCTCAGCGAAATACTGGGACTGGACAAAGTTCCTTACCGGGTTGAGGGTTACGATATAAGCCACATGCAGGGTTCGGATAATGTCGCCAGCATGGTTGTTTTCACTAATGGTATCCCCTATAAAACGGCTTACCGGAAGTTCAAAATGCATTTGCCCGGTAATAATGATTTTGGCCATATGGAAGAGGCTTTGCATCGCCGCCTAAGCCAGACTAACCAAAAAGCCTGGGGGCTACCGGATATGTTTTTAATAGATGGTGGCCGGGGACAGCTGTCTGCTGCGCTTAAGGCCAGAGATGCGGCTGGCGTGCGGCGGCCGATGATCGCTCTGGCCAAGCGCGAAGAGGAGATTGTGGTGGAGCGCCGTAAATCGCTGGTTAATATCTCGCCGGTGGCGTTGATCAAGTATAATGCCATAACTCGCCAATCTGATGATTATTTGATTATCCTGCTGCCGCGCAGGTCAGATGCTGTGAAACTATTGCAGCGGGTCCGCGACGAATCGCATCGTTTTGCCGTCAGTTATCACTCAGTTCTGAAGATGAAGCGTCAGACAGCCAGCCAATTAGACGAAATTGTCGGGGTCGGTCCGGCTACCCGCAGAAAATTGCTCAGGGCATTTGGGTCGAATGCAGCTATTTCCGCCGCTACTCCGGCCCAGCTGGCCAAAGTTGTCGGCAGCGCTAAAGCCCGACTAATCATCGATAATCTGGAGCCCTCCGCCTAAGTTGCTATACTGGTTATACCGACGAATATGGATAAATTATTCAATTCAGATTTTTTCAGCCAAAACCGCAATAATCTGCGCCAGCTGTTTAAGGGCAAGGCGCCGATTGTAATTACTGCCCACGGGCTGCTGCAACGGGGCGGTGAAACGACTTTTTCCTTTCATCAGGATGCCAACTTCTGGTATTTAACCGGAATTGATGAGCCGGATGCGTTACTGGTAATGGATAAAAATAAGGAATATCTGATATTACCGGAGCGGTCTGACGTCCAACAGATTTTCGATGGAGCAATGGATACTGAGGTTTTGAAAAAACTTTCCGGTATTGACACCATCATCAGCCATAAAGAAGGCTGGAAACAGCTCGGATCCAGGCTAAAAAAGATTAAACACCTTGCCACTCTGCCTATTCCGCCGGCCTATAGCTCAACATTCGGTTTCTATGCCAATCCCAGCCGCCACAATTTATTCAGCCGGGTTAAAGAAATAAACCCGGATATTGCCGCGATCGATTTACGCCAAGCTCTTACCCGCCTGCGCGTAGTTAAGCAACCGCCGGAGCTGGAAGCAATTCAACGGGCTATAGATATTACTATTGATACACTAAATTCGATCAACCGACCCCGGAAATTCAGCAGCTATGAAAATGAGCTTGAGATAGAAGCTGATATTTCCCGCCGCTACAGACTGGGCGGGGCAGAAGATCATGGCTTTACGCCGATTATTGCCGGCGGTAGCCGGTCTTGCGTAGTTCATAATTTGAGCAACAACCACCAGCTTAAGGCTGGCGAACTGGTACTGATTGATACCGGTGCCCAACTGAGTCACTACTCGGCCGACATTACCAGGACCTACAGTTACAGAAAGCTGCCGACCAGCCGGCAGCGGGCAGTTTATGCTGCCGTCAGGGAAGTTCAGGAATATGCGCTTGGTTTATTAAAACCAGGAACCGTCATTAAAGATTATGAAGCCGCCATAGAACAATATATGGGCGAAAAACTGAGGGAACTGGGTCTGATAAAAATAATCAGCTCTGATGCGGTCCGCCGCTATTATCCTCATGCCGCCTCGCATTTTTTGGGGCTTGAGGTTCATGATATCGGCGACTACAATGCGCCCCTGGCGGCGGACATGGTATTAACGGTTGAACCGGGCATATATATCCCCGCCGAAAGTATTGGCGTACGCATTGAGGACGACGTGTTAATAACCAAGGATGGCAATAAAGTTCTATCAGCTCGCTTGTCGCGGGAATTACGCTAGCCTACAATAAAGATAATGCTTAAGAAGAATCCTATTGTCAGGTTTGTTATTAGGTGGCTAGTTTGCAGTCTGGGGCTATGGATTGCCGCTGCCGTGCTGGGCGGGCGGATATCTTACAATAACGAGTTATCGGCCGTTATAATTGCCGGCTTTATTCTGGCCGTGATCAATCTGATACTTAAACCAATACTTGTTATCTTATCCTTGCCGGCAGTGGTTCTGTCATTGGGGTTGTTTATGATTATTATTAATGGTTTGCTGGTTCTGCTGGCCTGCAAGCTTGATCATGCCCTTCATGTAACCAGTTTTGGAGTGGCCATACTTGCTGGTATGATAATTGGGCTGGTAAACTATTTAGTAAGCGCAATTATCGAGGGAATATGAGCATTTTTAATTACATCACAATCGCCGCCATGCTTCTGATGACGCTGCTGATTCTTATTCAAACCAGGGGTGCCAGTATGGGCGCCGGTCTTGGTGGTACTGGAGAAGTCAATATGACCCGCCGAGGAACCGATAAAACCATTTTTCAGATATGCATAATCACCGGTATTGTCTTCATCGCTTCTTTAGTGATGGGCATTCTAAAATAGTTTGACCAAGTATGGTTAGCCAGACAACTAAACTGCGTTTACGCCGTCGGATGCGTCGGGGCCGACGACAAGTTGAAGATATTGGCGCCCAAGCTACGGACAAAATTGACCAGCACATTATCAACCGCTTGAGCCGGCTGATAAAAGTCCGTCGGTTTATTGCTGTCTGGGTCGGTCTGTTGGTTTTGCTGACTGTCTGCGTTGTTTATCAAACCATGTCTCTGAGTAGTTATTTCCAGACTCTGCGGCCGGTTAGCGGCGGGGAATACACCGAAGGTATATTAGGTGACTTTACTACTGCCAATCCGATCTATGCTACCAGTTCAGTCGATGAAGCCATCTCAAGATTAACTTTCGCCGGGCTGTTAACCTATAACACTCAGAACCAGCTCGTCGGTAATTTGGCTCAAAGTTGGAGCGTAAATTCTAGCGGGGAAGTCTATACGGTTAAATTAAAACCGGGTCTTACCTGGCAGGACGGGCAGCCGCTGACAGCAGCAGATGTGGTCTATACCTACAAAACCATTCAAAATCCTGATGCCCAGTCTCCCCTAAACCAAGCCTGGCAAAATGTCACTGTTACCGAAGTGAACCCATTGACAGTCTCTTTCTCATTATCTAATCCTCTAGCCTCTTTCCCATATTCCTTGACTAACGGCATATTACCGGAGCATATTCTGGCTTCAACGCCGGCGGCGGCACTCAGGTTGCTTAAATTTAATACCGATCCGATTGGCTGCGGCCCATTCGTCTGGCAAAGTTTAAGCGTGGCTGGAGATACACCGCAAACCCGACAAGAACAGATTGCTTTTACTCCGTTTAGCCACTATGCCCTCGGGAAACCAAAGCTCGACCAACTGACAATCAGAGCCTTTCACGACCAAACGACAATGATTAGCGCCTTTAAGCAGGGTGAGATTAATGCTCTGGCTGGCTTCGATAACTTACCGGGCAGCTTAGCGGGGAGGGAAAACCTCAAAGTCTATAATTTCCCGCTGACGGCAGCTAATATGGTATTTTTCCGTACTACTGACGGGGTTCTGGCTGATACGGCGGTCAGGCAAGCGCTGGTGATGGGGGCTAATACTGATGCCATAATAAACGGTTTGGGCTATCCAGTTATTCCGGTCCGCGAGCCGTTATTGATTGGTCAGCTTGCCTATAGCTCTTCTGCCGCTCAGCTCGCCTACAATCCGGCTTTAGCCGGGCAAACACTGCAAAGTAATGGCTGGACTACTAGCGCCAGCGGCATCCGCTACAAAAGCGGGCAGCAACTTACTTTCTCGCTCTACGCGCTGGATAATCAGGATAGCCGCTACGTTACGGCCGCACTGCAAAAAGACTGGCGAACAATAGGAGTAAACGTTAAAGTGGTTCTTCAAGCGGCTGATGCTTTCCAAAGCACAGTTGCCTATCACGGTTATGACGCGCTGCTTTACAGTATTTCCATCGGGGTTGACCCTGACGTTTATGTTTATTGGAACAGTACCGAGGCTAGTGCCAGTTCGGCATACTTTACCAACTATTCGGAATATCAATCAGCGACTGCTGATTCTTCTTTAGAGGCTGGACGAACCCGTTTGGACCCAGCCCTGCGGGTAGTCAAATACGGGCCATTCTTATCATCCTGGCAACAGGCTGCACCGGCACTCGGGTTGTATCAGCCAAGATTTCTCTACATAACCAATGTAACAGTCGGAGGCATTTACCAGCGCACCTTAAATGACCCTAATGATCTGTTTGATAATGTTCAAAACTGGGCAGTAAAGTTTGTGAAGGTGACGGACTAGTCTGGGCCGGTAAAAAATATTAGAATAATAAGGGAAAAACACGGGGATATGGCGGAATTGGTAGACGCGCTAGCTTCAGGAGCTAGTGAACTTCGGTTCGTGGAGGTTCAAGTCCTCTTATCCCCACCAGGTTTATTATATATAAAATCTATATTCACTCTTATGAATCCGCACATTCATTGTCCGATCGCACAAGACAAGTGATGGGACTCGAACCAACTTCACTTGTATTTACAAAGGCGAACGCTTGCAATAATTCTAAATACAGATAAGAACGGCACTTGATGGTCGGTGTAGCAATTCCAAAGCGAAGAGGAACAACACATTGATAGAAGCTAACGCTCGTGAGACAATGTATTTAGCGTAGTCAAACATGAGCAACACAAAAACTATCAAACATAAGAAAATACGAACTACACCTCATAGAAGTTCTTCCGGACAGGTAGAATCGTGGGTTATCAAGCATCCCTTACTGGATGGCGCTGCGCTGTTGTTAACTGCCGCATTTATCGATTGGCTTCTATCTTCCGGCACCGGAACCAATCAACTTCCGTTCTTTGGTGTAATTGTTCTGTTTATCTCACCCTTTTGGTTCGTTGCTTCGCTTATTGGTCTAGTTAAACACCGACCATGGGCAATATTGGCTCTTATCATGACGGCTTTGGCTTTCGTGTTACTTCTATACTCCGGCACCCTATTCAATTCGGGTCCCCCAGGGATCTAATAAAATGTCGTCTCTGCTTTGAATTCCGAAAGCTCGGCGCGATAATACGCGCGCTTTGTCAGCAAAAAAGTACCATTCAAAACAACATAGACGTATAATCGTTTATGGTGTAAGACGTAAAGATCCAGATCTAAAGCAACTAGTTAAAGCTCTAATCGAACTAGCAATGATTCAAAAAGCTCAACAAAACCTAGATCAGGATCGACGATCAGAGCCCAAAACAAAATCATAGAGTTGCAAGAGTTGCACGTATGTGTTTTGGTTCGAGAGTCGTCCCATCACCTCCACCAAATCAGTCTAACTTGAATTTCTTTATTACCACCCAATTGGTGAATTTTTCTAAGAAGTAAAATGCTTAACGTTGCTTACTTAACAAATTTATGTAATTTTATGTATATCATCTTAATAGCTGGAGTCATTTTATGATTCGCTATTAGGTTGCACATTGACATGTCAGATTGATATTCGCTAGACACTTGTAGTTGAGGTCCGGTATCTGAAACTTGTTCTGTAGTCAAATGCAGAAAATGAGTTTTGAATTCTGGATCCCAACAATGGGTGATGGCGGCTCTTCTCAGCCGGTTGACTAGAAAGAAGGGAACATGACCAGACTTTTCCGGCGGCTTGCCGTCGTACTAGTAATACTCGTCGGAGGTGTAGTCGTCGGTGTTAGCACTGGCGGTACGGTCTCGGCAGACGTAAACGGCGTTTACGCAAAGGTTGTTTCACTTTGCCGCCCGACCCGCGACACCGTGCATGCTGTCGTAGTAACCGACGGCGCTCCCCAGTTCCAGGATCAATCCTACTTGATTGCTTTTGGCACTCCGGCGCCTCGTAAATATGACAATACCTTATCAACAGGACATTTTATCGTCCTCTCCGGGGCAAATAAATACAGCTTTACAACACCTAAATTTTCCCTCTTTAATCCCGATAAACCCATTCCTCTGCCTTCGGGCCCTGTACCTATCTTTTGGGTTTCATATTACGCTATCGGAAGAATACTGAATCAAGGTGAGTTTACCAACGTCCCTGTCGGCTGTCCGACTACGCTGACCAACACTCAAGCGGTCTCGGTCGTAGTCTCAGTTGGCGAAGTCGTCAAGGCCCGCCTGACCGGCAAGCTTGCTCCGAAGAGCATCACCGAAAAACTGTTCAACACCAGCCTGCTGTCCATCGCTGG
>DATKGL010000018.1:0-15700 GCA_035510795.1 Patescibacteria group bacterium
AACCATCTAAGTTGCAAGATAAAATTAACATGTTATAGCTAAGAAGTAAATTGCTTATGCAATGTACGGCAAGTTTGTTGTTGTGGCGTGCCACCAATTAGGTTTTGGCCTTGTTCAAAACTAATAGCCAAAGCATCAAGAGAGCATATCTTATACTAATAGAGCCTTTACTTTTGCCATTGACGAAGGGTCAATAGTAAGACTAAGAGTTCGAAAATCCGACCATAGCCCCAGCCAAAGCATAAGCAATATAAAATCTTTTACGAACTGGTATAATTTTTTTAATGTACTCAAAATATGAAAGAACACTACAGTTTATATCATTTATCGTTTTACTATTTTTTGGTCCTCCTGGTTGGGCGTGTATATACCTTCTTAACGAAAAATGGAATCCAAAACCTAAAAAGTAAAATAGGTGGCTAAATTAGTTCGAGAATCGTTAACCACGGCCAGCCAAAGCATTAATAAAAGCATATCTTATACTAATAGAGCCTTTACTCTTGCCATTGACGAAGGGTCAATAGTAAGACTAATAGTTCGAAGATCCGACCATAGCCCTAGCCAGCCTGCGGACGCCATAAAAGGGATGTGCCTGGTGAGCGTCGGTGAGTAGCCGGATAGCCACTGTATCTGCCCGGCTTTGAGTAGTCGCTGGTCAGTACCAGCCAGTCCGGTCGATACCGAGTACCCGGGCATAGTGGGTAAGCCATCCCGGATCGACCTCATCCAGGATGGCTAGCTTTTTGACTTTTGCATTTCAGCAGTGGCTCGACCGAGCAGTCTATACAGCTGTTCGTTCTCTTTCTTGAGCCGATTGTTTTCCAAGATGAGGTTACGGTTACCATCGACCACACCTTCCCGTAGCCAGGTGTAGATGCTCTTAGTACTGATTCCGTACTGCGTGGATACGTCCACAACTCGCATGCCTTCGTCACGAACTTTAGCTACAATCTCAGCCTTTAGCTTCGGATCAACGGGTATTTCTTTTGCCATTACTTAATCTCCTCATTTAAACCAATGTTTAGTCCTTTCTAGACTAGACTAGTTGTTGATTATATTGGGAGCCTGACATAGGGCTAACGGTCTATGGATATGGGGTCTGTACCGCTTCCATTTACTAACTGGTCTAAGTAAGTCAAGCCGCTTCAGGACTCGCTTAACACTAGATAAACTTACGCCAATATTGACATTAGACTAAGCTTATGCTAAAATATCCGAGTAAAAAAGTTTACTATCAGATGAGTAGATCACACAATTCACATCCATTTAAAGTTATTGCCGCTGGTTTAGTGGCCAGTGGGGCTGCTCACGTCGGTGCTCTAGAGACTACCGACCAGACCAGAATCGCTAAAGCTCCAACAGCTATTAATGTACCTGCGCCAGAGACTTTTGTGCAGTTCGCCAAAAAAATGGAAAGCTTAAGACTGAATCTTGGGAAAACCGCCCATTACGCTGCGTCGGTGTTTGAAAAGACGACTATGTTGTCTGTTCCGGGCGGTGAACATGTTGCAGTGTCGCTGTATTCTCATAAAAACAACTTTGCTCCGGAAAACCTATTTGCTATCGATGAATCCATCTGGTCGAAAGGGACAGACCCAAAGCGCATGTATGCAATTCCATTTCGGACCTATTCATTTAACAGCGACATTGAATCTATTGTAGCTAAAAACAACAAACCCGGTCCTGATGCTCAGGTTACTTATAATAAAATAACAAAACAGTATACGCCGATGCCTAATCCTAACAACACCGTTTACTTCGACTTCAACGGACCTTACATGTCGGAAGACATCGTTACCAAGCCACCGATAATAAAAGAAGACCCTGCCGAATCGGCTAAAGAAACGGCTGAGTTGCAGGCTGAAACCTATAGAACTGCTCAAAAGGCTACTGAGGGCCAACCAATCCCTGCCTACCCCGAGATTCACGTCCCTGGTTTATAAGCCAACTGGTGGATAATGCCACACTAATAAGCGTATTAATACAAGCGAAGTAGTTAACGGCCCCAACAATCCCAATAAAAAGTCCCAGCTTAATTAATGCCTAAGCCGAGACAGTTGGCAGCTAGCGGCGGAGCCGAGATAACTACTTAAGAAACTTCGCCTACGATGCCCAGCCTAGGCACAGACTCTGTTTTATATTTAAAAGTCACCGACCAATATTATTGCAATGGCTACGCTAAGGGTCATAATCCGTAATGTAAATCAGGAGTTAATATGTGGCAATTATATGTATTTAGCTTTTTAGCGGGTCTGTTTGCAGCAAACGGAACCCCGCATTTTATTAAGGGTGTCATGGGACAAAAACACCAAACCCCATTCGGCAAGCCTTCGTCGGCCGTAGTTAATGTATGCTGGGGGTGGATTAATCTTGTAGTAGCTGCTATTTTTCTTCACTTCGGCCATGTGCGCGCTCACGAGTACAGAGCTTTTGCGCTATTGGCTGTAGGAGCACTGCTCATGAGCCTGTTCTTGGCTGTGGTCTGGTCTAAGCGCCCAGAATACAATAAATAACCTCGTGCCTATATCTGAACACCCCTGAGATTAATGATTCGGAATGCCGACTCCAGCTCCAGCCAAACATAAGCACTATAATCGTATCTACTTATAGTGAAAAGGCTGGAACCGGCCTGCTCAGTCAGGAACAGTTCCCTAATCGGATAAATTAAAAACAGCACCGCTTGAAAAGACGGTGCTGTTTACTGGTGGGAAGCGTTACTTCCAACCGAAGGCTTGGCTCAAAATCCAGAGCGTAGCCGCAACGGAAATGAAGAACAGGCCTAGACCAGTAGGGCTACCCCAACTGAACCATGAACCCCATGCTCTCCAATTCTTCATATGCTTGTCATGCTGTTCAAGCCAATCATATTCAGATTTTTTATTGGGCTTTTCGTCCATATATTTCACCTTTATTTGAATTTATGTAAAAACCAGCACCATCGACCTTCATTGCTAGCTACTCTTAGGTGAAAACCACATTCCCTTTGTGTCATGAGATTTGACAGGGTTGTTGCTAGGTGGATTTATATCAGTTTTATTGTAGCATGTCTGAAGAGTGCAGTTCTAACACTGAACAATATGGGCTGCCATGTCCTTTTGTATCTGTTAAATTTTACCAGCATGTTGCATGTTAGAACCTGGGTATATACTGTCATTAATAATGCCGTCTCTAGACAACAAAGGTCTAACTAATAACGTTATAGACGTCCAATCATTCGCAATGAATTTCGGACGCAAGGAAGTTATTAAAGACTTGTCGTTTAACGTTAAAGGCGGAGAAGTGTTTGGCTTCTTGGGCGCTAACGGCGCCGGTAAGACAACAACTATTCGGGCATTACTTGGCTTATATGAACCGTCTGGCGGCACGTTGCACATAAATGGCAAAAGATACAACCCGACCATGTCGGCCACTATCGGTTACTTGCCTGAAGAACGCGGGCTATATCGCAATGAACCAGTTATAAACACCATGGTATATTTTGCCGTGCTGCATGGACTCAGCGAGAGTGAAGCGCAAAAACGAGCAGTTGCATACCTTAAACGAGTTGGATTGGCCGACAAAGCTAACGAACGCTTGGTTAAGCTATCTGGCGGGCAGCAGCAAAAAATCCAAATCGGCGTTACTATTCTGCATGAACCCAGTCTCATGATTTTAGATGAGCCGACCGAAGCGCTTGATCCTGTTAATCGCTCGTTGCTTATGGATATAATTAACGATCGCCGAACAGAAGGCGCAACTGTCATGCTAGTTACCCACCGTATGGATGAGGTAGAGCAACTGTGTGACCGCATTTTATTGCTAAAAGATGGCTCAGCGGCGCTGTACGGTAAAATTGACGATGTTAAAGAACAGTTCGGCTCACAAATCATCGCTTTAAATTACAGTGGTAAACTGCCGGCAAATGACAAACTATACAAAGTAACAAAACGGTTGCCTCACTCTGCCGAGTTAGCTTGGCATAAAAACATTACCACCGACGAAGTGCTCCATTTTCTAGCTAACCAGCACGATCTACATCTAACAACCTTTGAAGTCCGTCGGCCGAGTCTTAACGATATTTTTCTTGAACTATACAAAGACCAAGGAACAAACGATGTCTAAATTAAGGACTGTTGTTGGTTTTGAGGTGCGCCGCAATCTTAAGAAGAAGACTTTTTGGTATACAACTCTTGCTTTGCCGGTAATTATAATCGCTGTTTTTGCCATTACCCACGCGTCTAGCAATCATGCCAGTAACAGCACCCAACAACAAACTTCATCTTATTCAAAAACTGCTAAGTTGGCCGTGCTAGATGAAACAGGGTTAATTAATAAACGAGGGCTAATTAGCCAACATATTATTGTCGAGCCAAATGAACAAGCAGGTATTGACGGCGTAAAAGACGGGAAACTAACCGCCTTCTTTTATTATCCAAAGAATGTAGCTAAAGCCGGCATACAAGTATACGCGCAAGACCAAGGCATAACCTTTACGCCGCCTTATAATGCGCTAGCATCACAGCTGTTAAGCCAAAGTGCAGTTACCAAAGTAAGCGCAGCCACCCATGACTCTGAAGCCGTCCAGATTTTTCAAAAAAGCCCTGGCGTTACTGCCACAACCTACAAAAATGGGACTGAGACAAATAGTTTAGCCGGTATCGTGGCTCCAATAATATTCTTTGCTATCTTTTTGTTCTTTGTGGTAATGCTATCATACTTCATGATATCCGCTACAACAGAGGAAAAAGAAAATCGGGTTGCCGAGATATTACTAACTACCATTAAGTCGCGTAGTTTAATAATAGGTAAAATCTTATCGATTCTTGTCCTAGGAATTGTGCAGATAGTAATAATTATCGTACCTCTTATAATTGCTTATGCTCTGTTCCACAGCCACATCAGCTTACCGGGCGGCGTATCGTTAAGCCATATTCCTCTTGTCGCAAAAGCCATAATTATAGGGGCGTCGGTTTTATTACTAGGTCTAGTTATGTTTACTGGCATACTAGTGGGTTTTGGCTCTCTGTTCCCAAGTGCCCAAGAAGCTAGCCGATACTTAGGGCTAGTCATTCTTTCGGCTTTTATACCTCTTTACGCCATAGGCTACGTCGTAGGCTCACCCCACGCCTTGATAGTCACGATCTTCACCTATTTCCCGCTAACAGCGCCCTCGACCGTGTTACTTAGAAACGCAGTCGGCACACTTTCAACAGGAGAGGCTTTCGGCGCATTAGCTATATTGCTGGTGACTGCCACATTATCGATTTTGTTTGCCGTTCGCGCCTTCAACTATGGCGCAATGGCATACACTAGACGTATTAGTATCAAAGAACTATTTCAATAAGCACAAGTTGCGGCTTGTTGAAAATAAATAAATCGAGCTTTAACACAAAACAATATGGCTAGCCAAAATATAAACACTAAATGACCATTTTAAGTTTTGCATATATTAGTTCTACCGAATAATAGACCCTGTCTAGGCGCCCTGCATATAATCTATAGCCTCAGTAAACTGGCTGTTATAAAGTGATGCATAAAATCCATCTTCGGCAAGAAGTTTATCATGGGTACCATGTTCTACGATGTTGCCGTCACGCATCACTAGGATGAGATCCGCGTTGCGAATGGTACTCAGCCGATGTGCAATTACAAAACTGGTTCGGCCCTTCATTAGCTTTTCCATGGCGCTTTGAATTAATACTTCGGTACGAGTATCTACTGAGCTGGTGGCTTCATCCAATATTAGCATTGGCGGATCAGCCAGCATGGCTCGGGCAATCGTAATAAGTTGTTTCTCGCCTTGAGCTAAATTGCCAGCTTCTTCGTCCAGAACCATTTCATAGCTTCCAGGCAATGCACGAATAAATCCGTCAGCGTGAGCGGCTTTAGCGGCGGCTACTATTTCCTCCATTGTTACATTGTCTTTGCCGTAGGCAATATTATCTTTTACGCTACCGTTAAAAAGCCATGTATCTTGCAACACCATGCCGAATATCTTGCGCACATCAGCGCGCTTCATATCGCGGGTGTCGATACCGTCTATCTTGATGTAACCACCGTTAACATCATAAAACCGCATTAACAAGTTGACCATGGTTGTTTTGCCGGCACCTGTCGGGCCTACTATAGCTATACGTTGTCCCGGTTTTATCTCGGCAGTAAAGTCTTTGATGATAGTTTTCCCGGGAATATAACCAAAATTAACGTGGTTAAAAGCTACTTCGCCCTTAACTTCATCTAACACTTTATGGTTTTCGGGATCCGGGGATTCCTCTTCCTCGCCAATGAAATCAAAAACTCGCTCGGCGGCGGCAGCAGCAAGCTGTAGAACGTTGGCTACGTTAGCAGCTTGGACAATCGGTTGATTCAGCAAGCTAATATACAATAAAAACGCCTGGATGCCACCAATGCTAACCGAACCCTGAACTGCCAACCAACCACCGCCAACCGCCACGCCGACAAAACCTAGGTTACCAACAAATTGGGTAATAGGCATCAGCAAACCGGATAAAAATTGCGAACGCCAGGCATTGCCGTAGAGCTTGTTGTTCAGTCTCCGAAATATGGCAATCGAGCGTTTCTCGCCATTATAGGCCCGCATAACTACATGACCTGAAAACATCTCTTCGACATGTCCGTTGAGCTCTCCTAAGCTATCTTGCTGCCCCATAAAATAGCCTTGCGACCTTTTAATGATCAGCATGCTGGCACCAAAGCTAATCGGGATCATCGCGAGCGCAATGATGGCTAGTTTCCAGCTAATCGTAAACATCATGGCAATTACGCCTATTACCATGACGATGGATGTAATAATTTGTGTCAGACTTTGGTTAAGATTTTGGCCGACTGTGTCAACGTCATTTGTAACCCGACTGAGGACTTCTCCGTAAGGAAGACTATCAAAATACCTAAGCGGTAGATGGTCAATTTTACGGGCTATATCCCGACGGAATCTGTAAGTAAGCTGCTGCACCATGTCTGTCATAAGCCAGCTCTGACCATAGGAAAATCCGGCACTTATAAGATAAATTATGACCAGCAAAATAGCTAGGTCGGCAATACTATGAAAATTAAATTTTGCGTGGCCGTTAGTATAAACAGCCTTGGCAATGGCAGTTTTCTCGGCCACCGGAAGTTTACGCAATTCAGCGGGAGGCAGACGAGTCAACAGTTGATTCCCAGTTATATCTGGCGGTAAATAAGTGCTCTTAGGCAGATTGTCTAATATTTGGGCGCTGCTGTGCTGCGCCACATAGCCATCGACCACATCGTTGGTCATGTTCCCAAGAATCCTCGGTCCAGCAATCATAAATGATGTACTAATAATTGCAAATATAAAGACCACGATTAAGCGGGTCCAGTATGGCCTAAGATACTTAAAAAGTTGTTTTAAGGTGCCTTTAAAATTTTTTGCGCGGTCGGTTCCAAATGCAATCCTGCCGCCACCGCCCCCGCCGCGTCCTAAGCCGAGACCAACTGGCCGCACGGGAGGTTTTTCGTCACTCATATAGCATCCCCTGCATCCATAGTTTTTAATGATCCGACCGATGCCTTTAATTCATTTTCCGACAACTGAGACTGGGCAATTTCTTGATAGATTTTACAGTTTTTTAACAGCTCCTGATGGCTCCCCTGTCCGACTACCCGGCCATCGTCAATCACAATAATATTGTCAGCTTGCATAATCGTGCTGATCCGTTGGGCTACGATAAGTACCGTCTTATCACCTGTCACATTTGCCAGAGCTTTACGTAACTTTGCGTCAGTCGTAAAGTCAAGCGCCGAAAAACTGTCATCGAAAATAAAGATCTCCGGTTTATAGGCCAGAGCTCGGGCAATACTGAGGCGTTGTTTTTGGCCGCCCGACACATTGATCCCGCCTTGGGATATAGGGCTTTCCATTTTTTTATCTAACTGATTAATGAATTCTGTAGCCTGGGCCACGGTGGCTGAACGTTGAATCTCTGCCAAAGTCGCATCCGGAGAGCCGTAGCTTATATTACTTTCTATAGTCCCCGAAAATAGCACCGCCTTTTGCGGCACATAACCGATCTTGCGATGAAGGTCAGCCTGCGTCATATCGCGAACATCTACACCGTCAATTAGCACCTGCCCGGCGCTGACATCGTAAAATCGAGGGATTAAATTGATAAGCGTTGATTTTCCGCTGCCCGTACTACCGACAAATGCAGTAGTCTGACCTGGCCGTGCCTCAAAAGTAACGTGTTGCAGCACCGGCCTTTCAGCACCCGCATAAGCGAAAGTTACATCATTAAAAGCAACGACTCCACGCTCACTATCGACCGGTTTCTTAGACTCTATCGGGTCAGCTACAAGTGGTTCAGTATCTAAAACCTTACCGATACGCTCGGCGGAAACCATAGCCCGCGGTGCAAATACAAAAATGATCGATATCATTAGAAAAGCCATGATACCGTAGGCCGCATACTGGACAAACGCCAACATCCCGCCTATTTGCAAGTGACCAGAGCTAACTTCATGGGCACCTACCCAAACAATCAACACGCTGACGCCGTTCATAATGAGCATCATGGAGGGCTGCATAGCGGCCAGCAACCGGTTAACATATGTATTAATTTTCCTCAAGTCTGTATTAACATCGTTGAATTTTTCTTCCTCGCGGTCTTCTCGGTCAAAGGCTCTTATCACTCGTATCCCAGTTAAAAATTCTCTAGTTACAAGGTTAAGACGATCGACCAGCTTTTGGACCTTTTGAAATTTTGGCAGTACAACTGTAAATAGACTGGCGACTACAGCTATAAGAGCAGCGATGGCTACTGCCATTATCCATGTCATTGAGGGGGCTAAATGATAAGCCCTGATAATAGCCCCTACCCCCATAAAGGGTCCCAAAAATGCTATCCGAAGCAGCATCACTAGTACCTGTTGAATCTGCTGCACGTCATTGGTTGATCGTGTAATTAGAGAAGCACTCGAAAATTTATTAAATTCTACCAGTGAAAATCTTTCTATTTTTGTAAAAATAGCTTCGCGAATACGCCGGGTATAGCTGGTGGCCATCCGCGTAGCTACAAAACTGACGCAGACCATGAAGACTCCGCCCAATAAAGCCACCATCAGCATGAGGAGACCGGTATGGTAAATAACTTTTGTACTATGAGCCACGATGCCTTTGTCGATAATCGTAGCCATATAATTCGGTAAGGCCAGCGTGGTCCAAGTTTGCCCATAAACTAAGCCTAATAGGAGTACGAGAGGTAATAGATATGGTAGAAAATAACGGGCAAGTTTACGCACTTTTTTGTTTCTTGGTTTTCTGATTATTTATTTTGGTTGCCTTTTTTACTTCTTTTATAAGCGGCATAAAATGGTTAAACATAGCCTCGGCTCGTAGTTCAAAGCTTTCAGCTTTGGTTATTAGTATATCTTTCCCGTCACCCCTCGTAAAAACGAGAATCTTGTCTCCCGGTCCGATCAGTAACTGAGCCCGCACCTCAGCAGGGATAACAATTTGTCCGCGCTCACCTACGGTTACGGCACCAGCAAATTTGGGAAATATAATATAATCCTTCATGTAAATCATATTTATCATACTACAATCCCACCTACCCGATCCAACTAATTGACTGAATTTCAGTTTGATAATTGTTGTTTGCTACAAGTCGGAACGGATGGCCAAACTTCGTCAACAAAGGCCAGCCAAAATGACTATCTCCCGCCAGGCTAGAACCATTTTATAATCTGTTCTTCCCTCTACATTCTGGTTATTCCTGCGCACTACGCTAGCTGGTTCGTCTATTTCTTCAGCTTAAACACAAGGAAGAAGTGTTTAAATAAATATGAATACAAATAACTTAAGATAGGAGAAACTATGTGTGATTGTGATAAAAATCATATGACCGAGATGAGCGAAGAGAAAAAGGAAAAGTGGACCATGAAATTGACAGAGCTAGGTATCCCCGAGGAAAAAATTGATGAATCATTAATCTGGTCGGTTAAAAAAACATCCTTTAAGCTAAGTAAGCTACGCCTAGTCCTCGACGAAAAAGGCATCGAAGAATCAAAAGCCAAGGAAATAGTCGAAAAATTGGTCAACAAAGCTCTTGAAAAAGATTTAGCAAAAATTAAAGAATGGCAAGAAAAACACGAAGAAAAATAGTCCAATAAACCGAGTTAGGATGAGGAAGTTATAAGAATTCTCTCTGGATGTTTATTTTGTTTTAACTGCGTCCGTGCTAGCTAGCCGGCGCACAAACACTAGCTAATAATCTAGACAATTATTCTTCGCGTACTGTTTGATAACCCAGTCATTAAAGAGTAGCTGAATAGACCAAAATTTTTACAGATTTGCTCTATTGAGTTCGGCCGATCAGGTTCACTGCTAATAACAGTTACCACGCTACCCACATCAACTTTTGAATCACTTAAATCGATCATTGTATGGTCCATGCAAACCCTACCAACGATGGATAAAACTTCATCTCCAAACGTAATTACTCCTTTATCGCTAAGTTCTCTAGGAATACCTTCATAATACCCAAGCGGCAGTACGCCGATTCTCATCTGTTCTGGTGCCGTAAAAATTCCATTATAGCTGACCCTGTCACCAGGCTTTAGATCAATTACTTTAATGACTGTACTTTTTAGATCTAGGACCGGACTCAAGCCCTCAAGATCTTTATGGTGACGATCAGCAAGACTGAGCGGATTTATCCCGTAAATTCCAATTCCAATCCTCATGGAGTTGGCATATTTGCTATTAACCTTTGTACTACCAGCTGTCTGGGCGATGTGAATATATTTCGGCTTAAAACCCATACCAAAAATCGATTCAACGGCTTTATCAAATAACCTAGTTTGCTGATCTGTAAACTCATCACTCGCCTCATTATCCGCATCTGCTAGATGGGTCATCACCCCTTCTAGAGTGAGCGACTTATGGCTGCTTAAAACATTAAGATAGTTTTCTAATTCGTTTGGCGCTAGTCCAAGACGGTTCATCCCGGTATTGAGCTCCAGATGAACATTAACTGGCCTGTGTAATTTTCCTAGCGACATTAGCATCTTGATGTCCTGTACCACGAAAGAGCATTTTTTCGTATCAAGCAGCTTGGAATTTTCTGGCTTGATATAACCCAGAACCAGAATTTTGTGATTAGTGATATCTCTGATTTTGGCCGCCTCAAAGTAACCGTCAACTGCCATGAAGTCGCATTTCGCAGAGTTCAGTATTTCTGCGACCTGAGTTAAGCCGTGCCCATAAGCATTTGCCTTCAGTACAGGGATAATACCAAACGGTTGATGTTGATTTTGAAAGTAAGTTACATTGTTTAGCAACTTTTTTCTATCCAGCTCAATAACATTAAGAGTCTGGTAATCATTGACCGAGATTATACTAATAAGCTTCTTTGCTTGCTTTCTGAGCATATTAAAAAGTATAAACCAAACTGGCCTTAAACTAGTTCTACCAGGTTAGCAGCATCTGTCCTAGCTCACACACATCCCGTACGCATCGACCTCTAGATCTAGGAGACCCTATGCGTTACGGTATGCCCATGAATATATGTGGTACTAGCCCTGAAGACGAAAAAACGAGAAGTCTGAGAAGTAATGGCCGGGGTAACTCTTGGCCGAATTGGTACATATCCGTTTCTGCTTGAAGAAATCGGGCAGTTCCCGGCAGAAGTTAAAGAAAAGCTAGTTCAAATCTTTGAGGTTAATAATGTGAGACGCGAAAATCTGCCGTTTTAATTTTGGCTTCGTTGATAATGCCCGCTAAAATCTCGCGTCAGAAAAGGTAGCCCTAGAAAAGGTCGTAAAGCTGCTTCGAGAGGACGCTGTAGTAGCCCGACTAGGAGATCATCTCCGCGCCCATATGGCGCGACAAGTACACTCCCTCCGTACCCGGCGCGATTAGCCCCGAGTACATCCTTCAGCAACTGGTCGCCGACGTGGCATAATTTTTCGCTTTCTATGCCGATCTCTTCTGACATTTTGTCAAAAATTGGCCTAAAGGGCTTCTTTTTGCCCTCTACCATGCTTGGGGTTACAACTGTTATTTCTTCAATCACACCGCTTAAGCTGGCCGCCATAATATGAACTCTGTTTGTCCGCCCCCGACTTTGGGCATTACTTAAGAACCCCAGCCGATATCCGATAGCATTAAGTGTTATTAAGGCGTCGACATTTTCGGCAGAAAAGGCATACTCGTTTTGACCAAGCAGCGTATTGTCAAGATCAAACGTGACGCCTTCAACTTCCGGCATGTGACGCTCAATTAGATCTGGCGTTAATTCTGCCACCGATCCCATGCACAGTGATGGTCGAAGTTGGCTCATTAAGACTTACCCCTTTAGTTACGAAAGGTTTATACCATAATCACGAGAGTATTACAAAGTGTTCGGCTCGTCTGATAGTCTAACAGGTCTGAAGATTCGGTAGGGTTTTCAAATAATTCTTGCATGCTCAGTATTATTCCAACTCTGTATAATAATAACTAGGAGATGACGAAATGACAGAACGACAGACTTCATTTAATCTGGTTGGCGCCCTGAAAAGAACCTTGAAGAAATATGATCCAGACCTAAGGGGAATAAGGACACGCACCAGATCTAAAAAAAATGAAGAGTCCGGAGCACTCTCAAGCAAGCGACTTGAGGATATTTCAAATAAGTCTCAGGAAGTTCTCTTTGAGGCAAGCACTGTCTTCCCGTTTAACTTTATCCCCGACACAATAAGAATCGACAGAGAAAAAATTACTGTCGCAAATCGTCCGTTTTTTCGTACTGCAAAAATTGACGGTATCCCGATCCGTGACATTTTAGACGTTCAGGTAAATACAGGACCACTATTTGGCTCATTACTTCTTTATTCGCGATATTTTGAATCAAAGCCTATTTCCATAAATTATTTACGCAAAGACGACGCAACAAAATTGCGACGAATTTTACAGGGGTACATTATTGCCAATGAACAAAAAGTTGACTGCTCTAATATTGAAAAAAATCAACTAGTAACATTACTTACAAAATTAGGAACGGGGAGTTCTGATTAACGCAAACTTCTTCCCGGCCCAACAACAGTTTCAGATGGGATACTCTTTTTATGTTATGAGTGATAGCGATACTTAAAGCTCAAGGTTGGGCGCATCTGTAACCTCGCCCGCTTGAGTTGTGCGACCGGGAGATTCTCCAGAGTCAGTTGGCTCGAAGGATGCGTCAGGACGTGAAGGGCGCATAAATTCTATCATTGCAAAGTTAGCAACATCTATCAAAAATTCCGTGTTGCCTGTTTCATTATATTTTGCTAAACGTTGTAGGAGGCTTGCTTGGGCATCAACTTTTTCAGGATATGCGTCAATCACTTTGCCGAACTTAAAATAACTAACCACCATCCGGTTAACCATGCCCTGCAGGAATGGTACGGAAATTTCTGACTCGGGTCCTGAGATTCGGAGCTCTATATGACTTTGTTCTGGGTTTGCCATAGTATCTAGATTGTATTTAAATTTTTGAACATTGCAACCATAACAACGTTATCGAACGCTTATATTTAATAGCGACGTTTACCGTTGCCCGCATTAATACATAACGGCGCTTGACCCCAGGACTTGCATTTAGCTTAGGCTTAAAAGCAAGGAATTGCTGGTCTATTCATGAATTGTTTTTTATAGATTTGCAATAGATGACAGAACTGGGTAAAATAAACGGCAGCTTTATTAACTAACGGAAAGGGCAAATAATATGTCAGTAAATCTCAAACAAATATTTAGCGCCCTTTTTGTGGGTTAAAAATTCTACTTAAGACAAACTTCCAAATTAATAAATTTATAAAAAGTAGCAGGAGCTACTTCTATGGCAAAACTCATTACAAATAAAACCCTTCTTTTCTATTGGGATCATGTGTCGAGATACCCGAAATATCTTATCGGTATCTGTATTAATGTCCCGTTGACGGTTTTTGTTTATCAGTTTTTGCCGCCGCTAATTGTCGCCAACGTCTTGAATAGACTGAGCGAGCATAGCTATCAGCCGCATCGAATCTGGGCAAGCTTTGGATCGAGCCTTGTTGAATATGCCCTTCTAGTTTTATTTGGCGGAGTTGTCATGTGGCGAATAACCGACTTATTTGACTGGAAACTCGAGGCCGGAGTTGAAAGAGATATCTCGCGCAGAATCTTCAATCATCTGCTATCGCAGAGTGCTAACTTCCATTCAAATACCTTCAGCGGTGCTCTGGTTTCAAAGACAAATAAAATCATGAGTAGCTATATTCGTTTCGCAGATACAACAGTCTTTCAGGTCATTCCGCTACTTTCAAGTTTGGTATTTACTTTAATAATTCTGTCAACCAGAGCTCCTCTCTTTGTGACCATCTTGCTGTTATTCTCAATTTTCTACATCATCAGCGCCATATTAATCTCCCGGGCAGTTCGTCGGCTGAGCGCCATTCAGGCCAACGCCGAGAGTACGCAAACGGGATATTTAGCAGATGCGATCATAAATGTAATGGCTATAAAGAGTTTTGCTGGCGGCCTGTTTGAAAAAAAGGAATTTGGAAAAATCACCAGCAATACCCAACGGCGGACATTAGACGTGATGCGCGGCAGCCGGTATCAGCTTATTTATCTAACGTCGATCACGAATACGATCTCAGCACTAGCTTTGGTCATGGCGGTAGTTGGGGTTATGGTCTTCAAATCCAACTTAGCTACTGTATTTTTAATTCTTACTTACACCGCCAGCATTGCTAACCAGCTCTTTGCCTTTGGGACCAACTCGCTCAGAAACTATAACCGAGCATTTGGTGACGCTAACGACATGGTCCAGATATTATCAATTGAACCAGAAGTTAAAGATCCGCTCAATCCTGAAAAGAACAGGATTAAACAAGGTTATATACAATTTGTTGACGTTAATTTCACCCATGATGGCGCAGGCGGAATATTATTTGAAAAATTAAATGTCGAGATTAAGCCTGGTGAAAAAGTCGGGCTCGTCGGCCACTCCGGGTCAGGAAAAACTACGTTTATGCGCTTAATGCTCCGCTTTAACGATATTGATGGTGGTGAGATTTTAATTGACGGACAAAACATCGCCCATATCGCACAAGATGATTTACGCAAGAGTATTGCCTATGTTCCGCAGGAACCAATAATGTTTCACCGAAGCTTGCTTGAAAATATTAATTACGGGCGTCAAGACGCAACTAAGGAAGAGGTGATCCAAGCCGCCAAAATGGCGCACGCCCATGATTTTATTTTACAACTACCGGAAGGTTATAACACATTGGTTGGAGAAAGAGGTGTTAAGTTGTCGGGCGGCCAACGCCAGCGAATTGCGATCGCCCGGGCAATGCTAAAGGATGCGCCAATATTAGTATTGGACGAGGCAACAAGCGCTCTAGATTCAGACAGCGAGGTATTAATCCAAGATAGTCTCTGGAAGCTGATGGAAGGCCGGACGGCGATTGTCATTGCTCACCGTTTAAGCACCATCCAAAAAATGGACCGGATAATAGTCTTAGAGGATGGCAAGATTGAAGAAGAAGGAAAGCACAAAGACCTGCTTGCCAGCGGCGGCACCTATGCTAAACTCTGGGCACATCAATCCGGCGGGTTTATTGACGAATAAGGTTATTCTTTGGTGTTGAGAGGAGGGGACGGATTTGAGATCTCTTTTGTGATAATGCCTGTCTGAACCTGATCTGTATATAGAGGGACGGTGCAGGAAAAGTTTGT
>DATKGL010000019.1:0-20747 GCA_035510795.1 Patescibacteria group bacterium
TAAAAATAATAAAAGTCACTGAGTGCTTAAAACTACTCTGAAGCTGGTAGATATTAAAAGCACCGTGGCCTAAAAAGATGCAATAAACACGGTTGGATTTTCTTTGAGCTTGGTTGCAATAGCTTCCACATAGCCCCTCCAATATGCTTAAACAGAGATAAAATGTCTCTGTTTTTTTGTTATACTAAACTAATGAAATCCGTTGGAATTATAGGAGGTCTGGGGCCAGAGACAACTTCCGAGTTCTACTTGAAAGTTATTTTTCAATGTCAGAAGCAGAACACAACTCAAAGGCCATCTGTTGTTATTGCTAGTGTTCCGCTCTTATTCGAGATTGAGCGTGATTTAATAGCATTCAACAAGGGCAAAGAACGATACATTCCTTTTCTGGTTAACGAGGCAAAAAGATTAGAAAAAAGTGATGTTGATTTTATCGTAATGCCCTGCAACTCACTTCACGTTTTTATAGACGAGATTAGAAATGCAGTTAATGTACCAGTTTTAAGTATCGTTGAAGAAACAATTAATTACTTAAACGAAAACAATATGAAAAATGTTGGACTTATATCTACGTCAGCCACAATAGCCAATAATGTCTACGAAAATAAACTAAAAGAAAGTAATATAGCTTTCGTAACTCCAAACGACCTACAAAAAGCTAAGATGGACAAAATTATTCAACGATTGGTTGAAGGTCAACATTTGAATAGTGACCGAGCATTAGTTCTTGAAGTAGTAGAAGATTTAGTTAAAAAAGAAGTAGATGGTGTTGCGTTAGCTTGTACCGATTTACAGTTATTACTACCTTCTAGCGACAAAGTCCATATCTTCGACACTATGGACGTGCTTGCTAATGCTACTGTCAAAGCTATACTTACCTAGCTTAAATATAGTTGCGATAACGTCTACGGTGGCCCTCCAAAGCGTTTAAGCTTTTATCAGTTTTATATATAGAATAAAGCACCCTACCGCAACAACTAACTGGGGTAGAACACCCATTATATTATTTTTATGTTTATGATACTTGATCTCTAAGCCCTGGGTGCTCAGGAACCCCTATGCCGTCCATGACAATAACTTCTCTTAACGCACACTCATTCCCCAACCAGCAGTCATCCCGAATTTCTGCCGCCAACTGGCCTTGAAGCTTATCTAAAAACCCTTTGGGTAATTCACCGAGGTTACTTCCTGATTCAGCTTGAGACATAAAAGTATCCTATAACCTGGTTTTAAATTGAGCAAGCAACAGCATTATGATGATAAGTTGACGCAATTAGCTCAGTGAGTTTTCGGGGTCGCCCCTAATAAAAATAATTATATAGCTTGATTTACGCCCCCAACAGGTACATCCGCAAACTAGCCCACCGATACCCCCGTCATCTACTCAAGTAATAATCTATTGTTATATTCTTTTCTTTTCCCCTTTTTATCTTTATAAATATAGAGAGAAGAATAAATATTTGTAAGGAAGTTGTTTGAAGTATGACTGAGGATGATAATAAGTTAGTTGTTAGTCGGGTTGAGCCTAAGTATAGAAGACCATTAAATGATAGTCAGCTAGAAGTATTAAAGCTGTTATATAAGTTTAGGTTTAGCAGCAGTGAGTTAGCGGCTAGATATCTAGGTAAAGCTAATATTAAGTTGGTCCAGAAGAAACTTAAAGTATTAGAAGATCAAGGCTACGCTGGGAAGAGATACGACAAGAGCTATAAGCTTCAAGGTAAAGCAGCTAATTACTACTTAACACCTAAAGGAGCCAGATTATTACGGCAACTTTACCAACAGTATAAGGATAGCGGCGGTAAAACAAAGCCCTCAATCGAGATCAGCAACCAAGGCATTAAGCAACTCTACAAGAACCAAACTGTCTTAGAAGATTTTATTACCCATTGCCTAAATATCCTTAATATTTATCTCAAGCTAAGAGAACAATATGGGGTCCAGTCAATGATCAAGACACGTTATTGGCTCTGGATAAATTTAACCAATGACTTTGCAACCGCTTGAGCATTATCTGATTTAGTCTTAGAATCAATTTTAGATAAATGACTAAGCAGATTACATACGCAAAATTAACAAGATCGAACTTAATTGCTGGGTTTTTACATCTAGCACAAGGAATAGCAATCGTAGCTATAAGCAGAAATTTTGCTATACCGATATCGGGCAATTATCTAGCCTATGATAAAGCCACTAAAACCCTAAACCCTGCATCATCGATACTTTTTCATATTCAGTTACCTTGGCTGATAGCTATTTTCTTTTTCTTATCGGCATTTTTTCATTTCATGATAGCTACGGTCTATAACGAACGATACATCAGTAATTTAAGGCTCGGCATCAATAAGGCCAGATGGATCGAGTATTCACTTTCGGCAAGTTTAATGATGATAGCGATAGCTATGCTGGTCGGTGTTTACGACTTCACCAGTCTGATAATGATTTTCGCCCTAGCCGGGATAATGAACTTGATGGGTCTTGTGATGGAGATCCATAATCAAACTACTGAAAAAACTAACTGGCTAAGTTACTATCTCGGCTGCCTGGCGGGAATTATTCCCTGGATAGTAATTGCTTTTTATTTTTGGCTGAGTGCCCATAAAGGTAGTGCAGCTCCAGCATTTGTTTATTGGATCTTCGTGTCGATCTTTATATTTTTCAGCTGTTTTGCTTTAAATATGATCTTACAATATAAAAAGGTTGGCCCCTGGAAAAATTACTTGTACGGGGAAAGGGTCTATATTATTTTAAGTCTGGTGGCTAAATCACTTCTCGCTTGGCAAGTTTTCTTTGGCACGCTAAGACCTTAAACTAGATTGAAATCTAGTTGCGACAGCGCACGGCTGCCCTATCTTGCCGCAAACAGATACGGATGAGTCTGTGACGGTTTTATTGCTTACGCCTATCCGGCGTACAATATAGGTGTGGCTGTATTTACCAAGAGACCTTATTGGGTATTTAGTGTTGCTGTGTTTGTTTTATGGGGTATTATTTTTCTGGTTCATTGGCTGGCGAATAGCCCTCCTCACCCCAAGACGCTGGCCCTTGTATTTTTTGGCTATTTCATTGGTTGGCTATCAGCGACTATCGCCCGAAAAGTTTATAAATAAGCCGGGCGACAAAGACCGGGTTTGTATTTGTTTGTCGGTATGGCACAATGTACTTAATTAATGGGGGATCGATATGCCTATAATCGAGTCTGTTTCTGGTATTACTGATATTGAGCCAGAGGATGTAGTGGAAGGTGATTGTCAAGGCCGCGAGCCGGCCGTCACTGTAAGGATAAGGAGAGACGGTGATGATCAATTACACTATCCCTCGACGCTTGACGATTTTGCTGAAAACGGATTGGCTTATCGCAGAGTGGCGGAAGACGTGGATTGCGATACTTATCAACGGCTTGTTGCCCTTGGAGCTCCTTTGATGGATTGCGTTGATTGCCCCAATAAGATCGTTTCAGACTGACAGATATTAATAGCAAGTCCGGCACAGCCCTAATGCTATAATCCCTCTCTGTTTTTGATATAATTGTTCTATGAAAGAAGGCCGTTTTAAAATAATTCCGGCGGTTTATCTTTTCTTAAGAAAACACAACGAAGTGCTACTTTTGAAAAGAGCGGGCAGCGGCTATCAGGATGGCAACTATAGTGTCCTGGCGGGCCATCTGGACGGAAACGAATTGGCAAGCACTGCAATGTGCCGAGAAGCCAAGGAAGAAGCCGGTATTACCGTTAAATCAAATGGCTTAAGACTCGTCCGCATCTCGCACCGCTTAAATGGTTCAGCCGAACAGGAGCGGATTGATATATTTTTTGAAGCCTGGAAATGGCAGGGAGAAATCATAAATGCCGAGCCTAACAAGTGTGACGAGCTGAAGTGGTCCCCCATCGACAACTTACCCGTAAACACCATTCCCCATGTCAGGCTGGTACTTGAAAAAGTTCTCAGCGGTGAATATTACTCGGAATACCCGGTTGAGCCGTAGCAACAAAAAGATAAATACGATCTCTCCCTTAACTATGTTATTAATATAATTCATATGGAGCGCCACCCCGGAACGCATAACCCCGAGAATCCCGAGCCCGCTATTAATCTAGATTGGATACAGGAAAACGGAATTGATGTCTCGATCAACCCGGCTGATCTAGAGTTAGATCTAGAACGGTTTGCGGAATTACCGAATCGCAGACAGGCGATACAGGGAAGAGACTCGCATGGCGAGACAGTGTTTCTCCACCTGGCAATCGCTAAAAAACTCTACCGTTGCCCATGTTGTTTTGGCGATATACCAATAGGCGGCGAACACGTTGCGATGAACCGTATTGATCCGACAATAAGTAATAACGGGCATTATTTTGATCATCATCATCTCGATGCCCGATGCGCTCATCAGATAGTGATGCCGGGATTGAGAGATAAACGGATCGTAGATTCTAGCGCCGTTTCCGGAAGGGCACTAAGCACAAAACGAAGAAATCTCCGTAAACGAAGACGCTATTGATAGACTTGAGCGTCTATCAGATTTTTAAATTCTTGAGTTTGTGTTTGTGGCCTAAATAGAAATACTCTTTTCTTTCGCCCAGCCAAAAACTCAGAGCCATTAGCGCAGTGATATTTATTTTTATTAAAGTTGCCCTCTTTTCTGGACAAATTTAACATATGCGTTAATGATGATAAAATACTAATGTTAATGGAAAAACCGACACCGCATTACAAAATGCGTCCCCATAAGGGATCTATAAACCGTGCCCATATTGACGGTTTGCCGCGTTCTAATTACTTTTCCCGCCGCCGGCGGCGCCGGGTTGATATTATTGAAAGCCCTCTTCCTGCGGTACAAGCTGTATCCCCGCCAACTTCGGTAGTATCGCCTGAAAGCGAAACGACAGATGAACTGTCACCCTTAATCTACCAACAACCTTCCCTGCTGCATAAAACGATTGCTTCAAGCGAGACTCTGCCCGGTCAATTCGGCCAATGGATCGAACCGCAAAAAAAACCGTCACGCAAGCACTCGCGCAAAAGAATGGTCCTGAGGTTATCGCTAATTGTCATCTCACTTGTGGTCGCGGTCGGCGGATGGTTGGGGTGGAGCGTCCTCGGAAATTTAAACAAAGTCTTTCACGGCAATATTATTTCGGATGCGCAGGCTCTCTTTAGCAACACCGCCCTAAAAGGAGAGAATCAAGGCCGGGTGAATATACTTTTAGCCGGTGATTCAACTGATGATCCGGGACACGCTGGAGCAGTACTAACTGATTCAATCTTATTGCTCAGTATTAACACCAAGAGTCATTCGGTGTTTCTTCTGAGTATCCCCCGCGACTTATGGGTAAACGTTCCCGGGGTGTCATCATATCAAAAGATCAATGCCGCCAACGCTGACATAAATTTCAAGGCTCCCGGCTATCCCTCCGGCGGCATGGGACAACTAGAGCAAATCGTGCAGACTGATCTGGGCATCCCAGTAGATTACTATGGCCTAATGGATTACGGCGCTTTTAAGGATTCCGTCAATGCCGTCGGCGGGGTTACTATCAATATTCAAAGTCCCGATCCGCGCGGTCTTTATGACCCAAACACTGATCTCAAGCTGCCTAACGGCCAAGTTACTTTGAATGGGCAGGAAGCACTTAATCTGGCGCGGGCCCGCGGCGATGGTTATGGGTCCTATGGTTTCCCTAACAGCGACTTTGCGCGGACTGAACATCAGAGACAACTATTCATCGCCGTGGCTGAGAAGGCAAAAACTATCGGTGTCGTAGCTAACCCTCTCAAAATTAGTAGCTTGTTTAGTGCCCTTGGTAACAACTTCCAGACCGATCTTAGTCTGCAAGAGGTACTCCAGCTCGTCCAGCTAACAAAGAATGTCAATCCGGCGGCAGTACAGTCGTATACTTACCCCTCAACTGTGAGTGGTACTTCCAGCCCGATACTGAAAGGCTACATCGACCCGGGCACCGGCGAGGATGCGTTGATACCAACAGCCGGCATCGGCAACTATAGCCAATTGGCCCAGTACTACAAACAGCTAACTTCAGCTACCCAGCCATAGAACAGGCCGCCAGACACAGCGGCGGCTATTTATTATTAAGTATTTCCTTGATGATCCGCGTTACTTGATCGGCGTCATGGCGAATCAGAGTCCGTTTTAATGTTTTATCATTAGGGTTCTGGTAAAAGATTTTTTTAGCAACCAGATCAGAGCCTATTATTTTTGCATTTGCGTCCTTAAATTGTTCTTTTCCAAATTCCACCGGAAATTCATTTTTACTAGCATACTTTCTAAGCAAATCGGGTGATGGTTCGCGGTTGTTGTAGATAACGTAATCAATCTGGTCTTTACCGATATAGCGCTCCAAGCAATTGAGATAATCCATGACGTGCCAGCTGAGTGTCTGAATTGGCTTATTGACCAGACTGGTGATTAAAACTACTTTGGCAGCAGTGCCTTTCAGAGATTGTTGAACGCCATCAACAATTAGCGCCGGCAGCAAAGAACCGTACAGATCGCCCGGAGCTATCAATATTAGTTCGGCCTCACTGATGGCTGTTTTAGCCTCAGGATTAATCTCAGCTTTGGGCTCCAGCCATAATTTAACTGATGGCTGTTTAATCCGGTGATTCATCACCCGGGATTCGCCTTTTATAATCTCAGCTCCATCGGCCATGATTAAAGTGTGCCGGGTAAGAGTGATTGGAACTACCCTACCCTGAACCCGAAGCAGAGAACTAGCGACTTTGATGGCTTCATTAAAACTGCCCTTTTGCAACTCCAAGCCTGACAAAATAATATTACCGAGCGACTGCCCGGCTAGGGATCCTTGGCCGAACCGATAATTAAACAAGTCCCGCACATCCGGAATTTCACTTAACGCCACCAGGCACTGCCTGACATCACCTGGGGGCAAAACGCCCAACTCACCGCGCAGTTTGCCGGTTGAGCCACCGTCATCGCTCATATTTACAAGTGCCGATAAATCAAAATTAGCTTTTTTCAAACCCTGAAGCAATGTAAAACTACCGGTGCCGCCACCGATTAAGACAACTCTTGGTTTAGCAGATTGGTTAGTGCTCATATTCAAAAAATAATGGATTGCATCCAAGTGAGATCAAGTATAGACAAATTCAACCGCCGGCGCCATTTTAAGATACATAGCAAGGAATGGTTTTTTCGGAAATATATCCGGAGTAAGGCCGTTTCCGGAACTATTCGATTACTCTTGGACAGAAGAAGGCGGTATCGAAGTGCTGCCGTTACTGCCACTAAAACCGCTGCCATAACTCGGATCAACAATTATCCGGCTGGCAGTAGACGAACTGGAACTGCTGGCGGTAACGAGTACCGTATCGCCGGTCTGAATATCGCTGGCCGATACTGCTTGTCCGTCATCACTGATGAGTGTACTGCTGGTTATGCTGAAGGTTGACGCGACATTGGTCTGAGCGTTTTGAACAGTAATGCTGGTTGAACTGATATTTTCCACCTGGCCGATCACCGGACGCTCACCATTGCTGCTGAATCTTCCACCGTAGCCTCCGGAATTACCATTGCTGGAAACCAAACTAGACGAAGCGGAAGTTTTAACATGACCTTTCTCGTAATGGACTCCACCCCAAAAGCCCAGCCCGGCAAAGATTGCCAGCCCCAATAAAATTAATAGCACGGGTTTGGTTTTAGACTGTCGGGCAGTTGGGGGAAATACATTATCCTGCTGCAGCCGCTGAAATTCTTCTCCGGAAATATACTTTTCCATTTCTATTTAACTAGCTTGCCATCCTGTAGGCTAAACGTTTGGTCGGTCTTGCCGGCAATTGATAAATCATGCGTCACAACAACGATTGTAGTGTTTTCGCTTTTTGCCAGACTGTGCAGTAAATCAAAAATCATCTTGCCGGTTTGGGAATCCAAGTTCCCGGTTGGCTCATCGGCCAATACCAGTTTGGGCTGGTTGACTAAAGCTCTGGCTATGGCTACGCGCTGTTGCTCGCCGCCGGATAAACGACCGGGTTTGCGAGTCTGTTTATCGGCAGTCAAGCCGACCTCTTCCAATATTTTCTGAGCCCGGGCTATGCGGTCGGCTTTACTAACCCCGGCAAATTCCATCGGCAACATTACATTTTCGACAGCCGTTAAGTTTGGAACGAGATTATAGCTTTGGAAAACAAAGCCGATTTTTCCGCACCGGTATTTTATTAACTCATGATCATTGAGTTTTGTAATATCCTGATTATCGATTTCAATCGTGCCGGACGTCGGTTTATCTAATGCTCCCATCAAACTGAGCAGAGTAGATTTACCGCTGCCGCTACGGCCGATGATTGAGACGAACTTCCCTTCCGGTACCTCAAAACTAACATCGCTAACGGCTACGACAATTGTGTCGCCTGATTTATATTGTCGTTTGATATGCTTAACTTTTAGCATTTTATTCTACCCTCATGACTTCTGCCGGTCTAACTTTAGCTATAAAGAACGAGGCAATGCTGCTGCCGACAATGGCAATAATTACCGCTGCCGCCAGACCATAAAAGATAATGCTGTAGCCGATGGCGGCATGGATATGGCTAAAGCTGTTGACTGCGGCCCGGCCACCAATATTTCGGAAGAATCCGCCGCCGCCCCGCGAAACAGCAGCGCCGCTACGGACAGACGGAGTTCCGGGAGCCGAAGGGATCCCGGTAGAAATTGAAGTCGAACTGCTGGTACTGCTGTTATTGACAAGCAGTCTGGTCACCGGATTCCCGCCAATGACTCCGATCAGCAATCCAATAACTGCGCCAATCAAAGTAAAGGTTACTGCCTCAGTCATAAATTGAAACATGATCCGGATATTGGAGGCGCCAATTGCT
Organism: Patescibacteria group bacterium; assembly: GCA_035510795.1. Taxonomy (GTDB): domain Bacteria; phylum Patescibacteriota; class Saccharimonadia; order Saccharimonadales; family UBA4665; genus DATKGL01. Next base: position 8,854 of record DATKGL010000019.1, read on the forward strand.
TTTAGCACGCCAATTTCACGGCGGCGCTCGCGCACTATCATAATCATTGTCAGTAAGATAATGATCGATCCGGCTATGACCGCTCCGATGACGCTGAACAAAGAGATATTCTTAACGCTATTGAGCGGAGCAACTGTCTGATTGGCCTGCTGTTCAGCGCTCGTTACGTCGGCTGATGAACCAAGTGTGTTCTTAATCGCAGTAGTTGCCGAATCAAGATTATCCAGTGAATCGACGGTAGCAATGGCACTGGTGACGTCGCCGCTTTGCCCGCTGAGACCTTGTTCGGTCGGCAGCGACACAACAACGTTATCATTTAAGCTTTGGCTTGAGCTAGAGCCGGTAAATATGCCAGCAACCGTCATCGTAGCCCCGTAGGCCGTAAAGGTCGAACCGACTTTCAGATTATTCTTACTGGCCATTGCCGAACTGATCAGCGCATCATCGGCTGTAGCCGTGCCGCTGATTGTCTTACCGCTGGACAGCGTCAGACTCGTACCGTTAATATTGGTCGGATCGTTAGTCCCGATAATCGTAATTGGCAGGCTGAAATTGGTTGGCAGGCTGCTGCCGCCATTAACAAAGAAATGGCCGCCGAAACCGGAAGATCCGCTGCCGCTGGTGTTGATAGTGACCGGTGAAGTCAGGCTGGTTTGCCCGTTGTTATTGGTCGAGCTCGAAGATTGTCCGCCAAATCCAAACGTCGGCGTTGACGAGCCGATAGTAGTCAGCCGGTCAGTTAGTGTTTCATTAACTGCACTGACATGAGGCAGCAGCGCAATTTTACTAAGCTCGCTGGTCGTCAGAGAATTGTTGACTGAGCTGAAACTGCTGAACCCAGCCGGTGTGATAGAAATCGTATTGCCAATTGAACTTTTGACCGACTGAATTTTTTGACTGACGGCTTGGTGAGCCACCAACATGGTTAGGCTTAAGCCAATGCTAAGACCGATGATGGCAATTATAGATATTGCCCGGATGACATTTCGAAAAGCATTACGAATACCGCGACTGACTAGATTCATTGGTTAGACCTTTGTTCTATGTCCTCAATCTATTTCAATTTGCTGGATATTTACCCAAGAAATACCATTATGAACTTAACCTTAAGCAATTTAGCAAAATGAGATTTTAGTATAAGCTATAACATATAAGATATAAAATCCAGCTAAGGAGCTTGACGTGAGCGGTCATTCCAAATGGTCAACCATAAAACGGGAAAAAGGGGCAAAGGATTCCGCCCGGGGAGCTTTATTTACTAAACTCGGCAATACCATCGCCGTTTCTGCCCGAAGCGGCGCTGATCCGGAGACAAACTTCAGCCTGCGCCTGGCAATCGACAAAGCCAGAGCAGCCAATATGCCGATGGCAAATATCCAGCGCTCAATTGACCGCGGTTCAGGTAAACTCGGTGGCAGTCAAATTCAGGAAGTAATGTATGAGGGATATGGACCCGGCGGAGTGGCCATATTGGTGGAGTGCGCGACCGATAACCTCAATCGTACTTATCCGGACGTTAAAGTAGCTTTTTCCAAGCACGGCGGCAATGTCGCCGAGAAAGGTGCCGTATCATTCCAGTTCGAGCACAAGGGCATGGTCAGGCTGGCCGGCTATAACGATGACATATTAATGCAGGCTCTGGAAGCCGGGGCTGATGACGTCCAAGAAGAAGCCGGCGAGACAATCGCCTATACCGACCCCCGGCAACTGGCTAAGATACGCAATGACCTGCAGGCAGCCGGGCTGGAGGTTGTCGACGCCGAATTAACATATGTCCCAAAAAATACCATATTGATAACCGATCCTGAGATTGCCAATAAAATAATGCGTCTGATGGACTCCCTGGATGAACTTGATGACGTAGTTAATACCCACGTCAACTTTGACATTGATGATAAATTATTAAGCAACTGATGCGTGTACTCGGCATCGACCCCGGCACCGGTATTTTGGGTTTTGGTATCATCGAGGCCTCCAATCACAACCTGACCCTGGTTGACGCCGGGGTAATCAGAACCCCATATAAGGAACAAGATGCGATCCGGCTGAGCACTATCTATAACGAATTGACAGAAATTATTAAAAACAGCCAGCCTAAAGTCATGGTGGTTGAAAAACTTTTTTTCGCCCAAAACGTCACGACGGCCATGACCGTGTCCCAAGCCCGTGGCATTGTCCTGCTCTGCGCCGAACAGGCCAAGTTACAGATATTCGAATATACACCCCTGCAGATTAAGTACTCCCTGACCGGTTATGGGCGGGCCGATAAGAAGCAGATCCAGGAAATGGTCAGAATAGTCCTCAAGCTTAAGGAAACTCCAAAACCCGATGACTGTGCCGATGCTCTGGCGGCTGCCATTTGTCATAGCATGACGATGAGGGATAATAAAACGTAATGATTGCCATACTTGAAGGAATAGTTAATGAAAAATTCATCAGCAGCATCGTTCTTATGACTGGTGGAGTCGGTTATGAAATTTTTCTGACCAACGAAGACAGCGGTAACCTGACAGCTGGCGATAAGTCAAAGATTTACGTCTACGAGCATATCAGGGAGAATATGCACGATCTGTACGGTTTTACCAACCTAGACAGCCGCTATTTTTTCGAAGATCTGATAAATATCAACGGAGTTGGGCCGAAGATGGCACTCAATTTACTCAATATCGGCTCGTCGACCGATGTCAAAAACGCCATTGCCGAGGGCAACATCAGATATCTACAGGCTGCCCAGGGAGTCGGTAAGCGGGTCGCCGAGAGAATCGTCGTCGATCTCAAAGACAAAGTCGGATTAAATTCGACGGCCAATATTAACGACCTGCTGCGATCGGACTCATCAATGGCTAAAGACGAAGCGGTGGCAGCACTGGTAAGTCTAGGCTACACGGCACAGGACGCAGTCAAGGCATTGCAAGACGTCGATAAGAAATTGCCAACCGAGGAACGTATCAGAGCAGCTCTGAAAAGAGTTTAGGCTTGACTTTGTCCACAAAAGATCACCAAATGGGCTATACTTTTAGTTAATGGCTATTGAGAGAATTATTCAGACTGATCCAGCCGCTGACGACCAGCAGGAACAAGAGTTGGAGCTTACTCTTCGGCCGAGAGATTTTGTTAATTATATCGGCCAGGACAGACTGAAACAGAATATAAAATTGGCAATTTTAGCAGCCAAAAAACGCGGTGAGCCGTTAGATCACATCCTGCTTTACGGTCCGCCAGGACTTGGCAAGACTACTATGGCTAGCGTCATTGCTCATGAAATGGGCGCGCAAATCAGAATTACCAGCGGGCCGGCTATTGAACGGGCCGGCGATTTGGCCAGCTTACTGACTAATCTAAGCGATGACGACATTCTCTTTATCGACGAAATACACCGCCTGCACCGAACGGTTGAGGAGGTTTTGTATTCCGCCATGGAGGACTTCAAACTCGATATCATGCTGGGCAAAGGACCAAGCGCTAGAAGCTTAAGGCTTGACCTGCCCAAATTCACGCTGATTGGCGCCACTACCCGAACTGGAGCTTTGGCGCCGCCACTGCGCGACCGCTTCGGCATGATTCACCGGCTGGAGTATTACTCTCCCGAAGAAATCCAGAAAATAATTTTACGAGCAGCAAAAATTCTGGACGTTAAAATTGAGCCCAAGACGGCTTTAATTTTAGCCGAACGGTCAAGATTAACTCCCCGGATCGCTAACCGCCTGTTAAAACGAGTACGCGATTATGCTGATGTCAACGGTGACGGGGTTATTGACACCGAAATCAGCCACAAAGCTCTGACGCTGCTTGATATCGATGAACTCGGGCTGGATACGGCGGACAGAGTGCTGCTTAATGCACTTATCGATAACTATCAGGGTGGACCTGTCGGGGTTGAAACGCTGGCTGCTCTGACCGGAGAGGAAAGAACGACGATTGAAGATTTTATCGAGCCCTACTTATTGCAAATCGGTATGTTGGAACGAACACCAAGAGGCCGTAAGGCAACGGCAAAAGCCTATCAACACCTGGGCAAAAAAAACCGGCGATCAAAGACCGACCAGACTAATTTACTATAAATATTACAGCGACATGATAGTAGGCAGATCAACCAGCCCGCGCAAGGCCTTAATCAGGCCGTCCTGGTTCAGCGGGATCATACCTTCTTCAATGGTGGACTGATAAATACCCGCCGCCGAACGGGCTTTCATTAATTGCCCGCCTCTGACATCGTTAAGTGGGCAAACTTCAAAAATCCCGACAGCTCCGTTATAGCCGCTATAGTCACACTTTTTACAGCCATGAGGATGTGCTCGCCACAAGCGGCTGATATTTTTCTTTGAGCTGCTCAGGTCCGGATCGCTACCGATCCCTTTACTAAGTGCATCGATTTCTAATTGATTTATATATTCCATCATTTTAGGCTGACTAAGTTTGTAGATTTTTCTAATTCCGGCAAGCTCGGCCGAATCAGGCTGATAGGCCTGACGGCAGAACGGGCAAAGACCGCGGACAATTATCTGCCCAATAGCAACACCACCAAAATCGATACCAAGCGGTTGGCTGCTTAATTGGCTAAGGAATATTAGCCCTTCGGCAACGTTGGCACTCGGGACGCCGGCGACAACAAGGTGGCCCTTTCTGGCGGCGGCTACGACTTCTTTGGCGGTAGTCTTAGTCAGAACCGGGTTCACGCCAATTACCCCAGTGCCGCGCCGCTGTAGTAGCTTCAGGTAATGAGAGTGCGAGAAGGTTGATTTTGGTGACGGCACGAAGTGGCTGATGGCTGGCGGCAATAACTGGATGTTCTCATCTATCAAGGCCGTCTTTATCGGCCGGGCTGAATAAACATTAAGTAATGAAGCTATCGTCTGGCTAATTTGCGCGGTCTGGATTCCGCAAACCACGATCATTCCTTTTGGCAAACCAAGAGCATACTCGACCTGAGCCAGCGATTTACCCCAAAGCCCAAGCTGCTCAAGGGTCGGCACGTTTAATACTTCAGGCTGAATGTGAACCGTTATTTTTTCTCCATCGATAAGCGGCATCGTTGACATTGTTAATTGGTAGTTGTGCCGTCCGACTTTTAGCGTCGTCTGGCCTGTCTGGGAAGCTTTAGTTTGGTTTACGTCCAGTTTGGCTAACTCTTTTAAGTAGCCCGTCAGAGGCAACGCGGCTGCTTTTGGCAGTTTATTGGCGACGTAGAGAACGCCGCCGCGGCGATAGCGGACTACGATAAAACGCTCCATCGGCTCCAAGTGGATGTCAGTCGCATCGCAATGAATAGCTCGTTCAATGATTTGCTTGCCGCCAAGTTCAACCGTTGATTGATTAATCTGGATAGTTGCTTTAGTCTCAGACATTACTACAACGAATTATATAAGAAAGCTTGGGCAAGAGTAAGCTTTCTTTGACTGGAATATCGCTTTGTTATAATCTTGGTATACCGTAGATAAAGATATGCGGAGGAGGAAAAAACGATGGCTGATACGTCTAAGAGTGAGAGCGGAAAGTCCAAAGCGCTGGGACTAGCCCTTGAAACAATTGAAAAACAATTTGGCAAAGGTTCGATTATGAAACTTGGCAGCTCGACCATTACGCAGGTAGAAACGGTTCCGACCGGCAGCGTATCACTGGATCTTGCGCTTGGCGGCGGTTTGCCCAAGGGCCGGGTAGTCGAGATTTACGGACCAGAATCAAGCGGTAAAACCACTGTCGCCCTGCACGCCATTGCTGAAGTCCAGCGCCACGGCGGCACGGCTGCTTTTATCGACGCCGAGCACGCCCTTGATCCGGCATACGCCAAGAGAATCGGAGTTGATGTCGATAACCTGTTACTCAGCCAGCCTGACAACGGCGAACAGGCGCTGGAAATAACTGAAACCCTAGTCCGCTCTAATGCCGTAGATATTATAGTTATCGATTCCGTGGCGGCGTTAGTGCCAAGAGCTGAAATTGAAGGTGATATGGGAGATTCCCTGCCCGGTCTCCAGGCAAGATTAATGAGCCAGGCTCTACGCAAACTAACCGGCGTGATATCCAGGTCGAAAACGACTGTTGTCTTTATAAATCAGATCCGCATGAAAATCGGCATAATGTTCGGCAACCCGGAGACAACAAGCGGCGGCAACGCTCTTAAATTTTATGCGTCAGTTCGTATGGATATCCGCCGGATTTCACAAATAAAACAGGGTGAGAGGATGATCGGCAATCACGTCCGGGTAAAAATCGTCAAAAACAAAATCGCGCCTCCGTTTCGAGAAGCCGAGTTTGACATCATGTTTAATGAAGGTATCAGCAAGCAGGGTGACCTTATAGATTTAGCAACCACTCGCAATATCGTCGAAAAATCCGGAGCCTGGTTTAACTACAAAGGCGAAAAGATCGGCCAGGGCCGCGAAGCCGCCAAACAATTCCTAAGAGACAATCCTAAAGTTATGGCAGAAATAGAAAAAACTGTCCGCGAACAGCACGCTAAAGAAGCATAGATACTGGTTGACACATAGCTATGAAAATCACGGCTATCAAACCACAGCTTAAAAAAAGCGACCGGGTATCTATTTTTGTTGACGGCGAATATAGTTTCAGCCTCAGCCAATCTGAAATGCTCAGGCAACAACTCAGCCCCAACCAGAACATTGACAAGACTAGGCTAAGACAACTTATTAAACTATCTTCTGAAGACAAAGCCTACATAAATACTCTCCGCTATGTTTCATTGCGTCCACGCAGCGAGTGGGAAGTCAAAACATATTTAGACCGAAAAAAGTTTAAACAAGAAACAGTCGAACTAATACTTAACAAGTTAAGCAATTTGGGACTGATCAACGACCCGGCTTTCGCCAAATCTTGGATTGAGAACCGTCAGCTGCTAAAACCAAGAAGCTCCCGGCTGCTCAAACAAGAACTCCGGAAAAAAAATATAGCAAAAGAAGTCATCGATTCCGCACTATCAGCTCAACCAATCGACGAGACTGCCAATATAATCAGGATTGTCGAGAATAAACGAAAACAGCCCAAGTACCGTGACGATCAGAAAATCATTCAATATCTAGCCCGTCAGGGTTTCAATTACGGAGATATTAAAACGGCTTTAAGTAGTCTGAACAGCAGCCGGAGCTCTGACTGAGGTAGGCTGGAGCAACTCATTGATGATTATCTGAGAACTGGTAATCTCCGTTATTTGTGAGCGGTCAACGCTCAGTGACCCGCCGTTTAGGTTTTTGTAAATCGGCTGGCTGACATAAAGTTTCTGGATGTAAAGCGTTTCCATTTCCGTTGCAAAATCCATAACTTTGCCGACTTTTTGCTTGCTGACAGTCACGACCTGTTTACCGATGAGATTGAAATTAAGCTGCATCAGATCTTTTAGCCTGATTAATTCGCTCGGGTCTGTCAGGGCGTCACGGTCATTTACGATAATTCCCTGCGGCAAAATTTCGCGGATGTCCTGATAGAGCAAAACCTTATCAGTTTTTTTATCAAATCGGTCCCGGCAATAAAAACCTTCGATTTTCAGATTATTAGGATTAATGATCGGCGTGAGAGTATGGCCGATGGTTGCACTTGCCCGCAAGGATAAAATTGGCCGGTTTAGAAGGAGTTGGCTGAGTTGTAACATATACTTAGTATAGCGCGACCAGCTATAGCGGGACCACTGGTGCGCTGTTAAAATGGAAAAATCACCCTATGAGGAAAAAGTCTGTCACCAAGTTAGCTTCAAGCAGCCAGAAAGACACTGAGCAAATTGCTTATTTTGTCAGTCACAATCTTAAAGGCGGCGAGGTGTTTGAGTTAGTCGGCGATTTAGGCAGCGGCAAGACGGCTTTCGTCAGGGGTCTGGCAAAAGGTCTTGGCAGCAATGACATCGTTGCCAGTCCGAGTTTCACTTTGTCACGCAAATACGACAGCAATTCACTGACTATCTACCATTTTGATTTTTACAGGCTGAACCAGCCGGGCGTCGTTGCTCACGAATTAGCTGATACCCTGGACAATCCGAATAATGTAACTCTGGTCGAGTGGGCAGATATCGTCCGGGGAGTATTGCCCAAAAAGCGGCTAACGATAAAATTCCGGCATGTCGGCGAGAATGAACGAGAACTCGAATTTAAGTACCCCTCAGATTTAGATTATTTAATGAAAGGTTTGGTGGCAATTGTTAATTCTAACCATTAAAACTGATCAGCCGGAAGCCGAGTTGGGACTATTTGAAAATAATAGGCAGATTAACTATATTAAGTGGCCAGCTCACCTTGAACTAGCTGAAACCATTCATACTCAAATTAAGCAATTGCTCAGCGGTGCGGACAAGAAAATCGATCAAACCGAGGGAGTAGTGTGCTTTGAGGGACCGGGCAGCTACACAGGCCTGAGGATCGGCCTCAGCGTCGGCAATGCTCTAGCTTATTCGCTCAACATCCCAATTGTCGCAACTCGCGGTAAAGACTGGATAAATAAAGGCCTGAAGCGGCTGGGGAGTAGTGACAATGATGGCATCGTTCTGCCCTATTACGGCGGCAAAATCCACGTAAGTTTACCCAAGCACTAAATTTATAACTCAAACTTATTGCAGCGAGATATGATTTTGGCGTATAGTTTTAAGTGGATTTGCATTATTGAGAGCAGTCCGAGTTAACCAAATTACTAAATTCAATTCGATTTTCAGATTTATTGGCAGTAGCTAGAGAAGTGATAGCGACGCTGCAGCCATAATCTGCACGATAGAAAGGATACTTATGGATATTTTAACCATAGTTTTTGCTGTGGTTGGTATAGGCGTCGGCTTTGGCGCTAATTTACTAATAAACCGGCAAAGGATCGGCTCAGCTGCCGAACAAGCAAAAAAAGAAATCGAGAAAGCAAAACGGGAGTCATCAAAAATCGTCAGTGACGGACGGGAGGAAGCCGGCCGGATTGCCGATGAGGCGCGCAAAGAAGAGCAACAGCGCCGCCGGGAGCTGAAAGAACTTGAAGAAAGACTCATTCAAAGAGAAGATACTCTGGATAAGAAACTCGACAGTTTAGACAAGCGTAACGAGAGTCTGCGCAAGGGTGAAACAGAAGTTGAGGAATTAAAAGACGAGATAAGAGCAATTCGGCAAAAACAACAGGAGAAACTTGAGAAGGTTGCCAAGCTAAGTAAAACCGAGGCAGCCGAAAAACTCATGCAGATGACCGAACGCGACATAAAAGGCGATCTTACCAACCTTGTTGCAAAATTGCAGGATGAAGCTAAAGAAGATGCCGAAGACAAGGCAGCCATGGTAATAGTTGGAGCGATGGAACGAATGGCTGGCGAAGTAACGGCAGAGCGCACTATCGCCTCAGTTAAGTTAGAGGATGAGGAAATGAAAGGCCGGATTATCGGCAAGGAAGGCCGCAATATCCAAGCCCTGCAACGCGCTACCGGCGTGGACATTATGGTTGACGATACACCCGGCTATATAGTATTAAGCAGCTTCGATCCGGTGCGGCGGGAAATTGCCCGCGAGGCTCTCGAGATGCTCATCAAAGACGGCCGCATCCATCCAGGACGCATTGAAGAAGTAGTCGACAAAGCACAGAAAAATGTCGAGAAAGAAGTTGTCCGGGCCGGCGAAGATGCTGCCAGAGAAGTCGGTATAATCGGGATTCCCAAAGAAATACTGCATCTGCTTGGTGAATTGCGCTTCCGAACCAGCTATGGGCAGAACGTCTTAAAACACAGCGTTGAGATGGCGCACATCGGCGGTATGATTGCCGAAGAACTCGGTGCCGACGTTAAGACCACAAAGTATGCCGCTCTGACCCACGATATCGGAAAAGCATTGACGCATAAAATGGAGGGTAAACATCACCACATCAGTGGCGAGATGCTAAGAAAATACGGGGCTCCGCCGGAAGTAGTTCATGCCGCAGAGGCCCATCATGACGACATCGAGGCAACAACTGTTGAGGCCCTGATCATCCGGGTTGTTGATGCCATCAGCGCCGCCCGCCCAGGAGCCAGAAATATATCGGCTGAGAATTTTGTTGAGCGTATGAAAGAATTGGAAAATGTTGCTATCGGTTTTGGCGGCATCGAAAAGGCCTACGCCATCAGCGCCGGACGCGAAGTCAGAATTTTCGTCCAGCCTCAGCAGATTGACGATCTGGCCGCTATCAAGCTGGCTCGGGATGTAGCCACTAAAATCGAATCGACAATGCAATATCCGGGCACAATCAAAGTAAATGTGATCCGCGAAACACGGGCCATAGAATTTGCCAAATAATTTCAAAGCAAAGGAGCGATAGACTATGAAAGTCCTCTATGTCGGTGACATTATGGGACGGCCCGGTATTGAGGTTGTTAAGTCTGTTCTGCCGGATATGATAACCAAATATAAAACCGACGTAGTTATTGCCCAGGCCGAGAATCTAAGCGACGGAAAGGGCATCACGGTAGCAGATTTTAAAGAGCTCCAGTCTATCGGGGTTGATTTCTGCACCGGCGGTAACTGGAGTTTGTTCCGAAACGAGATAGTCCCCTACCTGGATAATCCCACCGAACCGGTTATCAGGCCCGCCAACTATCCGAACCCAACTCCGGGAAAAGGTTATAAATATTTGCAGACAAAATTCGGACCGATGCTAATAGTCAGCCTGCTAGGCCAGATTATCGGACGTGATGCCGATAAGCCAACAGATAATCCGCTGCGTACGATCGATAAAATATTAACCTCGGAAAAGATAACAGTTTGCGCTACCATCGTTAATTTTCACGGCGATTATAGCAGCGAGAAAAGAGTAATCGGTTATTACCTTGACGGACGGGTCAGCGCAGTTATCGGCGACCACTGGCATATACCAACGGCAGACGCGATGCTCCTGCCCAATCACACCGCCCACATAACCGATGTCGGCATGTGCGGTTCGCTTGATTCTTCCTTGGGCGTAAGTCTGAAATCAATCCTGCCCCGCTGGTATGGTGGAACAGTTACAAAAAATGTACTAGAAACCGAAGGACAGATGCAGTTTAACGCTGTCCTGATCGACATTGATCCAAAAACCCGCCTGGCTAAGTCGATTAAGCAAATTCGGACAGTGTTTTAAGCCTGGACTCACGAAAAGCTCCAGGCGCAATATAGTTTGTTTAACTAATTTAAGTAGTTTATAATCACCTCTGTTATTTTACGGGGTGTGGCGCAGTTGGCTAGCGCGCAGCGTTCGGGACGCTGAGGCCGGAGGTTCGAGTCCTCTCACCCCGACCATGTTTGCAGATTAGAGTATAATAATTACCTATGAATGGAATGCTGTTCGCAGCATCAGGCACAGCCGCTCTACTACTTATAGGCGAATGGTTGTGGCGAAAAAAAATAACCAAAGGTGAAATAGCCCGTAAGTTTGTTCATATTACTGCGGCAACTTTCGCAGCTTTTTGGCCTTTGTTTATGAACCGTAATGACATCGTAATTCTAAGCCTTTTATTTGTTGCCGCACTTGTCGTTATCAAAAAATTACATATATTTAATTCGCTACACAGCGTACAGCGGGCAACTTACGGCGAGATATGGTATGCCATAAGTATAGGTGTAATCGCACTAGTGTTTAAGGATGATGTGATTTATGCCATTGCCATTTTGCATCTGGCTTTGGCAGATGGTTTTGCAGCAGTGATTGGGGCAGGATTAGCTAAAAGGGCCAGGAATTTTAGATTCAGAGGTTGCCGAAAAAGCATTGCCGGTACGCTTACTTTTTTAATAATTTCATTTGCGCTGAATTTAAGCTACTGGGCATTTGCTACTCACTATCCAATAAATAATAGTGGTATATATTTATCACCTATTTTGTATAGTTTGTTATCTGCCGCCCTGCTGGCCGGTACGGAAATATCTGCGCCAAAGGGCAGTGATAATGTTATAGTGCCGCTACTGGCCGGTGGATTGCTGTGG
>DATKGL010000020.1:0-55766 GCA_035510795.1 Patescibacteria group bacterium
CTTAGAACGCCGGTATTCTAACTTTTTCTTCTATTCTTCTCTATTATTCTTTCTTTCCTTTCTCCTCTATTTATATATATTATATATAGAAGAGAAGATGAGGATCGGTAGTATAAGTATGGTAAGTAAAAACAGTAATATAAAGTCAAAAGATAGAAAATTAAATCATGGTCAATTAGAAGTATTGCTAAAGCTGTATAGGTATAGATTCGGTACAAGACAGTTAATAGCTAGTAGTTTAAGTAAGAGTAACTCTACGTCTATCTATTCAAGGTTACAGATATTACAAGTCAATGGTTATATTGCTAATAGGTTTGATAAGAGCTACAAACTAAGCGGTAAACCGGCAGCTTATTACTTACTGCCTAAAGGCCTGCGGGCCCTGAAGCAATATACCAACCGTGATGATGTGTAAAATAACGGTTTTTTTAATCACGCGAGAACGCCAACTACCTCTATCTTCTTTGATATGCCCTCATTAGACAAAAGAACTCGTGGTTATTTATCCGAATTCATAAAGAAGCTGCAAAATAAGGTATATGTTGACAATATGAAGGCATATAGCCTATAATGTAGGCATGAGTACTACACAATACACCATTAGATCGGTCCCTAACAAGCTTGACACTTTTTTACGACGTCAGGCACGTTTAAGGGGTAAAAGTTTGAACCAAACTGTTTTGGACTATATTGAACAAGCAACAAAACTTGATATACAAGAAGATGATGATAATTTTGACTGGTTATTTGGCGCTAACACCATGGACGAAGAAACTCTAAAAGCTATTGCAGAACAGAAACAGATTGATAAGCTGAAGTCCCGTATATGAAGTACATGCTTGACACTACTGCCTATAGCGAACTTTTAAGAGGTCACAAGAAAGTTGGGGAAGTAGTAAGAAATGCGGATGAGCTTTATGTGCCTAATGTTGTTATTGCTGAGTTAGAATACGGATTTAGACTAGGAAACAAACAACCAGAAAATGAAAAACTACTTACTCGGTTCGTGAGTAACAAAAAAGTCCATGTTCTCTTGCCCGATAATGCAACGACTAGTTACTTTGTAAATATCGCCGTTTTTGCCCATAAAACGGGGGTACAGTTATCTTCACACGATATATGGATTGCTGCACTCGCTGAACAATGGGGCGTAATTCTTGTATCGTTTGATAAAGACTTTGAGCACTTGTCCTATGAGGATTTACAACTCTGGGTAAATAATTAACCATGAGTAAAATAAATTACGGTATAGTTACGAAATAAACCAACCTTTTGAGATAAAAATACAGTTGCCAGAACCATATGATAAAAGAACTCAAGATTACTTATCTAGTTATATAACAACTCTTACCAAATAAGTTAGCACGAGTTAACTGTTTAGAAATCTCTGTAGGTCTTCTCACTACGCCGCTCTATAGCCAATACTTTAATTTCGTCTTCCCGTTGCTGAAAAATAATTCTTATCTTACCCTTTCTCGCGCGAAATATATCACTATACCCCTTCAGTTTTACCAAGTTGAGACCCGATAACTCACCTTCCTCAATTTTGTGCAGCAAAGACTCGACAACCAGCAATTCTTTTTTACCAAACTTAGCTAAATTCTTTTCGATTTTGTCTGTCATAAGACTAATCTTATTATTGTTTTATGGCTTGTATACGACTTAACAGCTCATTAATGTTTATGCCGCCCTTTTTAATCTGCGTGAAGTCTACGACAGTTTCCCAGACCTCGTCTTCTCCTATTGGCATAATTTGAAAAATTGGCTTGGAGCGTTTTACTACCATAAAACTTCGTCCTTCGGATATAGCCTCTATATACTTGGGAAACTGCTCGCGTAATTCCTTGAGGCTTACTAAATTGGTTGGGTTAGTTGTATTCATATTGTTAGTTTAACTAAAGTTAAACTTTAAGTCAAGTAGAATTTATTTAATTTGGAACATTTCCCTGTTAGAATAAAGTCATGTCGTCCTCAATTTCATGCGGCATAGTAAGGAAATAGACCTACCTTATATGCTCACGCTGGTTATGCCGACTGCCGACCGAGACAAACAAGGCTATTCTGATTCTTATAACACCAGGATACGAAAGTAGCTCGAGTTGGACCTTTTATAAGCACTTTTGGGCAATGCCCGTGTTTTTTATCGTGTATTTTCAGGAATGGCGGCCGTCACTAATTTTTCAATTATTTAACAACCCGTTTAATTAAAAGTAATCTTTACTTCATGCAATACCCGCGCTATTCATACTTATCATAAAACTAATAAGAACATGCTTTAGCAGGATAGTGGCACTCTATTTGAAAATTATCGAATAGGGTAGTATCGTATGTTCGTAATTTAAAACAAACATGCAGCCTACTAATTTTCCCTCACCGATGAACGATGAGCAGGCTCAGCGCACGAGTCCGGTTCCGTTCACGCCGACTACCGATATCGAGCCAGCTCGGGTGAATACACATGTCACATTCGACCCTGGAAAAATTTATCCTCCGGAGCCGGCAGCTTATTCAGTACCAGCTGAAATTGAACCAGAAAAGCCTAAAACTAAGCGACTAGCCCGTTTGGGACGGCTGAGCAAGAAGGCTGTATATTTGCTTCTCGTCGGAGTTGTGGTGGTAACGTTTTTCACCAAAAACAATTATCGCGGCATTACGGCTATCAGCCAGGCGGCCATTCAGGCTCCTCAACAGACAGCAACTACGGCTGTACCATTTACGTATAATTTCCAGGGCGTAAGCTATGCGGTGACACCCCTATTCAACTATCAGCTCTACGGCATGGTAGTCAGCCGCCACGATTATATCTCCGATGATTCCAGCCTGGCCGATAACCAACTATTCCCAACCGATCTTTGCATGATCTGGGGGCAAAATTTGACGAGTGGTGTGTACAGGGAGAGTAGCACTACCTTCACGCAATTCGATCGTTTTTGTAATTGGCAGTGGCAAGGCGACACCCAAGTAATCAATGAAGATGCGTCCAATAATCATTTGATGTTTACGAGTGGTGCAGTCAAGCGCCAGCTGCAAGGCATTGGCTCGGGTGACCAAATCAAAATCACCGGTCAATTAGTAGATGTCGAAACTATAACACCCAATGTGCCGCCCAAAAAATTCGTAAGTCGCCACAGCAGCACGACACGGACTGATTCGGGTGACGGCGCCTGTGAAGACATCCTTGTCAGCAGCATTGTTGTATTGCAGAAGAATAGCAATTTAGCAAAGACGCTATATCGTTTTTGTTTGCCGACCCTTGGTTTGCTGATCGTGCTCAATGTGGTCTTTTGGTGGCTCAAGGCCAATCGATCAAAGAAGCCCTAGATAACGAGTCTTCGGGTATATCTGGTTGCTAGTCACAACTTTTTCGACTTTTGCGGCGTACTTTATAAAGTGTCCGATGCAACCCTTAGCCCCACGAATGACGATGCAGGTCCGATTGTTTACCTATGAGCCATCGTTGCATCATGCCCTTACCTGCTCTTTCTACCCAAAACATAAACAATAACTATCAATCACCCGGCGCAATCAGTCAGTTTGCATATGCCGATGTAGTCGGTCTATAGTACAGTAATTAATTAGTCTAATGACGAGGAACTAAGCATAAGTATTTCTTGCGGCATTGTTACGAAATAAACCAACCTTTTGAAATAACCTTTTCGCTAACCAAGCCAGATGATAAACGCACGAATGGCTATTCACCTAAGTATATAAAACGGCTGCGGGGATCTTTGCAAATCTAGAATCTGCATAGATATGAGCTGAGGTTGATCGTCCAAATATTCATTTAAACCAATGACGAGCGCATGTGTATTTTGTTTTCCGATAACATTTATATTCTGTCTCTGAGATCTTTGACCAATGAACCATCGCGCCACAAAGTAATAGCTGATACCGATACGAATGCTCCAATAGCTACAATAGTTAGATTTTTTTGAGCTGTAGAGTAATGAAACGCCTGTAGGGTTAGAGCCGCTAATAAGGCTAATGCTATAGAATTACCCATTCTACCAACAAAGATTACTTCTAATAGTTTTTGAGTATACTTTTTTTCATAAGCCAACAGGTACAGCCCGAACATTATAACTATCACGATAGGCTGAACAAGAATTATAAGAATCGGGAACGTCTTAAATAGTGACCAACTAATGATCAAATCACCGAGTAACCATGCTATCACTGCAACAAAACAGGTTTTTTTGGGGCCATGCCTCACTAAGAAATTAAGTTTACCGAACTTTTTGTCGCCTTCGTAGTCGCGGAAATCCTTAAGCAGTATCCTGCCTATAAAACTTACATACACTGCTAATAATATGTACCGGCTCATGGCGTCTAACGTTTGGGTTTGTAGAAAAGCTCCCACCAGAAACGGTAAGACAACATAACTTAGCGGCAGCCATAGGGAAGCAAAAATACCACGATGGGATATTTGGATAGGCGGTAAGGAATAGAAAATACTTATTATTGCCCCGCACAAAACAAATATTATATAAATCGGGCTTATTAATACGGCCATAACCATCGAAACAGTTAAAGCGATAATCCCCAAGTTCCTAAGTTGCCGGCTCGTAACATTGGTTGTCATAAGCGGGCGCGTTTCGTCATGAGCCAAGTTAACTTTATCGATTTTTTCGTCAGCTACATCGTTAAAACATGTCGCACTCATATACAGCGCGCCTAGCATTATGGCCGCTAGAATAAATTGGATAGATAAAGATCTCGTAGGTTTAACGGCTTCATAGCCAATTGCTTCAAATGTGATCATTAAGATCACGGTACGAATGCGTAACATTCGGTACGCAATGTCGGCCCAATAGCTTACTTTATTTAGCATCCTTTTGAGTTACCGCTACACCCTAAAGTTGGGGGAAAAAGAGTAAATAGTAAGATTATGCCCACAATCAATAGGCCAAAAGCTATAGTGATACCCGCAACAATTCCGCCAATCATTTTAAAGGCGACGCGGCCGGTTGAAGGCGCCGACTTAACGCTACTAGCATCATAGACAACATATGAACCATCGGTATTATAGGATTTTACAACTTTAGCATTAGCGTCTCCCTTTCGTTTGGTCGACCTTGACGATAAGAATAGAGTGATCAAGTAAGCAATAGCGACAAAAGGAGCAATACCGATAAAAATACTAGCTACCAAAAAACCAGCCCAAAGCCAGTTTGTAGACTTATAGTTACGAACCATATATATCAGTGCGATTGGCACCAATAAATAACCGAGAACTAAAAGTCCCATTAATAACTCCTATAGACAAAAATGGCCCATGTTAAGTGATAAATAAGCATCAAAGCTACTCCGCTCACAAAAAAGTATTTTAAATCCACCCACCTACGTACCTGTGCATATGCTTCAACAGCGGCAAAAATCATAATAAAAAGCAGCGCCGACAATAAAGCAGTATTGGCCTGAAAGACGCCGCTCAGGTACGAGGCTGCAGTAGTGTTAGAAAATAGCGGTAAGCGAAAAATTAATAGCCTGGCGATGGTTGCGAACACGAATAAACCTATTGCCAACAAAATCTTCCCCTCTGCAGAGACAATAAGCGCCTTGTGTAGTGATTTATTAAGTATTTTACCGTCAAAAAATAGGTATAAGACTCCAAATGCCAAAATATAAAGCAAACTAATGAGAAAAGCCGTGTACAACAAAGCATTAAACGTTTTTGCCGATTGGCTGGAAAACTCGTTAACCGAAATGATAAATTTAACGAATAGCAAGAAAAAGTTATACGTAACTGCGGCGATAAGCCAGCGTGTTGAAAAGTAGAATTTAGTTCGGAGATAGGCTAAATAAATAACAGTTAGTGCGGTGACTAGGGCTAAGGCTATGATTTCGTGAAAACGAACAGGCGTAAGTTGTGTAAATACCGTACTAGTCGAGACCGATATCTTCGGTACGATATATGCCACCAATGAATCGAGTACCAGCAAACCAGCTAAAGGCAATAGAGTTACAGTCCAAGCTGAGTTGATTGGTTGTTCGGGTTTTTTAGGCATTATGTATTCGGTTAGTTAGATTTATAGGTATTGTATTATTAAGCTTATGCCTATTACAAGAAAGAATTCCCCTATTTTAGTTATTATTGGGCCATCAGGAGCCGGTAAATCTACTGTTGTTAAGCGCTTGGCTAGCAAAGGTCTAATATTGGTTAACCCGACTTGGACTACTCGACCGCCTCGACCTAGAGAAATCGAGGAGTCTGTTGAGCATCGCTTTATCTCGAAGGTTGAGTTCAGCAAACTCGAAAAACAAGGATTTTTCTTGGAGTGCGTAGATATGTTTGGCCTACCATATCGTTACGGTCTGCCGAAAGTTGTTCCATCGACACTCAGGCAGGTATCTGTAGTGATGCTTAGATCCGTGCTTATACCGCGATTTAATAAGTACTACCCAAACCATGTGATATATCAAATAGAAGACGAACTATCGCAAGTCAGGCTGCGGCTTTTAGACAGACAACAAAAAGGCGAGAAGCTGGGAACGCGTCTTGAGGATTACCAGACCGAGGTAGCTGCAGGTCGTAAATATGCCAATCGGATTTTTATTAATAGCAAAAGTATTGACTTGCTTGCTTCACAAGTAGAGCAAGCTATTGGGCAAGATCTCACTAAGCCATGAAGGTTCTCATCGCTGCCGTATTATATTGTCTGTTCTTCGTTTCTGTCGAAGTTATCACTAGAAAAACTAAGGTCAGTAAAGAAATATCACGCAAAACTATACACGTAATTGCTGGTATTAGTGCCGCACTTCTACCTTTGGTGTTATCATTTCACGAAATCTTATACCTTAGTAGCTTATTTCTCCTATTAATGCTGCTGTCAAAGAAAATTAATCTATTTAGCTCCATCCATGAAGTTAAAAGGCAGACTTATGGTGAAGTCTACTTCCCTCTTGCCGTCTTCATTATGGCCGCGGTTTTTCCGCATCAAGTGTTTTACATGTATGGACTGCTAATAATGGCCGTCAGTGATGGTTCCGCCAGTATAATTGGTCAAAAATATGGTCGAAAAAAATACAAACTGGGGCTATCAGAGAAATCATACATCGGCAGTCTGACATTTCTAGTATCAACGGTCGCTATCGGCATAATTAGTTTTATTGCAATTGGTGCCGGCATCGCTCAAGCTATCTATTTCAGTTTTCTGATAGCAATTATTTTAACTTTGACAGAGGGTCTTCTGTCGTATGGCCTTGATAATCTTGTCGTATCACCAGTCGCCGGATTATTGATGTGGTGCGTAATAAGGATCGTTGGACTTAACTAGATCGAGATCCTCTAAACATAATATAACTGCTATAATTAACAGATGGCTTCCTCTATTTCTTGCGGTATTGTAGGCTTACCGAACGTCGGTAAATCAACTCTGTTTAATTGTTTAACAAGAAATAATGTCCTAGTGGCAAACTACCCTTTTGCGACAATTGATCCAAACGTCGGAATAGTAGGAGTGCCGGATGAAAGACTGGGCAAGCTGGCAGAGCTTTACAATTCGAACAAGATTGTGCCCGCAACTGTTACTTTTGTTGATATCGCTGGGCTAGTAAAAGATGCACACTTGGGAGAAGGCTTGGGAAACCAATTTTTATCCCACGTTCGGGGTTGCCAGACAATTGTTCATTTAGTTAGAGTTTTTCAGGACAGCAAAGTCCAGCGCATTGACGAAAACAGCAGTCCGCAAAAAGATATAGAGATTATTAATACAGAGCTGGTTCTTTCAGACTTACAGATCATTACAAAAAAACTGCCCCGTCTGGAAAAAGAGGTAAAATCTGATCCCAAACTAATGCCAAGCCTTTCACAGATGAGACAGGCTTATGAAATATTGAACGCCGGACAATTACTTAATGGTGATGAGGATATTTCGGGCGAATTAGAGAATATGCAGCTTATTACAGCTAAACCGATGATATACGTCTTTAATGTTGACGATGGCGATTTGACGAATGATAAGCTAAAGGCTCAATTATCTCAGTATGTTGATCCGGCTCCATCACTTTTTATGTCGGCTAAACTGGAGTATGAGCTAAATTCGTTAGATCAAGAAGACGCCCAGGAACTGTTGGCTAGTTATGGCCAAAATTCAAGCAGTTTAGACCAGCTGATAAACACGGCCTACAAAACTCTCGGCCTGCAAAGCTTCTTAACAGCCGGCCCCAAAGAAGTCAGAGCCTGGACAATAAAAAGAGGGATGACAGCTTCGCAAGCAGCTGGTGTTATTCATACGGATTTTGAGCGTGGGTTTATTGCCGCCGAAATTGTTTCTTATCAAGATCTTGTCGCTCTTGGTTCCCTGGCGGCGGCCAGATCGGCCGGTAAAATACGGACAGAGGGCCGCAGTTATATTATGCAGCCGAACGATGTTGTCGAATTTAGATTTAACGTCTAGATCAAAACGTTTGACGCGAAAAATATCGTCTACGGGAAAATGGCAATCTGACTGAGGTATTCAGGATGGAACCTGCAGCATTTGGCGAACGGGAGAATGATTTATTCATATCAACCGCCGGTCGTTCTTGTGAATTCGCTGGTTGGTGCATATTAATTGAAGATGGAGTATTTGATTCAAAATCCGGGTATAATTGCCCTGGACGATGCGGGGCTGATTGATATTGTGGCTCAGAATAATACTCAAAGGTATTTTGATCTTCCTCGGCCTGAGCAATTTTTTCCTGCGAATAAAGAAGTATTATTCTTAGTTTTGGGCTATTCCAAGTAGTAAACTGGAGATCCTTATTCGGCGTCGAAACGCATAGCGTGGCATTAAGTAAACGATTATTAAAATCAATCTGTCCAATTTTGTCATACCATATGACTTCAAGGGTCAAGAACATTGGTTTACGATCAATTAAGAATAGCCGCCGGTCAGTCGCAACCAGCATAGCAAAGCCACCTATGTAATGACCGTTGACGCATTGCTTTATTACTTCATTGTCCGCCATTACTAAACTGAGCTCTTTGATTTCATTGCGCCCCCAAAGACGAAAACTAGCACCTATTGTTTTGAGTTGATCATCAATCGTTTTTTGATTTACCATGCTTTCCTCCCTTCATTCTCGATTAACATTGAGATTTTCAATAGTCAATATGAAAATATTTTAGACTTCACGCCAAATATTATCCGTTAGTTACGTCACCGTTCATTTGCAACTTTTATCACACTGCAGACTATTCTGGTTTTCTATATCTGTGGTGTGTATAATCAATATATGGCGCTATATATGATGCCTCCAACGGATAAATTACAGCCCCTATTGGAGTTATTCCATCAAGGCAGAAGGGTTTCCTACAAAAAAGGGGAGTATCTTATTCGTCCCGGCGAATCACCGCCGGGTGTTTTTTATATAGAGTCAGGTTTGGCAAAAGCTTACGATATTACCAAGTACGGCGAGGAAAACCTATTAGTTATTCGTAAAGCCGGCGATCTGCTAGGAATAACATGGGTTATTACCGGAGAAGAACGTCCAATTATCTACACCGCCTTAAAAGACACAGTTGTTTGGCAAATCAGCCGCTCAAAGTTTAATGCAATCTTAAAAGAGCATCCCGAGGCAGCTTTACCGTTAGTCGATATTTTGACTGAAATGTATAAAATGCACTCGTCAAGAATACTAAATTTAGAGTACCGGACTGTTCGTGAACGACTGATCTCATTTTTGCTTAGCACGTCTGAGCATTTTGGCAAGGCAGTACCGGGAGGGATTTTAATAGATGCCCCTTTGCGTCACCAAGATATTGCCAGTTCGATTAATTCCAGCCGCGAGACTACTAGCCGTGAAATGGCTTATCTGGAACGTAAGGGCCTCGTGAAAAGTGAACAGTTATATATAATTTTGAAAAATAAACCAGGTCTGGAGAAGTATCTTTAAAACTACTTCCAGTTAAGCACGATTTCTCTAACGGTTTTTACGACTGCTTTGTGATCAGGTATGTCTTCAGCG
This sequence comes from Patescibacteria group bacterium, assembly GCA_035510795.1. Taxonomy (GTDB): domain Bacteria; phylum Patescibacteriota; class Saccharimonadia; order Saccharimonadales; family UBA4665; genus DATKGL01. The sequence goes on from DATKGL010000020.1 coordinate 9,952, forward strand.
TCGTAATAATGATTAGTGTTAATATAATCTCCCAAAACACTTAAACAATAGATCTCATCTGCTAAGACGTGCATTCTGTCGACGGCCTTGACGCTCGCAATCGGCACAGCAACAATAAGTTTTTTAAAATCAACTGGCTTGAGATAACCGGCGGCAGCCTCAAGAGATAACCCGCTATTGAGGCCGTCAGAGACAAGAATTACGTTATGTTTACTTAGCAAGTCGCGGCGAATTAAGCCGCCGCGGCCAAGCAGGCTGTTCATCTCATGGATTATTCGGATACGTTCCTCTTCAATATAGGTACGAAATTCGCTTTGTAATTCCTCGAGTTCGCCGGCCGAGTACATGTCACTATAGGTTATGTCGCCTCTTTGGCTAACAACGCCGACGTCATCAATCTCATGCGGCAAAGTCAGAGGAGCAGTCAACAGCAAAGTCAGTACGCACTTTAATCTTAAGGCTATTTGAGCACCTACCATGACGCCGCCATCGCTTAAAGCTACGACCGTACAGTTTTGATTTCTATATTTATCAACTATCTGATCGGCCAATAAATTTCCCGCTTCGACTCTAGTTTTGAAGTACATGAACGAAGTTTAACATGTTAGTAGATTTTACGAAGCCTATAAAACCGTTCGCGGTTGCCATAGCGGCCATAGACTGCTGAATCAACTTTTTCAATGAGCAAAAAACGGGGTCTGGCCCATTGCTCAAAGTCTTTTAGTATTTCCCGTCTTATAGTTTCGTTTTTTATCCGGCCTTCGTTTTTTTCGTCAGGTCTGGCCTCAAACTGCGGCTTAAGCAAAACGACAACATCACATGTGGCGGAGACAAATTTAGCAACATGAGGAAGAATTTTTTTAATTGAGACGAAACTTACATCGATTAAAACCAGATCAACTTTAGTTGATAGTTTGTTCACCCTGGTTATGTCAGTCTTTTCATGCAGCTCAATTTTAGGGTTTTGTCTCAAAAGACTATCCATTTGATCAGTACCTTTATCGACCGCAATAATCATTGCCGCTCCATGCTGCAATGCGTAATCGCTGAAGCCGCCGGTAGAGCTGCCAACATCTAAGACTGTTTTGCCGGCGAAGTCGATTCGCAGTTTGGGGACAGCTGACTCCAATTTATAAGCTGCTCTGGAGACATATTGATCGGGCATTATGTTGAAGTGTCTATTTAACTCTTTCTAGATATGATCCGGTCCTGGTATCAACACGGATAAGATCACCCTGCTTGATAAATGCCGGAACTTTAACTTGAGCTCCGGTTGCAATGACGGCATTTTTCATAACGTTACTGGCCGTATCGCCCTTAACGACATCTTCTGTGTATGTTACCGCAACAGCAACATTCTTGGCTAACTCGATATTTACGGGTACTCCATCTAAAAGCTGTACTTGAACTATATCTCCCTCTTGTAAAAATTTTGCTTGCTCACCTATGGCGATAATTGATATTTCGAACTGTTCAAAAGATTTTTGGTCCATGAAGAAATAAATATTGCCGGCATTGTAAAGATATTGAACGTTCCGGTTTTCAATATCTGCCGATTCTAATTGTTCATTACCTTTAAAGGTTTTTTCTAGAACTTTACCATCGAGTAAGCTTTTTATTCGGACGTTAACAATCGAGCCGCCTCGCCCCATAACTTTTTGCGAATAATCAATAACCCGGAAAGGTTCATTATTGAATTTAAAAATAGTTCCCTTTTTAAGGTCGGTAATGCTTAAACTCATAATAGATCTTAGTTGTTGGACACGAAGGACAATAAAGCGATATGTCGGGCCCGTTTTATTGCCCTGGCCAAGTGGCGTTGCTGGGTTTCGGTTAACCCGGTCTTTTTCCGTGTTTCAATCTGGCCATATATATTTATGTAACGTTGCAGCGTTTTAATATCTTTATAGTCAAAATATGCAACGTCAGTCTTGTGTTTAAAAATCTTTGCCATTATTTTATTCCGTTCCTAAAAATTAAAAAGGTATATCGTCAAGGTTAATTGCTTCGTCGTCTATGTTATCAATGACGACTTCATCGGTGGGTTTGCTTGGCTTGGGCTTAGCTGATTGCGGCTCGTCGGTTGCTGTTGCTGGTACTTCATCACTGCCGCCGCCGGAGCGACTGTCAAGAAAAGTCACATCGCTGGCAACGACTTCGACTTTATTGCGTTTTTGCCCGTCTTGTTCCCAGCTGCGGCTTTGTAAACGGCCCTGGACTAAGCAGCGGCGTCCTTTCGTAAGATACTGGGATACTCTCTCGGCTAATGCCGCCCACGCAACGATGTCGACATAATCGGTTGCTTCTTGCCATTCATCACTTTGGTTTCTGTAAGAACGGTTCAGCGCCAGACTAAAGCTACAGACGTTCTGCCCATTAGGTGTCTGTCTCAACTCTGGGTCTCGGGTTAAATTGCCCATCAAAATAACGTTGTTAATACTTCTTGCCATAGTTAAAACCTCACTGCTACTTTATTAATTATATTATTCTTCCTCATCGCTAGCTGCACTTTCTTTATTCTTATTAGATTGCTCATCTTCGGCTTCTTGGGCTTTTTCGGCTTTAGCAGCTTCAGCTTTGGCGATTGCCTTTAGATCAGGCCGTGTGATCAAGAACCTGATGACTTCATCGGTTATATTAAGAGTTGCTTCAACTTTTTGAACGGCAGTGGCTGGGAAATCAACAGTGTAAAAAATGTATATACCGGCTTCGTGCTTTTTGATCGGATAGGCCAGCTTCCTTTTACCCCAGTTATCGATTTTCGTAACCTTACCGCCGTTATCGGTAAAGATTTTTTCGACCCGGGATGTTGCCTTTTCCAAATCAATCTCAAGATCTGGGTCATATAATACAGCGACTTCGTATTGGTTCACTTCGAGAAACCTCCTTTGGCCCTATAGCCTGCACGCCTTATGCTGCAAGCTGAGTAAATTGTTCTATAAGTATAGAAGAATTGGCCTGTTCCGTCAAACTAGATTGTTATTATGCTTGGTCGTCGTCTTCAAAATCAGCTTCTGATCCTTCATGTTCGCCGCTGTTGCGATCGCCAAAAACGTCATCCATGCTAGAAATTAAAACCTCACGCGGCCGCGAACCATCAGCTGGTCCGATAATACCCTGCTCTTCCATTGTCTCGATCAAGCGGGCGGCCCGGCCATAGCCAATCCTAAGACGTCGTTGCAGTAAACTGGTGCTGGCTTTACGGGCTTCGAGCACGACATGTACGGCATCTTGCCACATGCCGTCATCAACCACATCATTACTGCCATATTCCGCGACAATGCCGCCTTTACCGTTAAGTTGAACAACCTGACTAACAACCTCGTCATCATATTGTGGAGCCCGTTGCCCCCGAATAAAGTCAGTTACTTTACGTGATTCTTCCTCGCTTATAAAGGCACCCTGGAGACGTTTGGGCTTTGGCATATCAGCCGTCAAGAACAGCATATCGCCCTGCCCAAGTAGTTTCTCGGCACCAACTTGGTCAATAATTGTCCGTGAGTCAACTTGGCTGGAGGTAGTAAAGGCAATTCGGGCAGGTATGTTTGCCTTAATTAATCCAGTAATTACGTCCACGCTTGGGCGTTGAGTAGCTAAGACAAGATGTATGCCAACAGCTCGAGCCTTTTGGGCAATTCGGACAATCAATGCTTCAACGTCTCTAGCGGCCATCATCATAAGATCAGCCAGCTCATCAATGATGATCACGACGTAAGGCATATTGTGCTCGTGGTTTTGTTTATTGTAATCACCAATGTTTCGTTGACCAAATTCAGACAATTCCTTATAACGCCGGTCCATTTCAGCAACAGCCCATTTAAGGGCGCTGATGCATTTTTCTGGTTCGGTTATAACCGGTGTCAGTAAATGTGGAATATCATTATAGGGCGCCAGTTCGACCCGTTTCGGATCGACCAGAATCAGCTTGAGATCGCTAGGAGTGTTCCGATACAACAAACTGGAAATGATGCTGTTAATCATAATAGATTTTCCTGATCCGGTTTGACCGGCTATCAACAGATGCGGCATTTTATCCAAAGACCCGGTTATCGGGGTGCCAGCAATATCCTTACCAATTGCAAAAGCCAGCGGAGTAGTCATGTCCGCCCACTCTCTTGACATTAATATCGAACTTAGCCGGACCATGGCCGGTTTGACATTCGGCACCTCAATACCGACTGCCTTCTTCCCCGGAATCGGGGCTTCAATCCTGATCGATTGAGCCGCTAAATCAAGCGCTAAGTTATTTTCCAAAGCGGTGATCTTGGTCAATTTGACGCCGGTTGACGGTTTGAGGGTATACTGAGTCACCCTAGGCCCGATATTAGCGCCCTCCATGGCGACATCAATATTGAAATTGGCCAACGTTTCGCGGATTGTTCTGGCATTGCCCTCAACATCTCCCGCATCAGCTTTGTCCTGTTTTTGATTCAATAAGTCTACTGATGGGAATTTCCAATCGGGGTCGCTGGCTAGAGTAAGCGCAGCCTGGTTATCGCTTGATCCGATCCTTTGGGCGGTATTCCTTAAAGAGCCGGCGCTGGCACGATTAATATTGTGCTCAACCGGGACGCCCTCGTTAAGTTTAAAGCCGGCGTTGGCTTTACTCTTAAGGTCAGCTAAATCGACGTCATTGTCGTCATTACGGCTGAATGCAGAGCCCAATTTCAGTAGAGCTTTTGGTGAAACACCAAAAGCGAAAAAGGCGGACAGAATAGTTAAAATAAAGAACACCAACGAAGCCGGGAACTTGTCTAAAACGTTTAAGACGGCATTACCGATAACTCTGCCTAAATTACCGCCATGCCCACCGCTGTATATACCGGCATGAAATGTGACGAATGCTGTATAGCAGAAACTGCTGCCAAAAATCAGTACAACCAGCATGGAAATAAGCTTGTCGAGTGGTATTTGATGATCTTTGCTAATAAATTTATATATGCCACAGTAGATCAAAGCTAACGGTGTTAAATAACCCGCCCAGCCCATTAACCAATACACGCCATGAAAAAGATCGCGCGGTAACGGGCCGCCGGCACTAAACCCGCCCAGAAAAACAAACAGGCCTAATATGCACAAAAGGATGGCGCCGGATAACGGCCAAAAAGAAGAAGTTTCAGGCTTAACTGGTTGAGTTTTTCGTTTGTTTACTGTTTTTTTCTTTTTTGCCATGATCAATTAATTATAGCATCATCATGCTCATATCACATCTGTTGTGCAAGATGGAATTAATTCATATTATAGCAATATTTACAACTATTGTCAAATACGTAAGCGTTTAGTCGATCCTGGCATCCTGAGCCAACAGACGACTGCGCATCTCTTGAAATCGTCTTTCTTGCTCGGCAGCTAAATCTTCAGTCGATTGCGAACGTTCACCGTGAACTGTCCTAGTCTCGCCCTTCCCCCCAATAACGTTAACTACCGGAATGACGATCGGGCTTCGCTGGGTTTTATCGAACAGGAAGTGCGTGATGTGCTCTCTCAGCTCTTGTTTAAAGCGGTCCAACTCGACCCGTTTAAAGCGCTGGGTTACGGCTCGCCGTAGTTCATTGCGTATTTCATTCATCATTTCTTCGTTATCTCTCATGTAGATGAAACCGCGGCTAATGATATCCGGACTGGTTAAGAGCAGGCCGGTTCTTTTATCGATAGTCAGTACGACTGCGACCAGACCCTCTTCACTTAACAGCACGCGATCCTTAACCACTACGCTGCTAACTATCGTTCCGGTTTGATCGACGAGAATGGTTCCGTTTGGAACTTCCTCGGTTACCTCCATCTTATCTGGTGTTAGGTTTATGACTTGTCCGTTTTCAGCATTAATCGTATTTACTCTAGGAAAACCGTCCTGGATGGCTACCTCGATATATCTTTGTTTAGACCTGTAGCTACCATAAATCGGAATAAAAAATTTCGGCTTCAACATTTTGATCATTTCCAGATATTCATCAATGCTGGCATGACCGGATACATGCAACGGCCCCGCCCCATCCAGTTCGTGTGTGGAGTGCTGGAAGACGTGGACGCCTTTTCGCATGAGATCATCAACCATGTTGCCAATTAAGGCATCATTGCCGGTTTCGGGAATTGGGCTGCTTGATAATACTACCGTGTCATTAGCTTTGAGTTTTATGTGTTTGTGGTCGCCTGTTGACATGCGTTGCAGGGCTGAGCTGGGCTCACCCTGTCCGCCTGTGCAAACCACCACTACATCCTCGTCGTGCAGATTTGCCACATTAGCTATTGGTACAAAAGTTCCTTTTGGAATCTTAACAAAGCCGTGTCTGACAGCCATTTCGAGAGTACTAATCATGCTGCGACCATCAAGCGCGATTTTTCGGTTATGATGAACGGCGGCATTAATAATCATCTGAATCCGGTTAATGTTGGTGGAAAAAATCGCAATGAACATTCGTCCCGGAGCTCGTCCCATCAGTTCAACGAAGCTTGGTTCAAGGATACTTTCGCTTGGTGTACGGCCCGGTCTTTCGGTGCTGGTGCTCTCGCTAAGAAGAGCTAAAACGCCCTCATTACCAAGTTGGATTAAGCGCTCCATATCTGTTCTCTCATGATCAAGTGGGTTAGGATCAAACCGAAAATCGCCGGAGTTTATAATCCGACCGACGGGCGTGTCCAGTATAATGCAATTACTGCCGGGAATTGAGTGAGTGACCCTGACAAGCTCAACGAAAAATTGACCGATTTTAAGTCGTTCGTGCGTGTCCTCGTTCATAGTGACGGTTTTCAGCTCAAAGCTTTCGGGCAAATTCTGGCCAAAATTCTGGAAAATCTCTTCAACCCGCCCGATAGTAAATTTCGAACCGTAAATCGGAGCCGGGATTTTGGGTAAAATATGCGGCAAGCCACCGATATGATCCAGGTGCCCGTGGGTTATGACATAAGCTTTCAGTTTATACTTGATACTTTCCAGGTAGGTAGTGTCGGCAATGGCGTAATTAATACCTGGCAGGTCGACTCCTAAATCGTTGCCGCAGTCCATGACAATGGCATCATTTTGGTATTCAACCAGGATCATGTTTTTGGAGCCGGCTCCGTCCATTCCGCCAAGGCCAATTATTCTCAGTCTTGGGCTATCGTCAATCAAGTTCGCCCGGCGGCGGGGATTATCCGATACGGCCGGAACGGCGGCAGCATACTGGTCAGTCAATCTCTGGGCTTCTTCGTGGCTGCGTTTTTGGGCTCTGATAGCCTCTCGAAAAGAAGCATTTGAGCCGCTTATTGGCGGTTTGGTCGATCGGTTATTATTGGGTTTATTAAATTGTGTGTGATTATCATTCATTGTTTATCCTTTCTTTTTAGATTTAATTGAATTTTCTTCTTTGATAATTTTGATAATGGCTGGTATTTTGGCGAAGTCGTCAATAAGTGTCTGACGAAGACCGCCATTATACAGTGCTGCTGCGGGATGAAATAGGGGTAAATAAACTCGTCCCTTGTATTTTTTCGGTTGCCCGTGGCAGCTGCTGATTTGTAGTTCCGGCAGAAAACAATTAAGGCTGTGCCGACCCAACGTGACAATTAACGGTGGATTAATGACATTTAATTGTGACGTCAGATATGGCATAAACGCCTGTTTTTCTTCGGGAAATGGGTCACGATTACCCGGTGGGCGATATTTGACAATATTCGTGATGTACACTTGGCTGCGGTTGAGTTCTATCATCTCCAGCATTTCGTTTAAAAATTTACCGGCCGCGCCGACGAATGGTTTACCTTGTTCGTCTTCATTTTTACCCGGAGCTTCGCCGATAAAAACAACCTCAGCGTCTGGGTCGCCATCGCCAAAAACCAAGTTAGTGGCAGTGCTGGCCAGCTCCGGGCAGACTTTATTATCAATGATGGATTTGGTTATCTGATCTAATTGTTGTTGCTTGGTCATTGTTGCTTGGGTTTAACGGATATGATTAGCTCCTTAATTCCCACTATAAATAAGATTAAAGTAGCTAGATATTCCCACCAGCTGCCGGTATCAAAAGCTCGTGATCCGACAATATAGCTTACAGCTAGAGCCACAATCCCGACGATTACATGGCTTGATCGGCGCTTGATTACTTTATTTTGCTGAACCTTGTTCTTCGCCATATCCTTTTTTATCCTTCATATCTTTTAGCTGTCGGGCGGCGGCTTTCATGCTTAACTGCAGTCGTCCCCGATCGTCGATGGCGATTAATTTAACTGTTACTTTATCACCTTCTTTAACAACCGAACTCGGGCTGGCAATTCTTTCCTCGGCCATTTCACTGACATGAACTAATCCTTCTTTGCCGGGGAGTATTTCGACAAACGCGCCAAAGTCCAAAACACTAACCACGCGACAATTTTCGTAAATTTTTCCAACTTCAGGTTCGGCGGACATTACTCTAATCTGATTAATTGCCGCCTCTATTGATTGTTTGTCGGGACTGGAGATATAAATTATGCCGTCATCTTTAATATCAATTTCAACGCCGGTGTCGGCAATAATGCGATTAATATTCTCGCCTCCCTTGCCGATGACATCGCGAATTTTTTCCGGGTTAATTTGAATGGTTTCAACTCGAGGAGCATATGGGCTAAGTTCGGCTCGAGGAGCTGCCAGTGTCGACAGCATGCTCTTCAGAATAAAGGCTCGGCCTTCTTTAGCTTGCCTTAGTGCTTGTTTGAGCAGCTCAATATTCAGGCCGTGAACTTTCATATCCATTTGCAGGGCCGTAATTCCTTCTTCTGTCCCGGCTACTTTAAAGTCCATGTCTCCGGCAAAATCTTCAGCATCAGCAATATCTGTCAGAATGGCGGCTTTGTCTCCGTCCAGTATGAGCCCCATGGCGATACCGCTGACAGGAGCTGTGATTGGTACTCCGGCATCCATTAGCGCCAAACAACTTGAACAGGTAGCAGCCATAGAAGTGCTACCGTGTTGACTCATGATTTCAGTTACCGATCTGATGGCATAAGGGAATGAGTTTTCGTCAGGCAGTACCGAAATTAAAGCCCGTTCAGCGAGAGCGGAATGACCAATTTCCCGGCGTCCAGGGCTGCCGAGGCGGCGAATATCACCAGTAGTATAACCTGGAGCATTGTAGTGGTGCATATAACGTTTTTCACCGCTTTTTTCCATTGTATCGATGACCTGGGAGTAGGACAGCGGCGCCAACGTCACAATATTCATTGCTTGAGTCATGCCCCTGGTAAACAAACTCGAGCCGTGAGCTCGGGGCAATATGCCAACCTCACTGCTTAACGGCCGTATATCTGTCAAAGAGCGCCCATCTGGTCGAATATTATCTTGGAGAACTCCTTCTCTGACGTCCTTGTTGGCGGCGGCGGCAAAGGCTTCTTCGTAATCTCTTCTGACGCTCGCAAATTCCTCTTCACCTAATTCAGTTTTGAAATGCTTAAGTAGTTCTTCTCTTATCAGGTGCATTTTTTCGTGACGATCTGGATAGTCTGTCCGGATAGCAACACCCAATTTACCCTTTAACCATTGATCAACTTTTTTCTGCACTTCCGCGCTGGGTAAACTTAGCTCGTATTGTTGAGGCTGCACACCAACTTGTTCGATTAATTCTTTTTGCAGTTGAATTGCCGGTTGGATTGATTCATGAGCAAATTGAAGAGCTTCAATAATTTGTTCTTCGCTGACTCCGGCAGCTCCGGCCTCAACCATCATAATGGCTTTTTCGGTGCCGGCGACGACCAGATCTAGTTTGCCTTTCTCGAGTTCATCGCGGCTAACGAATGCCTGTAACTTACCATCTACTAGTCCAACCCTTACGCTGGCGACAGGGCCGTCAAATGGCGCGCCAGTTAGCATAAAGGCGGCGCTCATGGCGATCATAGCGATGGAATCCGCTCGGAAATTAGGATCTAGACTGAGAACTGTGGTTACGCCCTGAACTTCGTTTCGGTAGCCTTTGGGCCAAAGTGGACGGATCGGGCGGTCAATTAAGCGGCCTATCAAGACGGCGTCATCGCTGGGCCGGCCTTCGCGTTTAACGAACCGGCTACCGCTTATTTTGCCGGCAGCATACATTTTTTCTTCATAATCGATACTAAGAGGAAAGTAATCCATTCCCGCAACAGCTTGCTCGCTGACCATTGCGGTAGCTAGTATGACCGTATCGCCATAGCGGGCAATAACAGCGCTGGTTGATCTAAAGCCGACCCTGCCGACTTCTAGCGTAAGCTTTCGGCCGCAGAATTCTTTCTCGACTGATATTATTTTTTTGCCAAAAGGATTTATTGTTTGGCTCATTGATTTAAGGTTATACCTTTCTGTCTCCCGAAGATGCCTAGATACAGTGCAAATATATGATTCCCTTGTGCTTATAAGCTGACATATATCTGGCCTCTACCTACGCATCAACAATTTTAAGACATTTAATGTGCACAAGCTTGGAGTCTTAATTAAGGCTTAAGACAAATGGTCTATGCGCATTTAGCGGCGGATACCAAGTTTTTTTATTAGATCTAGGTAGGTGTCACTATCCTTTTGAGCAATATATTTCAGTAAACGTCGTCTTTTACCCACTAGCTGTAATAGTCCCCGAGTGGCGGCAAAATCTTTCTTATTTATCTTAAGATGCTCTGTTAGCTCTTTGATTCTTTCGGTCATTATACCAACCTGAACTGAGCTACTTCCAGTATCACTTTTATTAGACTGCAGGCTCTTAATTTTAGCCTGTTTTTTCTCGGCTGTTATCATATTCGAGCTTATTCTATCAGATAACAGTACAAACCTCAAGATCATTTTACCTCCATTCTGTAGTTGGCGGCTTTTGAATATGCCCTGTAATCAAAAAATTATATTATGAGGCTGAAAAATTTTATCTTACTACTTCAACATTCTTAACAAAACAATACAAAAAATATTTTCTTGAGTTTTCAAATAGCTTGGCTGACGGTATTAGACATCTCTTCCAGCGTAGCGGTGATTTCAGGATTCAAATTACCACGCGAATCGTAAAGATTAAATGAAGAGGCGCGTACAGATTCTCCCCGTAGTTTTGCGGCGGCGGCACGGTGGGCATTATTTGAAAACGCAAATATACCCTTTTCCGTTAGGAAAAGATCCAGATCATCAAATTGCGGCAATTGCGTATCCCGGGTTGCATAATCCATAATCTGTTCTTGGCTTGATCTGTGACTAATTCCTGACCCGCGATAAGCAACCTCCCCTGTGCCGTCATACCCTCGCCCTAACCAGCTACCGAAATTCGCGGCACCTACTATCATGGCTGAAGGAACAGTAATCTCACTACCCTCCAGGGTTACATTAACGCGTTTACTGGCCGCCTTTAATGGGTTAACTGCACCTTCACTAACAAAGTAAAGCTTCCGCAAATAGCCGGCAGCACTATCGGACCGGACAAGATCCCTGGCCCGGGTGATACCTCTTTGGACAGTTTCATCTCCTAGCAACGCTTCGCTGATACCACCGCTCATTGCCAAGGCTTCGATAATTGCTTTGGACTGCCCACTATTCGGACGATACTTACCGGCGTTGTCCTTCTTCACGCCAGCTAGTACCTCGTAGAGACCCGGGGCTCTCACTGCTGCTTGTTCAATTAGTGCTTGCCGTTCCTGTGGGGACATATTGGCAGCCTTTAATTCCTCTTCTTCATCAACGATAAATAATCTGTCATAATTCTCTGCCTTTGGAGGGTTGTCTTTAACGGATGCGCTGACCGCCAAATCCCCAAGTTGCGTTACCTGGGGCTCCGGGATAGGCAAAAACCCACGTTCATTACCATGATCAGCCGCCCATTCACGAAATGCTTTCGAATCAAAATTTGTCCATCGCAGATAATCAGCTGCGGGCACCGTTTCGCGCTCGCCACCGGCTTTTTCCAACACAACAACCGGAGTAGAAAGTTTCTGATTATTCGAATCTACGCTCCGGCGGTTAAGCGCATCGACAAGAACAACTTCCTCGGGACCATTCCCTCGATCGAATAATACTTTCTGGTCAAATGGCGCTAGGGCATCAGAATAATGCACCCAATCCCTTGCCGTATCTGGGTCAATTTCCTCAGCAATATTAGTAGGTAATAAATGAATCATTTCTTGTGGTTGTTCGACAGCATCAACAGACATTTTTTATTTTATAACTTTATTACAATATAAACACATAATATCACGATAACGGCTCTATGTCAATCTCGAGATGTCCCCGTTTTATTAAGTTTGTTGTTCATTTATTTTGTCAGTAAGTTTGCCGAGATGCTCTGAGCACTTATTTTTTCCATGTCTTGGGCGTCGTTTAAGTCATACTGACCAACTTTTGTCCTCCTTAAACTCGTTACATAACCCCCTGTCGCCAGTACATCGCCAATATCCCTCGCTAGTGAACGGATATAGGTGCCGCTACTAACTGCAGCCCTGAGCTCAATTAATGGATATGAGTAGCCGAGTATTTCGAGACGTTTAACGGTCACTGTCCGTGGTTCAAGGACAACACTCCTGCCCTGTCTGGCTAATTGATACGATTTTTGACCCTTAATTTTAATAGCTGAAAATATTGGTGGAGTTTGTTGATAGGTTTTTTCAAAGTTCTGAACCACCTCATCGATATCAGCTCGGGGCGGTATTAATTTGCTGATGGCTGTCTTTTCGCCCTCTTCGTCGTCAGTCGTGCTGGTAAACCCCAGTTTCATAGTAAAAATGTATTCTTTATCTAGTTTTAATAGTTCAGAGGCTTTTTTTGTATATGAGCCAACTAAAATAATTAATAAGCCAGTTGCCAGCGGGTCAAGTGTGCCTGCATGTCCGACAGGAAAACGTTTTGCCGTCTTCAGCTCATTTTCGATAATCCGTCTGATATTTTTAACCACATCAAAACTGGTCCAACCGAGCGGCTTATTAATTAGTAAAACACCTTCCATAGCTGGTGCAGTATATCACTCGGCGATAAGGCGATCTAGAGTATCGGCGGCATCATTGGAGGGGGAACCGGCGGGGGTGGATTATCGGAAGGGATATCCGTACTAAATGGCATCGAATCAAAAGTCGGGTGAATAACCGGCGGATTTTGAGGTAATGGCATGTTCATTGGCGTGAAGCCATCATCAGGAGTGTCGGTGGGTAAAGGCGATGGAGATGGCGGTGGTGGGGGCGTCTGGTTTGCGGGATCGTGAAAATCAAAAACCGGTTGGGCATTAAGAGCTGCTATTGGTTCAAGCGCTTGGCTCGATGGTGCCGAGTTAACGGCATCCAAAACTGCATTTCTGGCTGATTCAACATCTGGCGAGTGTGGTAAGTTCGGCTGATTTTCATCAACAGGCGCAACTAAATGCGGGCTTCGAACTGCTTTTTCGATATCTTCTAGTGTTGAAGAGTCAGCTTGATTGGGAACAATTGGAGGAGATGGCTGCTGGACTGGCTGGAGCGGAGTCGGTAATGGCAGAGGTGGCAGTTGTTGCCTAGTGAGTATCGGAGGATTGGGGACGGGCGGCGTGGGCGTGAATGGATCTGTCGACGGTTCCAATGGCTGCGGTTGTGAGTTAGCTGTCAAAACTCCATCGAAAACCGGTTCCTCAGCTGGTGTATTTAGACCGACCGGCAGTCCGGCAGACGGGCCTGGTGGACTTGGTTGGTTGGGCGCGGGGTTATCCGCCGGATTGAGCTGGTGAATATTCCCATCATCATCGATATGTAGCTGCCCCTCTTGTTGAGCGGCCTGTTCAGCAGCTTGTTGAGTAGCCTGTTCAGCAGCTTGCTGATCGTGGCTGATCTCAAGAGTGCCATCGCTAGAAGTATTTGGCGGGGGTTGGCTTGGCAGGGGTTGCGGATTGTTGGTTGGTGCATTCTGACCGGTCTCTTCGACTACAGCCAAAGTTTCAAGTTTAGTAGCTACCAGCTGTTGATTTGCTCCGGCCGTCATTAGCTTGGCGCTGATATTCATAGTTTGAGCTGACGTTCGGTCATTACTGAAACGATTAGTTTCGGAAACTATTCCGGTTAAAAGTGCAGTGGCATTTTGCGCATCAAAAATGTTGGCTGCAAGTTCAGAACTAAGCACTGCAACTAGTTCACTTAAACTACTGGCTTTGGAGTCTTCCCAATTAATATTACCCAAATTGCCGTTAGGATCACGATTTATACTTATTACAGTTGCATCGTGCAAAATCCGTCCGTGCGAGGTAATCGCCTGATCAAGGTCAGCCTGCTCATGAACGCCCAAAGCCACAACAGCATCGACATTGAAATCTCCTTGGCTAAATTCCAGATCTTTTTCGCTCAGGCTAGTCTGATACGGAGTTATGAAAATTTTGACAACTTTGTCTTCAACTTTGTAGCGAAGTTTATCGGCTTTTGATTTGTCCAGGGCAATAATAAAATCCCTCAGGCTGTCAGTATTTTTCTCGAGAGTTTTCTCGGGTTGCAAAAATTCAATAGTTGAAGGTATTTGACCGCTGAACACGGCCGTAGCATGTTTGCCATTTTTATTCAGAACCAGTGTCAGGCCAATGCAGGCCGCTAACTGGTCAACAGAAGGATTAGAGCTGACAGTTACAAGTACATTAGTGGCTTGTTTTAGTCGCTCTATAACTTGTTGTTTAGCGTTTTCCATTTTTATTTTCTTATCTAGTTAGACGTTACCATAAAAGCTTGTGGTTGTCGATAATATATTCGCTCTTGTTTTAGAATTATCTCAATCAAATTAAAAGTAGTTATAGAACATTATTGATGATTCATTAAGGTTGTGCTATAATATATTCATATGCCGCCAAAAATAAAGAATGAACAAACGCCCTTACCGATAGATGCCCCGCCTGAGATATTACTGCCCGAGTCGCCTAATTTTGAACATAACCCATACCTGGATTTTCTGCCGCACGAACACGATCTTGAGTTGATTCAACGCCCTGATGATTACGAGAAAAGACGGCGGTCGGATCAGGAAATATTCCGGCGCGAAAGAAAGCTTGGTGATATAGCTGTCCGGGCCAAGACGGAACTTGCATCCGTTCGTGATGAACTAATGGAAGCCCTGAACGAGCTTAGAACCAACCAATCGGTTGACCCTAATACTGGTCTGCCCCGACAAGAGGTACTTAGAGCAGACCTCAACAGACAGGCTAAAATCGACGAACGCAATAATCCTGAAGACCTCGAGTGGTTAGGTTTATTTACATATGACCTGATAGGAGTTGGAAGAGTTAACAAAAAACTCAGCGAGCTGGAAGCAGATGAGTATATCGCAACCGTCACAACGATAATGAAGAAACAGATCCGAGCCGATAGCCGTTTATATCAAGTCGAGGCAGGTGGCTCTGTAACCCCAGAGCCTGAATATCAAACAACAGATGGAGACGAGCTTTCTGATGAGGGAATGTCCGAAGAAGACAGGCAGTTATACCGCTGGGCGGGCGATGAATTCGGCATCCTCATAAACCGAATCTCTAAAAAAGAAATGAAATTGATGAGTGAACGTCTACTTAATGCTGTTAATGAAGCAGTTGCTTCAGGGGATTATCCGATTTTCGAAAAAATAATCAGGAAAGCAAAGTTTGTGCCCGGGATACACGCTGCAGGTTTTGTTTATAACGCCAAGCAACGCGATAAATACCCCGACCCAGTGAATTTTATGTACGCCGTGATCTACGCAATGAAGCATGGTGGCAAGCTCCAAAAACCGTCCAAGCAGCCACAAAGAAATCTTCACCCTTTGGCAATAATGAATAGTGGTCAATAGGTAACTCCGAGATATTCTTTACAAAGGTGATCTACCCCTGTATAGTTGTTTTGAAACGTTAGCTAATAGGATAACTTAAAATGCCAATCATCAAATCAGCCAAAAAACGAGTCAGAACAACCCGCAAGGCGACCGCCAGAAACAGTAAAACCAAGCGAGCTCTGCGTAGTGCGGTCAAAGTTTTTCAAAAATCAGTTGCTGCCAAAGATGCGAAAAAAATGTCAGCAGCTTTTAAAAACGCCCAGAGCGAAATAGACAAGGCCGGTAAGAAGAATATCATGCACAAAAATAAGGTGGCGCGCAAAAAAAGTCAGTTAGCCAAAGTTGCAAAAGCAGCTGCCGCGTCGGCTAAACCGGCCACCGCTAAAACCGTCAAAAAACCAGCGGCAAAGAAAACAGCAACCGTAAAGACAACCAAAGCCAAAAAATAATTTAATTATTCAAGGTTAATAAGTAGTACTCAAGCGCCTCATCGGCTTCGATTTTTTTTGACTTAAGATCAGAGTCCAGTTTAAGCAGATTTCCTATCGTCGCTTTAAGTTGAGCCATACTTATGCCCCTGGCTAAACGTGAGCTTTTTTCTATTACAAATGGTTTTAGATTCGTGGATTCGGACAGCAGATTTGAGCTCTTGGCAGCTTTTATCAATGCTATGATATGCAGTTGCCAGGTTAACATAGCGATGATCTGTTTAGGCTCAACTTTTAATTGTCTCTGCTCTCGGTATAGACTTAGCGACCGCTTAGTCTGCCCGCTTAGCGCGGCATCAAGTAGTTCAAAGATCGAGCTTTGCGGAGTCGGCTCAATTAACAGGTCAATCAGCTTGTTGTCGATCTTTTGGTTATAAAGAACCAGCTTATTGAGTTCATTGAAAAGTAAATTCTGATTCTCGCCAACTCGTTCAATCAAATGATTGGCGACTGCCAGCGGCATAGAAGTGCTTCTAAGTTTTGCTTCATTAACCAACCAGTTTATAAGCTGAGGCCTCAGCAGCGGGTTAAACTCTTTAAGACCTGTTTGTTTTTTTAATATCTTATACAGCGAGGTGCGTTTATCGATTTTAGGATCGACTACGACAACCTCTGTGGTGTCAGGAACTTGTTTAATTAATTGCTCAAATTGACTTGCCAGTTTTTGATTTTGGCTGGGCTCGCGGAGTAACAGCATTTTTTTAGGACTCAGGAAAGGCGGACTGAGCAAACTGTCCTGTAAATGTTCGAGGCTAGTATTGTCGCATTCAATGTGTTCGACAGCAATAGAACCATATTCATTTGTAAAATTACTGATAATATCAACCAGATATTGATGCAGTGTAAAGTCATTTGAACCGACTAAAGTAATAATATTCACTTGATTTCTTTCTGGCATTTAGGACACAGATGGGTACCTCTACCGGCCACTCTGATCTTAATTATAGTGCTGCCACAACGGGGACAGGGGGTATTTTCTTTTCGGAACACTTTAGCAACATTTAAATAGCCTCCGCCGTAACCCTGGGCATCAACGTAATTACGGTCTGTCGAACCACCTTCCTTGATGGCCAGACGTAATACATTTTGGATATCACAAAAAAGCTGGTATATTTTTCGTTGGGAAAGTTTAGAAACTAAGGTGGCCGGGTGGATGCGTGCCGCCCAAAGGCTTTCATCTGCGTATATATTGCCTACTCCGGCGAGCATCGTTTGGTCGAGCAACGCAGCTTTGATACTGCTGTGGGCGCGACGTCTTAGCCTGCCGGCTAATTGTTCGGCTGTGAAACTCGTCGACAAAGGTTCAGGGCCGAGTTTCTGGATAAAATCAACCTTATCAATTTCAGCTGTTGGTATTAACCTTACCCAACCAAATTTACGCTGGTCATTAAAGAATAACTTCTCCTGATCTTGCTTAAAAGTTATTATTACCCTGGTTGATTTGTCCGGTAACGGACCAATTAACGAATCTCCGGGATGACCAGCCCCAAAATGTTTTTTACCACGGAATACTAATTGGCCGGTCATCTTTAAATGAAAGACTAAACTGTAGCCAGTATCCAGTGTTATTATCAGCATTTTGGCACGGCGAGTAACTTTGACTATCTTTGCCCCGACCAAGAATTGCTCGATGTCGGTTTCGAGATTGGGAAAACCCTTAGGCCAATCCGACTCGATGCTTTTAATAATTTTGCCGGGTAATAAAATACCCAACCCGTTTTTAATCGTCTCAACTTCAGGCAACTCCGGCATAGTTTTATTATTGTATCAGCTATAATACGACCATGGATTCGGTTAACGAAATACTCGATAGAAAACGTTTTGTCGAGCCACCCGAATCAATTGCCATAAAAGATTACGTAAAAACAAAATATAATGCTGTGATCGGCGTAAACTGTAACCACAATACTATCGTGATCATTTCCGGTAGTGCTGCCCTTGCCACAACACTTAGGTTGGAAATTACTGAATTAAAAAAAGTTGCGCAGACTAATAAAAAATTAATTTTTAGAATCAGCGATAGCTAAACTACTTTAGAAATTATTAGTAGTTATTCGCTATTTAACCAATTTATTTAGTAGAAATTTTAAATATCAACACTACTAGTCAAATCGCCATAATTGGGGATTTGGGCAAAAAATAATTGTTCGACAGTATTAAGTAGGCCTTTGAAAGTTCCATCCCTGTTTGAGCAGGAATCAGCCCAAAAGTTTTGAATTGTTTGGCCAGTACCATTAATTATTTGCAAATTGTAGCGGTCGCCAAAAGAACAAGCGCCAAGATCGGCGGTAGTGTATAAATTCGAAGTTCCTTTAGTGAATTCCGCAAGCTGCAAAGCACTCAAAAAATTAAGATAAGCCGACTCGTTATTAGTAAAGTTTTTTGAGTTGATAATCTGACCTTGATAGCCTTGAATAATATTTATCTGTGCCTGAGTTTGGCTGATATTCATGGTTATAGCCTGATGAGTTTGATCAGCTGAGACTGGACCACTAATAACGAACTGCATCGAAGTATCGGTAGCGGCATAAGAAGTCAATGGTTGAGGTACTGTTTGGCTGGGATGATTAGAAAAGCCTTTTATGATTAAAACAAAAACCAATACCAACAGGCTAAGAGCAATTAAAACAGTAACAAAAAATCTCATCTTGAACTTCTCTGGTTAAATAATACAAATACAATAGCATATTATTAAGTATTTTACAATAATATTTCGTAGCCGTGTCACCTGGGAGTTTAATAGGATTGTATCTTAAAACTCTCCCCAATTTTTCCCGATATAGGTATCAACGTCTAATTTAACCGGTAACTTCTTGATGTTTTCCATTATTGTTTTAAGCAGTACAGCCACTTCTTCAGCATCTGCTTGAGGAGCCTCGGCCAAAATTGAGTCATGAATTTGTAACAGCATGCTGGTCTTCTGAAATTTGTTACTGAGTTGCTTGTCCGCTTCAACCATTGCTAATTTCATGAGGTCTGCTTCCGTTCCTTGAATAGGCATATTCATTGCCGCCCTTTCGGCGGCTCCTCTGACCATAAAATTACTCGATAGAATATCAGGCATCGGTCGCCGGCGACCGAACATGTCAGCGACGTAGCCGTTTTCCCGAGCTTCGGCTTTTAATTTATTAAGGTACTCTAGCAGTGGTTTTCTGAGCTCAAAATATTGATCGATAAAATGTTGAGCCTGATCATAGGACATACCGGTGTTGACACTTAGTCCATGAGGACTCATACCATAAAGAACACCAAAATTAACAGCTTTGGCGGCCCTTCTCATCTGTTTGGTGACATCGTCTGGTTGGCGACCGTAAATCTGGGCTGCCGTTGTTGTGTGAATATCGGCACCCTGATTAAACAGGTCTATGAGGCCTTCGTCATTTGCTAATACTGCTGCCAGCCTGAGTTCGAATTGTGAATAATCGGCGCTCACTAGCAGGTAGCCTGGTTTAGCGACAAAAGCCGTTCTGATCCTGCGACCTAAATCTGTTCTGACCGGAATATTTTGGAGGTTGGGGTCAGTTGAGCTTAAGCGCCCGGTTTGGGCAATAGTTAGATTAAACGTTGTGTGAAGGCGATCATTTTTATCAACCAGTTTAGGTAAGGCATCAACGTAAGTATTTTTCAGTTTCGTGACCTCGCGGTATTGGGTAATAAGGTCAATTATTGGATGAGAGCCGCGTAGTTTGTCGAGTTCGGAAGAAGCTGTGCTGAAGCCGGTCTTGCCTTTTTTGATGCCGGCTTTATTTAAACCTAAAATATCGAATAACACCTCCGCTAGTTGCTGGGGTGAAGCGATATTAAATTCTTTGTCGGCATAGCCATAAATTTGTTGCTCCAAATCCAAGATCGTATCATCAATTTCATCAGAAAATTTATTTAAGTACTCGACGTCTAATTTAATGCCGACAAATTCCATGCGGGCCAACACCGGGATAACCGGCCATTCAATGGATTTAACTAGATTACTGAAGCCGGGGACTCCTTTAAGGAGTTCTTTTTGCTTCTCATATAGCTTCCAAATAATATCGGTGACTACCGCCGCTCGACTGGTTAGCTCAGCTGCCGTCATGTCATCCAGGGACTGACCCTGGAAATTCAAGTCTGACTTTGCCAGCTCGGTTAGGGTCTGTTCTCTGCGCAAACTATCAAGCACAAAGGCGGCGATTAGAGCATCATGTCCGACTGGCGCAAGAGTGATATCCAGCGTCATAGCAGCTTTAATACTTGCTTTCAGATCATAGCCAATTTTCTTGATATTAGGGTCTGATAAAATCGGACCAATTTTTTTCACAAAACTTGATCGGATAAGCTTGGTTAGGTCAAATACAAAGGTTTGTCTTGGAGAAAAAGACAATATAAACAACACAGGGTTTTGCCCGTTGGCGCCAGCCGTCCGACTGTAAACCACAACCGAAGAGCTCTCTGGAGAGGTGAATTTTTCTAGCTCAGATTCAGAATCAATGACTATGGACGTCTGATTTGATAGACCAATTGTCTGGGCAGTTGATGATTTGGTTATCTTGTCTTTCATTGCCATTGGCAGTTGATTGGCAAGATTACGAAATTCCAAACGCTGGAATAAATCCTGGATCTTATCTGGGTCAAAATTACGGCCGTCAACTTCACTGAGCTTTAATTTGACCGGAGCATCAGTCCAAATCTCGCCAATTTTTTTACTCAGATAAGCCATCTCTTTACCGCCCTCGAGTTTCTTGCGAGTTGATTCTTTGATAAGAGCCAGGTTCTGGTATACCTCGTCAAGTGTCCCAAATTGTTTGAGTAGCTCCAGGGCGGTTTTTTCGCCAATGCCGGGTACGCCGGGGATATTATCCGAGCTATCCCCTTTCAGGGCTTTTAGATCCAAAAAGTTATTGGCGCTGATACCGTATTTTGCTTCGAAACTTTTCGGGCTATAAAGTTCAATGTTGCTCAGGCCAGTTTTTAATAAATACGCTTTGGTCAGAGGCCCGACAAGTTGCAGAATATCTAGGTCGGAACTAATCAACAGCGTCTCGATGTTTCGTCGATGAGCCTGGAGAGCCAAAGTGCCCATGATATCGTCGGCTTCATAATCATCCAGCTCATATAACGGCCAACCAAATGCTTTTAGCACTTCATGAAGAATCGGAATCTGCTCATAAAAGTCTGCTGGAGCTGGTTTGCGGCCGGCTTTGTATTGCGGATAGAGTGCAAGTCTTTTGCGGATATTGGTTTTTGGTTTATCCCAAGCTATAGCGACATAATCGGGGTCAAGTTTTTTAATAACTTCAACTGCCATTACGGAGAAGCCGTAAACCCCTCCAGTCGGAGTACCATCTTTAGTACTTAAATTTGGCATAGCATAATAACCGCGGTAAAAAACGCTCTTGCCGTCAATGATAACGAATCGCTTTGTTGTCCCTGGCTCACTCATACTTTTTTCAGTATACCGCATCCTATAAGAGACATCCTCTCGGGAACCTATACGATCGCTTTGCCAGAGCTGGCTTATTTTAATTTATAACCAGAGATCGCTTGATCTCTTTGACGAAGCTTTCTAGATTATTGCTTTCATTTTCCAAAAATATATCAGCCTTGGCCTTAACGCCAGATGCGCTTAGGGTAGTTATGTCATTTGACTGGTGATGCATCTCAGCCTGCTCATCTGCTAAAAATTCATCAAAGGTTTTCTGGTCATCAACTGCTCTAATGGCGCCTCTGTTTTGGGCATTGGCTTGGATCCGATTGTATCTAATCAGCGGATCGGCATCTAGCCAAACAACCTGCCCTCCCAGTCCGTGGACTCGGTCAGCTTCGCCTGGGTTACGCAAACTTGAAATCGCCAAACCCGAATGCGGAGTCGGTGTATTGTTATAAATTTCAAGAGCTTTATCGATTAATACTCCTAACCCGTATTGCTTCCGCCACTCAGAACTAAGTTGGCGCATCAGCGATCGCTCAGGTTTTAACTTGCGACGGGCAAGTTCTTCGCGCAAAATATCGGTGACAGAAATAAATAAAAAATTAAATTCGTCAGCTAAGACGTGCCCGAAGGTATCTTTGCCGGATCCGTTTGTGCCTGAAATGCCTACAATTTGAGGTATATTAGTCGTCACGGGGTTATTATTTCTACTTTATGTAGTCATGCAGCTTACGAGCATCTTTGTGTTTGCGGAGTTTCGCCAGCGCCTTGGCTTCAATCTGACGGATTCGCTCCCTAGTGACGCTAAACTCTTGGCCAACCTCTTCGAGAGTGTGTTGCTTGCCGTCTTCAAGGCCAAATCTCAATTTCAGGATTTTTTGTTCGCGTTCAGTCAAAGCCGAGAGCATATCTTTAACTTGCTCTTTTAATAGCTGTCCGGTGGCCGATTCCTCGGGACTGATGGTATCTTCGTCTTCGATAAAGTCCGCTAGAACCGACTCTTCTTCGTCGTCGCGGATACTGGCATCAAGACTTGATATATCCTGCTTAATCTTCATGATGTGTTCAACCTTATCAACATCAATTTCCATAGCCTGACTAATCTCTTCGTTTGTCGGTTCGCGGTTCAGCTCCTGGGTCAGACGTCGTTGAGTCCGGAGCAATTTATTGATTGTTTCAACCATGTGGACCGGAATTCTGATAGTTCGAGCCTGATCGGCAATAGCACGCGTAATAGCTTGCCTGATCCACCAAGTGGCATAGGTAGAGAATTTGAAGCCCTTGTCCGGATCAAATTTTTCAACAGCCCGAAGTAAGCCAGTATTACCTTCCTGGATTAAATCCAACAGGTCTAAACCGCGTCCGACATAGCGCTTGGCAATCGAAACAACTAGGCGCATATTTGCTTCAGCCATCTTATCCTTAGCATCCTTATCGCCTTGGACCACGCGCTGGGCAAGCGCTAATTCCTCTTCGGCGTTGAGCAGCGGGATTTTTCCAATTTCTCTCAGATACAGTCTGACGGAATCGTCGGCGATATCATCAAGATAGGTCTGGTCATCAAGGACAATCTCTTCGTTGTCCTCCGGAGTCCATTCGCCGTCAAAGCCTTCACCGCCAGGTTCAGTTGCTACAATTTCAATATTGGCATCAGCTAGTTCGGTATAAAGGCTATCAAGAATATCTGTATTTTCAGGTTTATCCGGCAGAGCATCAAGAATTTCTTGCTGATCAATTTTGCCGTTTTTCCGAGCTTTTTCCAGCAGCTCATGCTTAACAGTTTCTGCATCAGGCTGGTTGTCGACGGGTTGAGCGGGTCTTTGCCTTTGAGCCATAATTTAAGCCTCCTTAACTTGTTTTAATAAATTATCCAGATATTTAACTTTGCCCAGTAACTCGTCAGCTTCTTTATCGTTGGCTGTTTGCATTTGGTCTATCAGTTGGCGCTTTTGGTTTTTGACATATTGTTCTATCAACCGAGCCTGTAAACGAGATGCTTCGTAGCGTAATTCTAGAGTATCAATATCTTGGTAAAGAGTCTCGTACTGTAATAATAAGATTTTAACATAATCGGCTATCGGCTGCAACTGGGGGACGGCATTTATGTCTCCGGCGAAATCTAGATTATGTTTAATGTATTTCAGTAGTTCTTGGGCCTGCGGATCATAAAACATGTAACTTTTCAGCGGCAACAGAAAATCCCGTAGTTTGGGCTGCAACAAAGTAATCGCCAGCAGATGGTTTTGGGTTTTATATATTTCGACTGTTTCATTATCCAGTTCTTTTGGCTCGATCGTTTTTCTTTTCCTGGTCTGAACCGGAATTGAACTCTTATCTAACTTAGCAAATAAAGCTTCCTGACTGACGTCCAACAGCTTAGCGATTTTATTTATGTAATGCTCCTGTTCAACCCGGTCGGCTAAATTCGCTACACTGGCAAGAATAATATCGCTGAACTGTTTTTTGCCTTGAGCGGAATTGAGATCTAACTGATTTTTGTAATATTGCATCAGCCAATCTACGGCATAGGCCGGCTGTTCGATGATTCTGTTCCATTTTTGCGGGTCGCTTCTAATCAAGTCGTCGGGGTCTTTAGCGCCGCCAAGCGTGATTACGCTCAGAGCAACACCTGATTGAGCAGCGATCGGAATAGCTCGTTCGGTGGCTGAAAGACCAGCTTTATCGCCATCAAAACATAACCTGATATCGTTCGAAAAACGGGCGATTGCTTTGAGGTGATATTGAGTAAGAGCAGTGCCAGCTGTGGCGACCACTTGCCTTGTGCCGGTCTGATGAGCAGTGATAACGTCCAGATTCCCTTCAACCAAGACCGCATATTTGCCTTTCCTGATGGCATCCTTAGCCAGATGAAGTCCGTAAATATGACGCGATTTATCATAGAGCATGGTTTGAGGAGTATTAATGTATTTGGGCATCGATTTATCTTCACCAAGTAGACGAGCAGTAAACCCGATTACTTTTCCAAAAGAGTCCTGCAACGGAATCATTATTCTCCCTCTAAACATGTCTTGTAGGCCCCGCTCTTTGCGGTAACTGTTACTTGCCAAACCAGCTTGTTTGATCTCGTTGCCCGTAAATCCTTTGCTCTGTAAAAATTTAACCAGCGCTTCTCCGGATTGGGGGGAGTAACCAATCTTCCACTCGAGAGCCGTCGCTTTACTAAGCTGTCTGTTTTTCAATATGTATTCAAGTGCCTGCTTGTTCTTGGCAAAATGCGCTTGGTAAAACTTCGCGCTCATAGCCAAGACTTCATAAAGTCGGGTTTTTTGCTGATTCCGCTCCCTCGAGTTATGATCACCGTAATCATCGAGGTTTATGCCAGCTTTTCTCGCCAGGAGTTCGAGAGTTGCTCGAAAGTCCAAACCTTCCATCTCCATAACAAAACTAAACATATTACCGCCCTTATTAGAGCTAAAGTCGTGCCATATTTGTTTTTCCGGGCTGACCATGAAACTTGCTGTTTTTTCATTAGTAAAAGGGCTCAGACCCCGCCAGTTACGGCCAGACCGTTTTAGAATGATATATTCGCCTATGACATCTTCGATTGCCAAGCGGCTCTTTACCTCTTCGACTGCATCCATCTTATATACATTGTACGATACCCTTCGCGATCTGCATGAAGCAGCTTACGGTTAATAATGCCTACCTTAGCGATTTATATAGCGGTTGGATTTTTCTCACTTACCAACAAATAACTATGCTTTATTAAATCCTCAACTTCCGCTTTGCTCAGCTGGCCAGTAAGAATGATTGTATTCCAGTGTTTTTTATTCAGGTGATAGCCGGGCATGACTGATTCATATCGCTCACGGAGAACTGCTGACAGCCCAGGATCACACTTTAGACTGACCTTAAGAGGATCACTATTCTCCTGTATTAAAGCAAACATTTTGTCATTAACCTTATAAACAGCTACCTCTGCACCAAAAGGATAATCTAGCTGAGCCTCAGGTAAATTTAAGATAAACTCTTCGACTTCTTTATGTGTCATTCTTAAACCAGTCAAGGTAGTACTGGAGTTCAGCTATCGATGCTTGGATGTCGTCATATGCTCGGTGGGAATTTTGCTTCTCGAATTCAATCTTATACTTCCCCATCATCAGGACTTTAAAGGCACTGACATCAAGCATGCGGTAGTGCAATTTAAGATCAAGCGCCGGCCAATAATGTTTAATAAAATTCCGGTCATTATGGATCGAGTTTCCGGCTAATATAGCCGGCTCATTCTTAAACCACTCAGCGATTAATGCGATCAGATCTTGCTCAATTGTCTGAGATGACTTCCCGGTGTTCAACTTTTTTATAAAATCGTCGCGGTTTTCAGGAAATTTTGACCACCAGTCGTGACTTTTTTGCATTCGCTCCAAAACCACCGTTACATCATGCTTTACTCGGCCTTCGTAATTAGCCAGAGTCTTAAAATCAAAATCGGTCACCTCAGCCGCCACTTCTAAAATGAGATCTTCGGCCGGGTCAAGCCCGGTCATTTCCAGATCAACCCATAAGAGTTTTGTCGGCACTAACTTGTGGATATCCATTACAGGCAATTATAACTTTGCCATCAGATATATCAATAGCGGCGGATTAAGCAGTAACTAAGTCAGGTGTTTTTGATCGGGCTGGTGTCAGGACGGCGGAATACCATGCCAGTTCCTTCAGCATAATATCTAAAGCTGTCTGCGGACCATATTGCTGGGATTTGATTTCTTCACTCAGAACACCTTCTTCACTCAAAACATCATTAACTCTCATTGTAAAAGCGACGCTTTCAGGTATTGGCAGACCTTTGGTCTCTGAAACGATGTTTTTCAGATGTTCAATTGCCCGGGCGCCACCGACAGTACCGTGACCGACAAAAGCAATCGGTTTTTTACTTAACTGCCAATCAACGTAATCAAGGGCATTTTTAAGGACAGCTGGCATTGAATGGTTATATTCCGGCGTAACCATAATAACGGCCTCGGACGAATCAAGTTTTGCTAAGAACTCTCTAACGGGTTCTGACAATTGACGGTTTGAATTGTAACGCGGAGAACTTGTCTCGTTAAAAAGAGGCATATCATAATCAACAAGATCAATAATATCTAACTCTGTTTGAGGAAGTTCTTTCGCCTCATTAATAACCCACCTCGCCAAACGTTCAGTCACACGACCAGGGCGGGTACTGCCGATAATAATAGCTAATTTCATTTATATATCCCTTCTTTTATGCTATACTTTTTATAGTAATCTTAATTATAGGCTCTATACTATACTTTGTAAAGCATGAAACATACTTATTCATCACTTGAGACGAAAAACGGCTGCATCGCCAGCGCCATGAATATAATCGGCAATAAATGGACCGCTTTGATTTTGCGTGACTTGGCAGATGGAGTTAACCGCTTTACTGATCTAGAACAATCAATTACCGGTATAAACCCACGGACATTGTCGCAGCGGCTTGATGACTTAGAAAATCAAGCTATTATCAGTAAAAAAAGCTTCGCCGAAGTACCTCCGCATATCGAATACTCCCTGACGCCTAAAGGCCAAGACTTAATTCCGGTTTTAAGACAAATGGCGGCTTGGGGAAATAAATATTTTTCCGGGACTAAGAAAATACCCTCAGCTAGTTAGGCTCGGCTGATTCTTTTTTGAAATCAAGAGCAGCGGAGTTCACGCAATAGCGCATACCAGTAGGTTGCTCAGGGGCATCATAAAATAGATGGCCTAAATGACCGCCGCAATTCGAGCAGACAATTTCAAGCCGTTTCATGCCAAGCGAATTATCTTCTTGCAACTTAACTGCTCCCTTAGTAGCAACATCATAAAAGCTGGGCCAACCACTACCTGAATCAAATTTCTGCCCGCTTTTAAAAAGTTTGGCCCCGCATGCGGCGCACATATAATTACCATCCTCTTTATTGGACAGCAGTTTGCCGGTGAAAGGGGCCTCTGTGCCTTTTTCCCGTAGCGTATGATATTGCTCGGGAGTGAGCTTCTTTTTACATTCTTCTTCTGGAAGGTCCAAGTTCATTGACTATTTTTTCTTATCTAACTTATCGAGGCGTAGACTCTTTATGACGAGATAAACAACCAGTAAAATTATCAAAAAAGTTATGAGATCGCTGATAACAACGCCATAATTAAGCGGATTTTTACAGACATGATTAATTGATTTTAGACAAACGACTTTTTGACTTAGGTTAATGCCGCCAACAAATATGCCTATAAAAGGGTTGAGCAAGTTAGTGACTAAGGAGTGAACGAGCGTATTGGCTGATGAGCCGACTACAAAACCAACACCAATACCGACCACTCCCTGCTCTCGGATAAAATCTATAAATCCTTGGAACGCCGCCGGAACTTTTAATGGCGGAAGCTGTTGCCGCGATGAAGAGTCCTCAGCAGGCATAGTCCTGTTAACGCGGACAGAACGATCTAGCGGCTTTTTTTTCTTGATTGGCATATCTCTCCTTTGCTAAGTAATATATTCGATAACAAATAGTTAGGCAAGGAAGGTTTAAAACCTGTCTGGCGAAGGGATACCAAGCAAAGTAAGCCCATTTTTCAACACGTCAGCATAATTTTTAACCAGATCAAGCCGGATTGATTCGCGTTCATCGCCGATAATCCGGTTAGTCTCATAAAACTTGTTGAACTCTTGGGCTAATTCATAGAGGTAGTTACATAGGTGTTGAGGTGAGAGCTCCTTGGCGGCGCTATCCAGCGTATCCGGTAGTTGACTAATTTTTCGAACAAGTACCCGTTCGCTTTTTTCAAGTTTATCAAGGGTATTTGAGATTTCAACGGTCTTTTTGGTAAGAATACTTCTTGCCCGGGCATGAGCATATTGAAGATAGGGGCCGCTGTTGCCTTCGAGACTAATCGACTCGTTGACGTCAAATACAATGTCACCGCCAATGTGAGTTTTCAGCATGGTATAACGTAATGCGCCAACTAGACCGTCGTGCAATGATGATTCAGTTGCACCTCTTTTATTTAGCGCTGAAGTAAGAACATCAAACAGCCAGCCGATATTGACGGCATCGCCCCGCCGGCTGCTCATTTTACCGGTCGGTAATTTTACCATGCCGGTAGAAATATTGTGGGTTCTTCCGGCTAAGTCGGGTAAGCAAAGATCGGCCGCCTTTAAGACAACTTCAAAGTAATCTTTTTGCTCAACAGCTGTCACGATATAACTGGATTGTGGATTAAAATCTTTGGCCTTCAATTCGATCAGCCCCAAGTCTCTGGCTTCATATAGTGTTGTACCTTTTGAGCTAATAAAAACTCTGGTATGCAGACCATAGTTTTCGCCCGGAAAAATAATTGCATTATCGCTTTTTTCAAATACTGTACCAATATTCGCTTCAACTATCTTTTCCCCGGCTAGATCGACTTCCTTCTCCATATATTTACGCTCGACCGGCTGGCTGCCGATTGAGCTGAGGATTGTGTCAAAATATTTAAAACTCCAGCCCTTGCAAATTTCATAAACTTGACGATAAAGATCATCACTTAGATCAAACGATTGGGCAGCAAGTTCTTCGATTTCATGTTTAACCGACTCACCGGATTCATATGCCTTCGCTCCTTCGGCATAGCACTGACTAAGAAATTGAGGTCTTTCGGCTTCAGGCACAGCGTTAAGCGCATCAATACTACCGTCAATGCGCTTTAGAACTGCCCACATGCTTTTCCCGACATGCAGTCCAACATCACCATGATAACTAACCCGGTGGACTTGCCCGCCAGCCTTCTCTAGCAAATTAGCTAAAGTGTCCGCTACCACCGAGTTATAGGCATGGCCGATGTGTAGGTCTTTGAAGGGGTTAGGATTATTAGTTTCAATAACAATGCTTTGGTCCCCATAAACGACCGGACGATAATCGGCGGCTAACCTAGCCGTTTGCAGCAAACTTTTATCGGAAAGATGAAGATTTATAAATCCTCCCCCAGCTATGGTGATTTCATCGACTGAATGGGCCAGCTTTTTGGTCAAAGCAGTCTTTAAACGTTCAGCGACGCTTAGCGGTGATTGTTTGAGCTGATTGGCCAGTTGCAAAGCAACATTAGTACTATAGTCACCGAATTTCTCATCGGTAAAAGATAACTCAGACTTGAGTTTAACCTTAAATAACTCTTCAACGGCAGAATTTACAGCTGAAACAAGCTGATCCCTCATGAACCACAGTATATCAAGATTGGGTGAGTGATATTTAATCCTAACTATAAAACAGTTACATCAGGCGGCTTGGAATGGTCGGAAAATATACCTAGCATCTTCCATAGAATAAAGTACATTGCCGTTAGGAATACAAAAAAAGTCAGAGTTGTTGAAAAAGCCTGGAGATGGGAGTGGGGATTAACAAATGGCTCCGAGCTGTCAAATAGTATGCCCGGCGGGTTGAGCAATAAATCCCACGAACTCCATCTCAGGTCTCGTCCGAGATATATGGCAAAACTACAAACAAAAAAAGTTAAGCCAATTAAAAACGTCGATAAACGGACAGTAACTCGACGCAGCAACTGCTTATGAACCAAGTAGATACTCAAATAGCCAACTAATAATCCATTAATTACGAATGATTCAAACATTACGCTGTCGAATACAGCTTGCGATTGAGACACCCCTTGTAAATGGATCAGATCGCTAATCAGATAAAAACTGTTGGGCAAAAAACCAACCCACAGGGCGGTCAACATTACCGGTCTCCAGTTAAGCCAAGGGTGATGCCGTAATGTGATCAGCAGACAGCCGACGAAAAAGATTGGCAGCCACGCTAAGATTAAATTCCATAGCAGATACATTAAGCCGCTGCTACGAGTTACTGCGGCATCAACTAAACTGAAAGCAACGCTTAGCACTGATGATAAAATAAGCAGCTTTAAAATTGTGCCGAATCTTGACCGGAATAGATCGCGCATATTCACCATTATACATTTAACAGATTAACAAAAATGAATCTATTAAGTTGTTCGGTTTTTTGAACTGGTTAAACTAACAACAAATTGGGCGCCGCCTGTAGGATAATTCCGGACTGATATTTTAGCATCATTGGCTTTGGCGATTTCCTGCCCCAAAGCTAAACCGAGACCATATCCACCGGTCTTTCCGGTTCTAGATTTATCACCTCTGTACAAGCGATCAAAGATATATGGCATGTCTTCTGCTTTTATGCCCATGCCTTCGTCTCGTATACTTAAGTGATACTGGTTGTTGCTGCGCTGGCCATCAATATAAATAGACTTACTTTCGGGGCTGTATTTAACAGCATTATCGATAACTATTGCTAGCAATTGGACTAGACTGTCAAAATTACCCGTTATGTTGCCTGGATCCAATTGCTGCTTAATTGTCATCTTCTTGTCCGCAGCAATTTTATCGGTCTGCTTCACCGCCTCGTTAACAAGATCCTTCACGTCAAAGGATGACAATGCCAGTGAAGCATTTTCATATTGAGTTAAAGCTAAAAGGTTAGTCGAAAGGCTGGATAATCGCTGAACCTCTTCTAAATTGCTTTCGATGAGCTCTCTTGCGTCTTTTTCGCTAAACTTGTTTTGGCGCAAGAAAACTTCGTTTTCGGCTTTTAGATTAGCCAGTGGTGTTCGAAGCTCGTGACTGGCGTCTGAAGCAAAACGAGCCTGTGCCTGATGAGCCTCTTCGATTGGTCTTAGTGTCCGGCCGGCGAACCAGTAACTTAAGGCTCCTCCTAAAACCGCGACGATAATATTAATTAATATTACGTCTTCAGTTAGATCACGGTGAATTGCTGCGCTTTGGTTAGTCTGGAATTGAGTAAAGTTATTATCTGATTGAGGCGGCAACGAATACAAGCCATACACCAAGCGTCTGATTGCCCCATTTTGTTGAGCTCCGGCGTGATCAAAATCATGTTGAGCCAAATATCTGACACCGGACGTTAATACAATGCTAAAAACCAAGATAATTATGAAATAAAAGCCGGTTAATTTTAGGCGGGCGGAATGAAAAATAGAGGTTGAATGTTCATCGTCGCCATATATGTAACTATTTAGGCGGCTGCCTAATGATTTGAAGTAATCCTTAGTTTTACTTATCCTGTTATTCAATTTTGTAACCGTGTCCTCTAACAGTCTTTATGACTGCCTCCCCCGGACCAATTTTTTTTCTTAGGTTTGCAACAAACGTCTCGACGGTATTGTACTGAACCCGGGACTCATCCACCCACACATGATCTAGCAATTGGTCCTTACTGATAACTTCACCCTTATGGCTGAGCAAATACTCTAATAATTGAAATTCTTTAGCAGTTAAATCAATCGATTGACGTTTATAAATTATTGACTTAGCAACTAAATTTAACTCCAAGTTCGGAGCTTTTAAAATATTACCGACATGAGCTCTGGGCCGGCGCAACAGCGCTCGGATACGGGCCAGCAGCTCATCATAGGAAAATGGCTTTTGCAAATAATCGTCGGCGCCGATATTAAGACCATGGACTTTATCGCCAATCGTGGAACGAGCGGTCAACATCAAAATGGGCATTTGTTCGTTCCGTTCCCGCCATAGCTTAACCAGCCCCGGCCCGTCAAATTCCCCAGGTATCATCCAATCTAACAAAACCAGGTCATAGTTACCTGTTCCGGCTAGAGTTTCAGCACTGTCGCCGTCAAATGCGACATCAACCACATAGCCCTCGCTAGTAAGTCCCCGCTCCAAACTGCGGGAAAGTTTTAACTCATCCTCAACAATCAGTATTTTCATATAATTTCTTATCTGGTTTCCATTCTGGACTACCTTGCTGAATACTAGCTGTATTTGTTACCCTTTGTCCGCCAGCGCAGTTTTTAATCGTTGGATCATTTCGACAGGTGTTGGATTAAGGCCATTCAATAACGACAGATAAATTGAAACAAAATTTCCTAAATTGATGAGCCAAAGTAATTGTGCCAGCAGATTATCGCCCTCAGCCTGGACCACTATCGGCGCTGGACGCATTCCAGACAAAAGTTTTTGACTGAGCTCAAATCGCTGCTGAACTCGCAGATGCTCAAGCTGACTGCGTAAATCTATCACGGCATATGGCTTATCGACAGGCTGTTTAGTCCAGCCAAGAAACTCATTATGATTAAACTCAGGAAATTGATCGAGCCAGGCAATCTGCTTGGCGTTTTCGTTGATATTTATTTTCCATTTATAGGCCGCCGCAGACATTAGGGGGCCGCTATAGATAACGACTGACTTCCCGACCAGCTCTAGGGCAATCGTTTTAGCGGGGTTATCTTGAGTAGCAACGTCAGGGCGTAATTTCGTAGCAGCTAATTTAATGAAGTCGGCTTGGCTCATCAGATCAGAAACAGCCTTATCGGTTAATCCACAGCCATCGAAGATGACAGCCAAAGCTTTAAGCATAAAAAGGGTAGCATAACGAGGTTGGTAGCCCGTGGGGATCAACAGTAGTGGGTAGTGTTTTTCGCGGGCAATATCTGCCAGCTTGCCGCCAGAGGCAACGACAGCAATAGTTGAACCACGAGTTTCGGCGTCATTTAGAGAGCTAACAGTTTCCTCGGTATCGCCCGAGTAACTAGAAATAATAACTAATGATTGCGGTGATGTATATTTTGGGAGGGTATAATTACGTACCACCTCAAGTGGAACAGAGAGATTTAGCCAGGTTTGGGCTATTAAACCGGACAGCGCCGATCCGCCCATGCCAGCAATAATAACATTGCTGATAGTTTGAGGTTTGATGATAACATCAAATTCGACCGTCAGTTGTTGGTATTGTTTTTCAGCAATGCCTAAAGCATCTTGAGCGTCATGCTCATGAATATAGCGCAGATCGTCTAACATAATTCTAAAATTCTCCTATGATATAATCTGGATATAAGTATAACCTAAAGAAAAATGGGGGGCATTAATGTTTGGGCAACAAGATGATCAAACGACCACTGATCAGTCTGTACCACCTACAACAAATATTTCAGATAATGGAACAAAGCCAGATGGCTTTATGCCTGGGCAAACGCTACCAAGTTTATCGCACGCCGATTTGCCTGAAGCCGAACCGCCGGCAATAGCGCCCGGCAATAGCCCTGTTAATCCTTCACCCAGTTTCGCTAGTTTCACTGCACCGACACCAACTGCTTCATCCAGTAATATTTTCCCAAGCGAGATGGCTATCAATCAGCCTGATTCTACCCAGCAATCACCAGTCGCCCAAGATGATTTATTGGATTTAAAAACCAAAGCTTTGCAGGAACTTGTACCTTTGGTCGATCAGCTTGAACAAACGCCAGAAGAAAAATTTAAAACAACCCTTATGATGATCCAGGCGTCCGACAACCAGTCATTAATTCAGACAGCTTACGAAACTGCACAGAAAATCACAGACAATAAAGAGCGCGCCCAGGCCTTACTCGACCTAGTAAATGAAATCAACTACTTTACACAAGTTAAAAACAAATCTTAAGCGATAGAGATTACATCATACCCATGCCGCCCATATCAGGAGCGGATGGCATATCTTTCTTTTCTGGCACTTCAACTACCAAAGCCCCCATTGTGGTAGCGGTACCGGCAATTGAGACGGCGTTTTGTAGAGCTTCTTTGATAACTCTTGTCGGATCAATGACGCCGGCGGCATTTAAATCAACCAGTTTAGCCGGATTATTAACATCTATACCTTGTCCAACCTTTGCCAACTTAACCTGCGGCAGCCACTCATCGGCATTTAGACCAGCATTAGTTAGCAAAATTCGAAAGGGTTGTTCCAGGGCAGTCCGCAGAATTTGCGCGCCGGCGGCAACTGAGTCGGTACCGTTAACTTTTATGACTTTAGCCAAGTTGATCAGAGTGACCCCGCCGCCCGGGACGACGCCTTCATCGAGTGCAGCCTTAACGGCGGCTACGGCGTCATCTACACGAAACTTTTTTTCTTCGATTTCGGTCTCGGTTGCGCCGCCGACTT
Organism: Patescibacteria group bacterium; assembly: GCA_035510795.1. Taxonomy (GTDB): domain Bacteria; phylum Patescibacteriota; class Saccharimonadia; order Saccharimonadales; family UBA4665; genus DATKGL01. The sequence continues at coordinate 44,485 of DATKGL010000020.1, forward strand.
TTATTACAGCAACTTTGCCACTTAAACTAGCCCGCCGCTTTTCAAGGTTCTCTTTATCGTATTCGCTGGTGGCTTGTTCGATCTGAGCATTAATTTGCTTGATTCGGCTCTGGACTTCGCTAGTTGAGCCACCACCTTCAATAATGGTTGTCTCATCCTTAGTTACGATAACCTTCCGAGCTGACCCGATCATGTCAAGTTCTGTGTTTTCAAATGTGAAACCTCTGTCTTCGGTTATGACCGTAGCGCCGGTTAAAATGGCAATGTCGTTCAATATATCGCTGCGCCGATCACCAAAAGCCGGAGCTTTAATTGCTACGGTGTTAAATACGCCTTTTAGGCGATTCAGAACAAGCGTTCCTAGCGCTTCACCTTCGACATCTTCAGCTATCAAGACGAGGTCTTTTTTACCAGCTTGTGCCAGTTTCTCGAGAACGGGTAAGAAATCTTGGATCGAACTGATTTTTTTATCTGTTACTAAAATGGCTGGGCGGTCATAGACGGCTTCCATGCGAGAGGCATCGGTAACCATATACGCACTAACAAAACCCCTGTCAAAAGTAAAGCCTTCAACAACTTCACTCTCCATCTGCAGGCCTTGCCCTTCTTCGACTGTAACAACTCCGTCTTTGCCGACTTTTTCAATAACGTCGGCAATTAATTTTCCGATTTCCGGATCGCCGGCTGAGATAGTAGCAACCTCGGCTACGCGGTTCTTTTTACCGCTGATATTTTCACTAAGGCTGCTCAGTTTCAATAGCGCTTCATGGGCGGCAGTCTCAATCCCCCGGCGCAGCAAAATAGGGTCATGGCCAGCAGCAATTAATTTATTAGCTTCATTCAATATGTTATAGGTCAAAACAGTGACCGTGGTAGTGCCATCACCGGCAACATCATTCATTTTACTGGCGGCTTGTTTGATGAGTTCAGCCCCAACTTTGTACCCCAGTGTTTCATCATCGATGTCAGCCAGCTCGATACCTTTAGCGACAGTAACTCCGTCGTGAGTAACAGTCGGGTTGCCATAGCTCTTACTGATGACAACGTTTCGGCCCTTAGGCCCCATGGTTGTTTTAATGGCATCATAAAGTACGGCTGCACCGCCGAGTAATCGTCTTCTAGCGTCGTTATCATAAAATACTTTTTTAGACATGTTTGGCTCCTTATTTAACGGTTGCTAAGATATCTTCTTCTTTGACTAAAATATATTCTTCGGTGTTCAATTTAATATCGGTCGTGCTATAGCCTTTATAGATAATCCGCTCACCAACTTTTACTTGTTTAACAGCACTGCCGACAGCTAAAACTTTAGCAACTTTAGGTTTTTCCTGTGCGTTGTCAGGCAGATACAGACCGCTGGCAGTCTTCGATTGCGGTTCTTCGGCTTGAGCGACAACGTATTCGCTGAGAGGGTGAATAGGTACTCCCATAATTAGTGCTCCTCCTATTTGATTAATTATTCACTAGCACTTCGTGATAAAGAGTGCCAGTGTTTCAGCACTCATAATAGCCGAGTGCTAATTAATCTGTCAAGCAAGATTCTTGATTAATTATCAGGTACTGACTTCGGTTTTATTGCAAATAAATGGTAAGTTGTAGACACTTTTTCAGTGGTCTGTTCAAGATAAGGTAGTGCCATGAAGCGCGAGTGAGTACCGAATTGGTCATTTTCGCGGTGCGGTTTAATTTCCGTATCAGTAATCCTAAATGCAAACTTTTTATCACCACTTTTGTGCGTAATAATTGCGAAGCGATCTGGGTTGTTCTGATTTTCTAGCGAAGTGATTGCATCCCAAACATCACCTTCTTTCTGGAACGGAATACTGATCCACAAAGTCTCACCCTCATGACGGGAATGTTGATCATAATTAACCGCTAAAAGAATTGTTCCAATGCGCGCACCGGTAATCGGATCATCTTCATAGTCAATATAGAGATTATAAGGATCAGTATCGGTGTCAAAGTCAGCCACTGTAAATTTATGACCGATGGCATTGAACAAAATAGATTGCGGCGATAACGATTCGATTGAACTGGTAGGATTACCTTCAATACCTTGTGTCATAGATGTTATGATAATACAACATTATTAACCTATTGTCAAAAGTTTAAGTATCTGTTATGCTTGTCAGGTCTCTCATTTGAGGACAACCCGTACCTATACTACATGGAGGGTAAACTGTGCCGGAATTTACGCTGGTACAACACGCTGGTGAGGACGTTCTACGTCTTGATGAAACTGGCAGAAGTGTCCGTCGGCTCTCGGCAGAAATCCGAGTATCTCGTGTGAAAGATCTCGAGATCATGACCGCGGTCCGCAAGGCCATCCAAAGCCAAGCCGGTGTCACCATACTCCCTGGCAACGGAACAAAGAAGAAGGCCCAACACCTGACATATCTGGAAATCACATTCCGGAAACCAGATCCCTCAGTCAGGGATCTCGAAGCCTGGTTAAGAGGCCAGATTCTGAATATTCTCAGAGTTGCGAAGGAAGCAGCAGAAGAAATCGTCCAATCCAGGACGTATGGTATCTGCCAACAGGCAGAATACGTGCCAGCGGAACCACGCCTGACGGTTGTCGTCGGATCAAGGACTGAGAAGCCCTTCCCCAACAAACCGCAATGGATTCGCGGGCACACCAGGTAGTACCACGTAGTACTAGTTAGGACGGTCACCGAGTGGTGAGAAACAGTTTCGGGAACGAAACACTGCCTCATCACTCGGTCTACCGGACAGAGTTTCAAATGCGGTCGCAGGCTCTTTTGCCTCCCCATTTTAAACACGGTGAGAAGCCATTTCGAGAGCGATATGCTACTCAACACCATTTATCCGGTCTACCGGACTTAGTTTGTAAAAGCGGAAGTAGGTCCCTCCACCTGCACCAATTTTACTGTCTCAGGCTCTTTTGCCTCCCCAAATTTTGTGGTTGTAGGCCCCTTCGCCTCCCCAATATTAACTAAGTCCTTCTTTCCTTCCTCTGTATAATTATGCTCATGAGTAAAGTATTAATGTGTCCGCCTGATTATTTTGACATCGAATACGAAATTAACCCCTGGATGCATCAAGATAATCAAGTTGACACTTATGAAGCTCGGCGGCAATGGCAGACATTGCACGATATCTATCAGCAAAAAATGAAATGGGACGTCGAACTAATGCACCCCGTGAGAGGCTTGCCGGATATGGTGTTCGCAACAGATTGCTGTTTAGCTGTTAACGACAAGGTACTACTCAGTAATTTTCATTACAGTCAGCGCCAGCCCGAAACTAAGTATTATGAGAAATGGTTTAGCGAGCATGGGTATACAAAACTTAAGATCGCTGATCATCGTTTTGAGGGGGGTGGCGATAATTTAATCTGTGGGGATAAAATATTAGCTGGCTACGGTTTTCGCTCCAATCTTGCTGCCCATGACGAAATCGGACAGTATTTTGGGCTTGAGGTCATAAGTTTGAAGATTATCAACCCCTACTATTTCCACCTAGATACTTCTTTAGCGGTGTTAGATGAAAATACGGTAGCATTCTTCCCTGGCGCCATAGATAAGGCTAGCCAAGATCGTCTCAGAGCAGCCATCCCGAATATTATCGAAGCCACTGCGGAGGAGGCCGAAGGCTTTGGCCTAAATGCTGTAAGCGATGGCCGCACCGTTATTACCAGCAATCAGTCTGACAGTTTATTGCAAAAGTATCGCCAGTACGGTTTTGAGGTTATTGGGACGGCTATTCTTGAATTCCGCAAATCCGGTGGCGGCGTGAAATGTCTAACGCTGCAATTGCCTTTTTAGGATTTAGCCAGCCGCTTTTTTATAGCTTCCCTGGCAGCGCCTATCTCATCCCAAGGGGATGCGCCGTTCGCCCTTTCGATTGTTTTTTCGTGACCTTTTCCAAGAAGTAAAACAGTATCTCCGGTTTTAGCCCTGTCGATCGTGAACTGAATTGCCGCCGGGCGATCATGGACTAGGAATAGGTTGGTTTGCCGGGTTTTGCCGGCTTTCTCGGCGCCACCGGCAATTTGGTTCAAAATTTTATCACCATCAACGTCACGGTCATCCTCTTCAGTAATAACGACTTCATCAGCATAAATGCCAGCTAACTCGCCCTGGATTGACCGTTTGGCTTCGTCCCGGCGGCCGGCTGAGCCGAACATGACAATAAGTTTAGCATTAGTAACCGGCTTAATGTCTTTGAACAACTTTTCAAAGCTATCCGGAGTATGCGCAAAATCGACAATCACATCGAAAGGTTGCCCTTCGTTGATATGTGTCATCCGACCTTCAACTTCTTTCAGGGCGGCAATCCCCTGTTCTATTTTGCCAACCGGCACGGAAAGAACATGGCCGACAGCTACCGCAGCCAGCGAGTTATAAACATTAAAACTACCCGGTATAAAACATTTAATGTGATAATTTGTGCTGCCGATTTTGGCCGTATATTGGATTTGGTCGGTAGCGAGTATGACTTCTTCCGCTCTCAGATCACCGGTTTTTACGCCATAAGTAATGGGCTTGTTGATTGCCGAGACAAATTTAGGGGCATTGTCATCTTCGGCGTTAATAATACCAGTCCGTAAGCCTTTTTTATTGCCGTTGGCAAGCTGAAAAAGCTTTATCTTGGCGTTGAGATAATTATTGAAGGTCTTGTGAAAATCAAGATGTTCGTGGGTCACATTTGTCATAACGACTACGGAGTAAGGAACACCCCATACCCGATTTTGAGCCAGGGCATGACTGGTGGTTTCCAAAACCAGCCAATCGATGTTCTTGGATTTAAATTCTTTGAGGCGTTTCATCAGTTCAGGAACTGTCACGCTCGTGACATGATGAGTTTGCGGCTTGATATCATCATCCACACCGAAAGCTACAGTGGTCATGATACCGACTTTATAGCCAGCAGCTTGGAGTATTTTATAAATCATGAAGCTGGTGGTGGTCTTACCGTTAGTGCCGGTGACTCCAATAACTTTCATCTTTCGAGCCGGGAAGCCATAAAGAACATTGAACAGAACAGCCTCCATAAGATGACCGAAGGGTTCGATTTTAACGAATAACTTAGACGGGATAAATTTCTTAACTAAAGTCCGCAAGCTCATAGTTCAAGTATACTGTAAAACTGTATGACAATTTTAGGCATTGAATCAAGTTGCGACGAAACTGCGGCGGCGGTTGTCCGGGATGGAAATTTACTACTTGGTAATGTTGTGGCCAGTTCGATGGAATTACACGCCCCTTACGGCGGCGTAGTACCTGAGATTGCCGCCCGCAGCCACATTGAAGCAATTATTCCAACAATATCAACTGCCCTGGAACAGGCTAAAACAAATTGGGCAGATATTGATGGCATAGCTGTAACTTATGGAGCTGGTCTCAGCGGCAGTTTATTGGTAGGCGTTCTGACGGCCAGGACTTTAGCCATTATTTATAACAAGCCTCTGTACGCCATCAACCACGTCGAGGGTCATGTCTATGCCAATTTTTTGACAAAGACTTCCCTGCCCGGCTATGACTTGCCTGCTGAGCAGCCGGAATTTCCGATGTTAGCATTAATTGTTTCCGGAGGACATACTCAGTTGGTCTACTTCACAGATCATTTCACCTACAGAGTGCTTGGACAAACCCTTGATGATGCAGTCGGCGAAGCATTTGATAAGGTAGCTAAGATGCTCGGTTTAGCTTACCCAGGAGGCCCCAGTATTCAAGTGGCAGCAGCCAAGGGAAAAGCCAAATTCCCCTTGCCTACAGCTAAACTCAGCGCAAAATACAACTTTAGCTTCTCTGGCCTAAAAACAGCCGTTTTAAGGCTGGCCCAACAACAAATAGGTGAAGACTACGGTTTCCCATCATCAAAGCTGGCAGAGAGGCTCTCTGAAGCTCAGAAGGCTGATATTTCAGCCAGTTTCCTTACTACGGCAATTGATACACTCGTCGGCAAGACGTTGTTAGCTTATCTGGAATATAAACCGAAAAGTGTCGTTATCGCTGGTGGTGTTGCGTCTAGCCAGCCTCTACGGCAACAGTTATCTAAACGCTTACCGATTGCTATCGCTTATACCGATGTTAAACTGTGTACCGATAACGGCGCCATGATAGCAACTTTAGGTTGGTATAAGCATGCCAAAAATCAAACGCCCGCCGACCCATTTTCATTGTCGCCAAAACCAAATTTGGTTATGTAAAATTCGCCTTTTACCCTTCACGTGAAGGTGTTATTAGTCATTTTTTTGGGTCAATGCTATGCTTTTATTAACAGCCAGGGGCGTTATGAAATTATCGAAAAATTATGAACCAAACCAATATGAAAATGACATCTATGATCTGTGGGAGCAAAGTCAATCATTCCAGCCCAAGGGCAGGGGTAAAAGCTATAGTCTAATCCTGCCCCCGCCTAACGCTAACGGCGATTTACACCTTGGGCACGCTCTGCTGGTAGCAGTTGAGGATATAGCCATACGATACCACCGGCTAAGAGGAGACCGGACTGTTTTCATCCCGGGGGCAGATCACGCCGGTTTTGAAACTTGGGTGGTATATGAAAAAACCCTAGCTAAGCGAGGCTTCAGCCGATTTGATTTTAGCCGTGAACAGTTATACCAGCAAGTATGGGATTTTGTAGCCGAAAACAGGGGTAATTTTGAAACTCAGCTACGGCGATTCGGTACCAGCGTTGATTGGAGTAGATACGTTTTCAGCCTGGACGAGAATGTCATAAACCTAGCTTATAAAACATTTAAAAAAATGTGGGATGAAAAGCTGATTTACAGGGGGGAGCGTTTAGTTAATTATTGCACCTATCATGGAACCAGTTTTGCTGATGTTGAGGTGGAATACAAAGATGAGAAGGGAAGTCTGTGGTATATAAGGTACCCCCTGACGGATGGATCAGGGGAAATTGTGGTTGCCACTACCCGGCCCGAAACTATGTTCGGTGATACTGGTGTAGCTGTTAACCCAGATGACAAACGATACGGAAAATATATCAATAAAACTGTTATGCTCCCGCTAACCAACCGAGAAATTCCTGTCGTAACTGACTCTTCCGTAGACATAAAGTATGGTACTGGCGCCGTCAAAATAACGCCCGCACATGATTTCAATGATTTTGAAATTGGTCAAAGGCATAAATTGCCGTCGATATCTGTTATCACTTATGAAGGGAAAATGTCCGAGAACGTTCCTCCCGCTTTCCAGGGGCTAAAGGTCTTGGAGGCCAGGGAAGCAGTTGTAAAGTTACTGGATTCATCTGGTTTTCTAGTTAAATCTGAGGAGATTCGTCACAGTATCGGTCACTGCTATAAGTGCGGCACAATTATCGAACCACTCCTTAAGCAGCAGTGGTTTGTCGATATGAAGACGTTATCAACAACTGCTATAAAATCTTTGGACCGGGGTGAAATAAGATTTTACCCAGACAGCAAGAGAACTCAGTTAATTACCTATCTGAGTAATTTAAAAGACTGGAACATCAGCCGTCAAATTGCCTGGGGTATACCAATACCGGCATTCCAAAATATAGACGAGGAAGGTGACTGGATCTACGACGAAAGAGTTAATGAAAACCTGATTGAAGTGAAGGGGAAGACATACAAGCGTGATCCTGACGTATTTGACACCTGGTTTAGTAGTAGTTCCTGGCCGTATGCCACACTTAACTATCCATCAGGCAAAGATTATGAAGATTTTTACCCATTAACACTTATGGAAACCGGAGGAGAGATTCTCTACCCATGGGTTAGCCGGATGGTGATGCTAGGTCTCTACATGACCGGAAAAGTACCATTTACAAATGTTTACATACACGGATATGTTTTAGCCGAAGGCGGAGCCAAGATGAGCAAGAGTCTAGGCAACGTAATTGACCCGCAAAAGATTATTGATAAATACGGCTCGGATGCTTTAAGGCTTGGCATTATTGCTGGTCGAGTGGCGGCTGTTAACAGAGGTTTTGATATCCGAAACGTCCAAGAAGCTAGGAATTTCTGTAACAAGTTGTGGAATGTCGCCCGATATGTCGAAGACAGAGTCGGTGTTTCACGTGTTGATACGGTGACGAGAACCAACCCATCGACCTCCGCAGACCACTGGATACTGGCTCGCCTTAGTCATACGGTTAACAATGTTACAGCTAGTTTAGATAACTATAACTTCGCTGAGGCTTATGAATGTCTCTACCACTTTGTTTGGGATGATTTTGCTGATTGGTACATAGAAATATCAAAGGTTAGTCTAAACCAAGATGTTTTATCTACCGTTCTGGTTGCGACACTAAAGTTAATGCACCCGTTTGCCCCATTTTTAACAGAATTAATATGGCAAACGCTTAAACCGAAAGAGACTTTACTAATTAACGCTGATTGGCCAACTAAATTCGCATATGATCCGGATCAGACCAAGCAATTTGAAGTCATAAAATCAATTATCAGTGAAGTCCGTTACATCAAACATTGCCTTAAAATTAACAAGGCTGAGTTGCACTGTGATGATCCAGGGTTACTGGTAGTCCAAAAACAGTGGGTGGAGCAACTCGCTAGAGTAAAGATTACGAGCAAGGTGAAGGGCAGTGAAGCTGAATTAAAACTAACGAAGATCCCTGGTAATTATCGGTTATCTGTTGATGAAACAAAATTAGCTAGCTATAAAGTTGAACTTAATGACCGTTATCTATCGCAAAAGTCAGTCACTGATCGCTTGGAATCTAGACTCAGCAATAAAGAGTACTTGAACAAGGCGCCACAGGCTATCGTAAAACAATCCAAGAGTCAGTTGAAAGAAGCTAGAGTTGTGCTAGACAATATTAACGATGAGCTGAAATACTTCGCTTAAGAAAGAGCCGGTTCAAATTCTTCGGTTGGGGAAGTAAGAGTCTCGTTATGATTACCGGTTTCCAGGGCTTGTTTGACTCGAGAGATTGATTCTTCTGATCTGAAATTATCAAACCATAGTGTGCGCCAATTTAACCTTGCGGCAGCCATAAGGTTAGCTCTGGAGTCGTCAATTAGCAGAATTTCATTATCTGGGCAACCAGCTTTTTTGGTGGCCAGATCATAAATTTTCCTCTCTGGTTTTATGGTATGGACAACTGATGAGTCAACGATTGAATCATATGAAAACTTCGGGATAATACCTTTCTCTAGCATAATGTCGATAAGTCCTGGCATGATATTACTCAAGAGGCCAATTCCATATCTTTCACCAACCCAATTAATAAGTTCGCTCATCTTAGGAACCGGTTCGGCTGTTTTAATGTAATAATCAACCCAATTAACAGAGTTCATCCCGAGATGCTTAGCTAGGGTCTGATTGAACTCATCGACGGTCATTTCGCCCCGGCAAATTTTATCATTATACTGCCAGAAAAGGGTTTCAATCGTGTCCGGTGACTTGCCGCTTTTTTCTGCTAATAAAGCAAATGCATGGTGATAAAAACGAACTAAACAGCCGTTGATATCAAAGTAAACAAATGTCACACCGTTATTTGATCTCTGATGTGATTTTTTTAAATCGTTTGTACGGGTTCTACCGATTAGATAGTCAAGAGTTGTGTTGAGGGCTTCGGCAATACTTTCAATAGTAAAAATCGAGGGAGATTTTATGGCTCCTCTTTCGATCTTAGCTAAGGTTGAGTAACTTAGGTTGGCTTTTTCGCATAATGCTTGCTGTGTTAAGCCAGCTTCTTGACGGACTGACTGAAGACGCTTGCCCAACCCTTTCTCATCCATAACCTTATGTTACCAGCTAGAAAATATAAATCAAAGCTGTAATTCTTGGATCAGTTCAAGGCTACCCGTTTAGCCAGCTCAGATAGGCTATCGGCATCAACAGGAGCATCCATATCTTGTTCAGTTGTAAATTCTTCGACAGTATTAAAGGGTATTAGCTGGATGTGGGCATGAGGAACATGAATACCTATGACTTGCACTCCGACACGGCTGACCTTAAATTCCTGGCGTAATCTCAGTGCAATTTTTTTAGTTACTCCCATCAGATGCAAGTAATCTTCATCCGACAGATCCCAAAGCTGGTCTATCTGCTTCTTTGGGACTACTAAAGTATGCCCTGGTTGGATAGGGTGTAAGTCAAGAAAAGCAATCGTCAGTTGATCTTCATATATTTTATAGCAGGGAAGTTCTCCCTTAATTATTCTTGTGAAAATACTATCTACCATAAGATCATTTTAACTAATCTAACAAAATAATATCAATCATTGGCGGAGAGGGAGGGATTCGAACCCTCGGTACGATTGACTCATACAACAGTTTTCGAGACTATCCAGTTAAACCACTCCTGCACCTCTCCATTGCTAAGTGTATCTCAAGTAAACGGCCAATGGTAATCTTATATGGATTTCTCTGTTAATATTAGACTATGCACCCGTAGCTCAGTTGGATAGAGCGTTGGCTTGCGGAGCCAAAGGTCGTAGGTTCGAATCCTATCGGGTGTACCAATTGCAAATATAGACTTTAATACAGGGATAGATATAGTTCTGATATTTTAATAGTTTTTGACAGCAATTCTTACCGACAGATTGACATAGGTTCGAGTCCTGTTCGGGTTGTATGTGTTTGACTAAATTACATAGGAGTCGTTACATCGCTATGGAGAACCGTGTGTAATGTTGTTGTAATTAGACTCCGTCAGGATAAGCTAGATATTATTTCTTTGCCAGATACTTAATTAGTCTAATAGCACCCACCACAACCAGAAACCAAATTAGGCAGTCAATTACAAATAGATATAAGGTTATTGGTGTACCAACACCACAGCCACCATCAGATATATAGTGGGTAATGTAGGGTATTAGTAACCCCGAGTCGTGGCTAGGCGGTAAAGTCATTATGTAATTTGAGGATGTATTACAATAAATACTCGGTTGAGAAATAGTTGGGTGCCCATATAATGCTGCAAATTGAGTAAACCAGGTAATTATTAAAGCAGCCAGAGCCAGTAAAAAATATTTAGTAAATAGTTTTAGATATTTAGACATTAAGCACATTATACATTGGAGAAGAAAATTCTAAGTAAACATAAGTGATAAGGGAGCTAAAAGAGTCTCGAACTAAAATGTATGATGACAATATAGTGGTAACAGCTAGGGGGGTGTAATAAACCTAGCTAACAGATAAGTCTCTATTTAAATCCCTAATAATAGCGGTTCTAGACCTGAGATCTAAAGTCAAGTATTTGGTCTTTTGTACGGTGTGTTGCACGTCCATACGGCGTAGACGCAGTTAAGTATCTTTCGGGCATTTACAATGGTTGCTTCTTTGTAGCGTTTGCCTTCAGCTC
>DATKGL010000021.1:0-75067 GCA_035510795.1 Patescibacteria group bacterium
GCAATATATATATCAATTACCAAATTACTCAATTGGATGGTATCTATGTTGCCGAACCGACAGGCGCAAGCAATACCGGCATAATTGATGACTGCGACACTTCTGCGATCGGCAGTGAAGCGACGCCTGATCAATGTGATACAGCCTTAACTGTTAATGGGACATTTACAGCTTATGGCGTAAAGCTGGAAAGAAATGCCGGCACAGCGGGTAATGGACAGCCGGCTGAAACCTTTAACTACAACCCGTCAATTTGGTTAGGGAACCCGATCGCCCCCAACCCGGCCCCGTTTACTGAAATTCTTAATTTACCCCCGGTTTTATGATTTTTTTAAGTTATCTTTCACCATAATGCTTATGATATAATCGAGACAACTATGAGTTTACTGAGTGGGGTATCTGATTTTTTCGGGCTTGACATAGGCACTACTGCCCTACGGCTTGTTCAACTACACGGCACCGGACCAACTCGAGCACTAGTTAAATATGCCTACGTTCCGATAGATAATAAACTGGCGGTAAGCGACGCGGGCACTGATCAGGGAAGATTAGCCCTAAAAGTCAGAGAATTGATTACGCAATCCGGCATGAACACGAAGAATGTGGCTGTCGGTCTGCCATCACAAAAAGTTTTTACTACGGTAGTAGACATTGAACACCTCCAGAAGAATGAACTTGATAAAGCAATTCGCTATCAAGCTGATTCTTTAATCCCGACCGCGGTTGATGAATCAAAAATTGACTGGGCGTTTATTGGTGAATCGCCGAAAGACCCGGGAAAAATTGAAATATTATTATCCAGCGTGACGAATAGTTTTGTAGAGCAGAGGCTCGATATGCTTGAGTCGGTCGGCCTAAATGTTATTGCATTTGAGCCGGACAACCTAGCGCTTGCCAGAGCCCTAATCGCCCCTGACAGTACTTATCCGCAAATGGTCTTGGACATATCCAGCAAGAGCACGGATTTAGTCATAATTATGAATGGAGCCCCGCGCTTAACAAGGGCGATTCCGACGGGCACAGAAACAATTGTTAAAGCCGCCGCCCAAAATTTGAACGTTGACGATAAACAGGCTGCCGAGTTCGTTTTCAAGTTCGGCTTGAATAAGGAAAAGTTAGAAGGCCAGGTTTATCAGGCCATAATTGGAACCATAGAAATATTAACCAATGAAATTGATAAATCGATTAAATTTTTCCAAGCCCGTTATACTGACTCCAAGATTGACCGCATAATCGTCACCGGCGGTGCTTCGTCATTACCTGAATTTCCAATTCATATCGCCAACCTTTTCAGCCTAAACGTTGAGATTGGCAATGCATGGCGCAATGTGTCATTCCCGGCTGAGCGCCAAAACGAACTTACGGCTATTTCCAATCAATTCAGTGTGGCTGCCGGATTAGCGGAGAGAACAGAATGATCCAGTTCAATCTCTTGCCGAATGTCAAACTTGAGTTTATTAAGACCAGAAAAGCTAAGCGGATCGTAACGTCAATTTCTACAATTGCTGCTGCGGCTGCAGTATTCATCTTGTTGATAGCTGTTTTCTTTGTCTATGGCGTTCAAAAGAAAAGTATTCGAGACCTTAACAGTGATATCACTAAGTACACAGCGCAGATTAACCAGACACCGGATCTTAATAAAGTTTTGACGATTCAGAATCAATTAAACTCTTTGCCAGCCCTTGAAAGCCAAAAACCTGCGACACAACGTTTGTTTACTTATCTTACTCAACTAACACCTAACGCAGCCACAATTAGTCAACTCAGTTTAAGTTTTACAGGGAATACGATTACCATCACAGGTCAAGCTGATAGCTTAGCAACAGTTGATCAATTTGTTGACACACTAAAATTTACAACTTATAGCTTAGGCACCTCTTCTCAAACTAGTCCGGCCTTCAGCAATGTGGTGTTGACGAGTTTCGGTATTAGTACGACGAATCAAAGCGTTGGAGATTCGTATTCAATTTCAGCGATTTTTGCCCCGACTATTTTTAACGCCAACGATGATGTAACCGTTAACGTGCCAAACATAATTAGCACCCGATCTGAGACTGACCAGCCAACAGCCTTATTTAAACAAGCCCCCAGCCCTGTGACAGCCGGTTCTAATAAAAGTCAGTAGGAAAATATTATGGCAGATAAACCGCACACTTCAGTAAAACAAACCAAAATCGATAAAGCCTATACTGTTATGCTTATTACTATAGGTATCGCTTCATTTTTAATTGTCTTTAGTTTAATATCGTCCAAGGTGTTACTCAGTCAATTTGGTTATCAAGGCAGAGTCATAACCGCCAAGCAAGCTGCGGTCAATCAGTTGAAATCAGATATCACAAGCTCTAATCAGCTGATCACTTCTTATAAAAATTTTGTCAATACCCCAGTTAATATTTTGGGCAGTCCTGTTACTGGCAGCGGTCAAAATAACGGCAACAATGCAAAGATTATCCTTGATGCACTGCCCAGCCAATATGACTTTCCCGGTCTTATCACTAGTCTGGATCATCTTCTATCAAACCAGGGCTATGCCTTAACTGGACTTTCTGGTACCGATGACGAGCTTTCTCAGCAAACAAATAGCTCTTCAACTAATCCGGTGTCAGTCCAGATGCCATTCACGATTTCAGCCAGTGGGACCTATGGGTACATCCAGCAGCTTATCTCAACTCTCCAGCTTTCAATCAGGCCAATTGTAATCCAGTCGGTGACTTTAGGTGGCAGTGAAAGCAATCTAACCGCCGAGATTAGTGCCTATACTTTTTATCAACCCGCCAAAACTTTTACTATCGGAAGTGAGATCGTCAGATGAGACAGCAAGACATTGCCATAATAATAGGTATTATAATGGGCAGCTGCATCCTATCTTTTATAATTTCAAGTAAAGTCATTTCAACTCCCTCTAACCGCCAACAGCAGGTTCAGGTTATACCGGAAATAAGCAATCGCTTTAATACACCCAGCTCAACATACTTTAATTCATCAGCTATTGACCCGACTCAACTCATTCAAATTGGGAACAACTCTAACGCAGCACCATTTAATAGCACTACTAACCCGTAAGTTGTGAGTTTTGGATGAGCGTACTCTCTGCAACCACTCAGCAACAAGTCGAGGACAGCATAGTTCGTAATAAACTTATGAACCAACAGCAGCTGACGGATTTGAAGGATAAAGCCAAACAAGAGCATGTCCCATTTTTTAGTTTATTAGTTAGCGAGGGCCATCTTAGCAGCGAGGAACTCACAAAATTAATAGCTAAATCTAACAATATTCCTTATGTTAATCTAAGCGAATCAAGAATCGACCCATCAATACTGAAACTTCTTCCAAAGGATGTGGCAGAGCACTTTATGGCTGTTCCGCTGGGCGAGATGCAGCATCGCCTGGTAGTAGCAATGCTCGATGCCGGCAATGTTCAAGCAGTAGATTTCTTATCTAACAAAATTGGTCGGCCGCTGAAAGTTTATGCTGCCAGCGAAGAGGGTATAAGGCAGGTTCTAAAACAGTACCAAGTTAATCTTGGGCAGGATTTAGAGGGTTCGATAAAAGAAGCTGCCGCCGACAATAACAATCAACCGGATAACATCAAAATCAATGAACTTAATAGTGCCGATGCTGTTGACGCCAAAGGAAAAACTATCGGCAACGTGGTTAATGATTCTCCAATTAGCAAAGCGCTATCAACCATTCTTGAATATGCTGCCAAAAGCCGAGCTAGTGATGTCCACATAGAACCCCGGCAAAATACTTTGAGAATTAGAGTACGAGTCGATGGAGTGCTCCGGGAATTAATGGAACTCCCTAAAAGCATCGAGCCGGCGCTAGTCTCCAGGATAAAGATTCTGTCTAATTTGAAAATCGATGAACACCGTATCCCACAAGACGGCCAGTTCACATTAATTGCCGAAAAACGAGAAATTGACTTACGTATATCCATTTCACCAATAGTTTGGGGAGAACAAATAGTCATTCGCTTGCTGGATAAGACAGGGACGAGCTTAAAACTCGAAGCCATGGGTTATGAAGGGCGAGCTCTCAGAACAATCCGTACCGGCTTAAAGCAGAGCAGCGGCATGATTTTAACCAGCGGACCAACCGGGTCCGGAAAATCAACTTCACTTTATGCTCTACTTCAAGAAGTTAAGAATGATGCCATCAATATTGTTACTCTGGAAGATCCCGTCGAGTACAAGATGGAGGGCATTAATCAAATCCAAGTCAATCCCGAGGTAGGCTTGACGTTTGCGACAGGTTTGCGGTCAATCTTGCGTCAAGACCCGGACGTTGTTATGGTAGGTGAAATTCGGGACAAAGAAACCGCCGAACTGGCTGTTCAAGCTGCCCTGACTGGTCATCTTGTTTTCAGTACACTCCACACGAATTCTGCTGCTGGTATCTTGCCCCGTTTATTGGATATGGAAGTAGAGCCGTTTTTAATTGCATCTACCGTTAGGACGGTTATTGGTCAGCGTTTAGTGAGGAGAATCTCTGACAAAAAGACAACATATGAATCCGACCCGGCAGAGACAGAGTCAATCAACGAAACAGTCGGGCGTTTATTACCCGCAACAAGTGCCGAGCAAAAAAAGATAGATGAAGATTTAGGTTTTGAAAATTTGCCTCTAAGAGGCAAAAATGCTTATACTTTAACTAAGGGTATTGACAGTATGGATACCCCAGATGGCTATAAGGGCCGGCTTGGACTCTATGAGGTATTTAATGTTACCGATGAGATTCAACAACTTATACTGAAACGTGCGACAAGCAGTGAAATACAAAAAGTTGCCGTACAACAAGGAATGGTTACTATGCGCGAAGACGGGTATCTCAAAGCTTTAGTTGGTGTTACTACTTTAAGCGAAGCTAACAGAGTGGCGGCGGCTGATAATGAGTAGGTGGTGGGGGTATTAAAATGCTAGGGCAGCCAAAAATAGAAATTCTACTAGAAGAAGTCATCCGCAAGAAAGCTTCAGATTTACATTTGCAGGTTGGCTTGCCGCCTATGCTAAGAGTTGACGGTAAGCTCGTGGCAGTAAATGGCGCCGACTTATTAACCGAAGAAGTTCTTGAAAGTTTAATCTTTTCAATACTAGATGCAGATCAAAAGCAGATACTCCTCAAAGACAAAGAGTTTGATTTTAGCTTTGCTTTCGGTAATTTGGGTCGTTTTCGCGTAAATGCATTTCATGAAAGAGGTAATCTTGCTGCTGCTCTGCGCCTAATACCGAATGAAATATTGACAATCGAACAGCTCGGATTGCCTTCGGTAATTAATAAATTTACTGCTTATCCGCGGGGTTTGGTTCTAATAACTGGTCCGACTGGCTCAGGTAAGTCAACAACCTTAGCAGCCATGGTTCACAAAATTAATCTCGAGCAGGGCAAACATATTATCACAATCGAAGACCCAATTGAATATACTCACAAATCAAAAAAATCAATTGTCATTCAAAGAGAGGTTCACTATGATACCTATTCATTCTCAGCTGCTTTAAGATCAGCTTTACGCGAAGACCCCGACGTTGTTTTGATCGGGGAAATGAGAGACCTAGAGACAATTGCTTCTGCAATTACGATTGCTGAGACCGGGCATCTCGTTCTGGCTACACTGCACACGAATTCTGCCGCTCAAAGCATAGACAGAATGATAGATGTTTTCCCGCCACACCAACAAGCACAGATTAGAGCCCAGTTAGGCAATATCTTGATGGCTATTTGTTCGCAAAGATTAATTCCGGCAATTGGTGGGGGACGTATTGCCGCCACCGAAATATTAATTAGTACTCCTGCCGTTCGCAATATTATCCGTGAAGGTAAAAGCCACCAACTTGAAGCAGTAATACAGACAGGTTCTGAGTATGGCATGCAATCTATGGATAAAACATTAGTGGCACTTATTAAAAACGGCTCAATAACATATGATGACGCCAAAGATTATGCAGTTGACATAGAAGAACTTGATCGGTATATGAGGGAATAACCCAATGTTGACATATCACTATATAGCCAGAAATCCTTCCACCGGAGAAAAAATTAACTCAACAATGCAGGCTGATAACGAACTAGCAGCTGCGAAATCTTTACGCAAAGAAGGACTTGTCCCGCTCGATATCTATACAGGGTCAAAAAACATCCTAGACTTTAATGGTCAGGTCCAACGAATTAAAGTTAAGGATAAAGTTCTTTTTTCTAGACAGTTGTCCACATTAATCAATGCCGGTCTACCAATAATCCAGGCCTTAAGAAGCGTCGGAGAACAGACAACGAATAAACATTTTAAAGTAGTTATTAATGAAATTGTAGCTAATGTTGAAGCCGGTTCCGCACTATCGGTTGCAATGTCAAAATACCCGAAAATATTTAACCAAGTCTATATCGCATTGATCCAGGCCGGCGAAACCTCTGGCACTCTTGATACGACCCTAGAAAGGCTGGCTGTTCAGCAAGAAAAAGATGCTGATGTCATGAGCAAGGTAAGAGGAGCAATGATATATCCTGTTATCGTTCTTTGTGTCATGCTGGCGGTTGTTGCTTTCATGCTGATCAAGGTATTACCTCAAGTTCAGATTCTTTATACGACTTTTCCTGGGGCAACACTTCCAATTGAAACAAAATTATTATTGGATACCTCGCATTTAGTCATTAAATATTGGTGGTTATTTTTGGTCATTGTCATAATCTTAGTTGTTGTATGTTCACGCTGGGGCAAAACACCTGTCGGCAGGAGATTCTTTGATAATATCAAGCTACATGCTTGGCCCGTAAACAGTTTGTTTCAAAAAATGTATATGGCTAGATTTGCCCGAACGGCTTCGACTCTTGTGGGCAGCGGCGTTCCGATAATTCGCGTTCTAGAAGTTACTGCTCAGGCAGTTAATAATGTAATCGTCGAGGATGCTATCAAAAGAGCTATCGAAAAGGTTAAGGGCGGTAAAGCATTGAGTGATGCGCTGCAGGGTGAGCCAAGCTTCTTAGAGCTTGTACCAAATATGTTAAGGATTGGAGAGCAATCCGGATCAATGGAGCAGATGCTCGCTAAGGTAGCTGATTATTATGAAAGAGAAGTCGACGATGCCGTTAAAAATATTTCCACGATCATAGAGCCGGTGATGATGGTAGTCTTAGGAGGAATGGCAATAATTATTGTGGCGGCGGTGCTGTTGCCGATCTATGGCTTAGCCGGGTCGGGCAACATACAGTTCTAAGGCTGTGGATAAACAGTTGTCTTTTAGATTAGATTTCACTATTATTTAGGCATAAGCATTAAAAAACAACGCAAAGGGGGCATTTGTAATGCTAAAAAGCATTAAGAAAAATAGAGATGGCTTTACTATAATCGAAGTTCTAATAGTACTGGCCATCGCGGCATTAATTATGATAATAGTATTTTTGGCGGTTCCTGCGCTTCAGAGATCGGCTCGAAACACTCAACGCCGTACTGATGTATCAGCGGTAGTGGCGGCCATTTCAAATTACATCTCTGACAACAATGGTAATGTGCCTAACGACATAACTATTGCCACCAACAAAGTCGCAACAATTTCTTGTGTGCCTACTACCGGTACGACGCTGCCAACGACCTCTTGTGACAAAACTAATCTGAACACCGAAACCGCAAAGATGGGGTACTACACCTCTAACCCAGTAATTTCCGCAACTGATGCCAGTCCAACAGCGCCAACCACATCAACCATAAGCAACGCTCAGATGTATTACGACCCAGATACTTCGTGTAATAATAATGGTGCTCCAAGTGCAACCACAGGTGCCTTTACGGTTTGGTACTACCCTGAAGGCGGTGCCTCAGTCATCTGTCTGGACTAACAAGTTAAGTTTGGACTATATATCGCCCCCGACAACCAGCCTCAATATCGAGGCTGGTTGTATGTAGGTCACAACAAAAAAGATCAATAAATGAGAATTATAATTCTGGCTTTACTTGGACTATGTTTTGGCAGTTTTGTGTCTGCACTTGTCTGGCGTTTAAGACAGTCTGACCTGTCAATTTTTAAAGGGCGCTCTATCTGCCCAAATTGCCGCCACGTATTGGGGCCGTTTGACCTCATCCCGATTGTAAGTTGGGTTATGCTCAAGGGACAATGCCGCTATTGCCACAAAACTATCAGCTGGCAATATCCAGCAATTGAAGTCTCCACGACGTTATTATTTATTTTTTCGTATATATGGTGGCCCGAAACTCTGCATGGTGTCGGACTTTTTGATTTCATAATTTGGCTGGTCTTTATAGTTGGGTTTGTTGCTCTAGCAGTTTATGATTTTCGTTGGCATATATTACCGAACTCTTTAGTCTATCTTCTAATAGGGGCATCGATTGTCAAGGTGTTAGTAGACGCTTTGGTCTATAAAAATGATCCAAGTTACTTATTAAACCCCCTATGGGGCGTATTGATAATTGCCGGTCTATTCTATGGCATATTCCAAATCTCTAAAGGACGATGGATTGGCGGCGGTGACGTTAAGCTTGGTGTATGTTTGGGGCTGCTTTCATATAGCCCGCTTACAAGCTTGTTACTACTGTTTGTCGCTTCAACAAGCGGGTCAATAGTATCGACAATACTATTAACGTCTAAAAAAGTTAACCGGAAGAGTCAAATCCCGTTTGGACCTTTCTTAATCTTAGGTGCAATTGTGTGTGAATTATTTGGTCAAACCATTGTAAATTATTTAAAAAACCATATTTCTTAGGCAGTTTCTTAACATCGTGCTTATGCTATACTTTAAGATATGAAAACCAGCCCTAAACTAGGAGCTGAACGTGGTTTTACGATTATTGAAGTGATGATCGTTCTGGCGGTCTCTGGATTGATCTTAGCCAGTGCGGCAGCGCTTTTTAGCGGCAAACAAAGCAGAACAGAGTTTGCTGTGGCGGCTAACCAATTCCAAACGCAGGTCCAATCAATAATTAATGATGCTGGGAACGGCTATAATCCAACCGGTTCTACTCAATATAAGTATGACTTTTCATGTAGCGGTAATACTAGTGCGCCGCCGACATTTACGACAATTACTTCAGGTTATTCGTCTCAAGGGTCAAACGGGCCGTTATCTTCTCCCTCTTCTACTATAGGTTGCATTTTTCTGGGAAAAGTTATGGACTTTGGGATTGGCTCTCCAACCTCTTCCCAGATTAATATATATAGCATAGTCGGTGATCAGGATGAGCCGAACACTTCAATACCAGCTGAAGGGATATTAGATTCCGACCCTGTTTTATTGGCTAACACTGCTGCCGGTCAGCAAGATTTGCCCCAAGCAATTCATGATTATCTAGAGTATGGCACCTATATTGAGTGCGTTCAACCGTCATACTCGGTTAACACTGTTTTTCAACCCAGTAGCTGTAACCCCACTAGTTCTCTTATATCCGTTGCTTTTACGATTAATTCTTCTGCTTCAACCACTGGCGGATCAGTTTCGGCGAGCAGTATTGTTCCGCTGAATGAAGGATATAATTTAGCAACACAGCCTACTGATACGATTAGTCAGGTGGCTGCAATCAACACTGCGCTAACCACTATTCCTGCAACGTCTGTTAATCCAGCAGGTGGAGTATATATTTGTTTGACAGACGGTACCCGCTCAGCCTTATTATCTATAGGGGTAGATTATCAAGCGCCAATTGTTAACATGGCAATAAAAACCAATTCAAGTGACAGGAATTGTTCATGATAAAAAAGCTTAACCATACCGGAGACACCATAATAGAAGTATTACTGGCCATAACTATTGCCAGTTTTGTACTGGCAGCAGCTGTAGTCTCGGCTGACAGCAGCTTGAATACCGAAAGACAATCTCAGAACCGAAGTATTGCCATACAAATTACCCAAAGCCAAATCGAAGAACTAGAAGCCTATTATACGAATGAGCAACAAATATTTCAGGGCTACATTGCCAACCTAAACGGGAATAGTTTCTGTATGAACCCTAGTACCTCTGCGCCAGAACCTGCGCCGACAGATCCGCTAACAGCCCTGCCTCCAACTACCTGTTATTTTAGCCAAAGCGATGTTTACTACGCTACTGCCGCGGATGTAGTTGCTGCGGCCGGCGGTCCGTGGTATGCCGTGACGGTTACTTTTGATAGAAATGATCTAGGTCAAAATCCAGCACTTTATCAAGCGTCCGTTACTGCAACATGGGCACAAACCGGCACCGGGTCTTCAAATAGCGTAACCGCAGACTACAGATTAAATTAAATGAGCAGATTTCGGTCAGCACCAATACAGTCGGGAATCAAGGGTTTTACAATCATTGAGTTATTAATTGCCAGTAGCGTATTTGCCGTTATTCTGATTATTATCACTGTTGGGATAATTCATATCACTCAATCTTATACCAAAGGTGTTACCGAAACCGAAACACAAAATGTAGCACGCAATATCGTAAACGATATTACCCAGGCTATACAGCTTAATGGTGGGGATGTCACGCCGACTACTTATCCTGTAACGGCGGGAAACGTCTATGGTTTTTGTATTGGCGACAGAGAGTATATATATCAAGTTGGCTACGAAGTTGTCTCTTCTTCGCAATCAACTCTATTGAGTAACCAGTCATATAATGGGTTAATTGTCGATCCTGAAAGCAGTGATTGCCCAAGTTTGACCAATGTTTCATCAATGTCCTCGACATTTCTGACAGCAAAAACTCTTCCGGCGGGGTTCTCTGAACTTCTTACGCCCAGCATGAGACTGTCTTATTTAAATATCTGCCAGGGTTATCTTTCAAGCAGCGATGGAAGCTGCACTCCATCAACTGACCCAACCTCAGATCTATATTCTATTGGTGTTCAAGTCACTTATGGCGATGACTATGTTTTAACTTCACCGCCAACGGATACCAACGGAACTACACTTTGCGCCGGTTCAGCTGAATCGCAGTTTTGCGCAACGTCTAAATTGATTACGGTAGTTGAGAAAAGAATCAGTTGATTTATAATAGAGATAGGTAAAATGAAACGAGTTGATATAAAAAAAATCGAAAATAACCAAGATGGCATGGCATCTATATTGATTACTATTCTCATGATGATAGTGGTGAGCCTAGTGGTGTTGGGGTTTAGTCAGGTAACCCGAAACGAACAGAGAGAGTCTCTTAATCGACAACTTAGTATGCAAGCATTTTATGCCGCTGAAAGCGGCGTTAACGATGCCTACAAAGTAATTAGTTCAGATATTAGCACCGGTACCGCAATTCAACCGCAAACAAGCTGTAACTCCGGCGACTCTGACGATGTACTTAGCCAGAGTCCAGGACAAAGAATAACTTGTTTGCTGGTCAATCCTGAACCATCAACACTTTACTACAGACCAACAACCCAACAATCTCAAGTCGGTTATATAAATATTAACTCCGCCGCGACAGGAACCAACCCAGTCGGCAATATTGTCATCAGTTGGCAGAACACTACTTACGATAGTAACAATGTATTTAATTGCGGTGTGAGCGTAAATTTGCCACCAGCAAGCGGTGGTGGGAGCTGGAATAGCAATTGTGGCGCCGGTATTCTTAGAGTTGATATTGTCCCCGCCGAAAACATATCCGAAAACTCATCGGGAGTATCAACGTATTTTCTTTATCCGAACAGCACGGTCGGATCGCTGCCGAGTGTGTCTTATGGTTCCAGCAACGGAGCCCTAGTCTCGGCATATTGCGTAAAGTCGGCATCTCCAAATGCCTGCCAGGTTGAGATAACAAATTTGACCGGCACAGATTATTACATCAGAATGTCAGCAATATATACTGACGCAGTGGCAGGAGTGGCTTCTTCGACTACAGGCACGCAATTTTATCGAAGCGAAGTTGAAATTGATTCAACCGGGGAAATAAGCTCTGTGTTCAGGCGTCTGGTTGTTTACACTCCGACCGCAAATAACGGATTTTATCCTGACAATGCTCTACAGACTTCTGAATCGGTTTGCAAACAGTACGGCTATATTCCCGGTTCAGCAGCAGATCTCATGCTCGGTGTTCTTCCGAATTGCCCTAATTAGTTTTAGGCGCCATGCCGGTGAAACTTTTCATGGACGTTTTTTAGATGCGGGTCAGTTACGTGCGTATATATCTGGGTTGTTGAGATGTTGCTATGGCCAAGCATAGCCTGTACGCTGCGTAAGTCGGCACCATTCATTAATAGATCAGTCGCGAAAGAATGGCGCAGAGTGTGGGGACTAACATGTTTGGTAATCCCGGCCAACAAAGCATGCCGACTGACCAGTCTTTGTACGCTACGTACTGTTAAACGGTAATAATTTCCACTTAGATTTACTTTTTTTTGACCGCTGTATCTTACGAACAACGGTCTTGAATTATCATCTCGTCTGTCGAGGTACTTGATAATCCAATCGGCTGCTTCTTGACTGATGAATATCGGCCTGTCTTTTTCTCCTTTACCCCTGACCATAAACTCGCGCCGTTTTAGGTTAATGCTTTCTCTGTCTAATCCGACAAGTTCAGATACTCGCATCCCGCTGGAGAAGAGGAGTTCCAGTATCGCCCGATCCCGTAAACCATGAATTTTTGATATGTCGGGCTGATTAAAAAGCCGCTCCAGTTCATCTTCATTTAAAAATGTAACCTGCTTCCGCCGAGTGCGAGCCAGCTCAATTTTATCAGCAGTCATGGCGGGGATGTTCCGTCTGGCGCAGAACTTTAAAAAACTCCTCAGGGCGATCAAATGATAATTTTGGGTAACAGCCTGCAGCTCGTCACTGGTATTGGTACCTAATCGGTTGAGCCATAGCCGCCATTTTCGTACCAGCTCGTTATCAATGTCAGAAACTTTAATATCACCGGCAAAATCAGCTAAGCGGGTAAGGTAGTGGTCATAATTGGCAATCGTTTTTTGCGACCGATTTTGCTCAATTTCCAAATATTCTAAAAAATCAGTTTTTAATTTCGTAAACTGCACACTAGCATTATAACATTGTGCGACATAACAATTAATTGTCAGTTCTGGTTCTGATCTGTTAAAATATCAAATAACAGTAAAACAAGGACAGTATATATTATTATGGCAAAATTACACCCGGCGCTGCACCCGATTAAATACCAAAGGACCTTTTGTCTGATTAAACCTGATGGCGTTATGCGTGGTTTGGTCGGCGATATTATTTACCGGATCGAAAAGTCCGGGTTAAAAATTGTTGCTTTAAAGATGATCCACGCCAACAAAGAAATGGTAGCCCAGCATTATCCGGTAACAAATGATTTTTGGGTAGAGCGCCTCGGCGAAAAAAGTCTCAGCGGCTTTGAAAATCTCTCGGTTAGCCCTCTGGAAATCCTGGGGTCAGACGACAAGAAAGTACTTGGCAAACAGGTAACTGAAGTACTGATTGATTATTTAACCTCCGGCCCGGTTGTCTGCATGGTTGTCGAAGGGATTCAGTCCATTGATATGGTGCGTAAATTAGCCGGCGACACACTACCATATAAGGCAGCCGTCGGTACCATCAGGGGTGATTATTCGGTTGACAGCCCAGCAATAGCCAATGCCGAGATGCGCTCAATTCATAACATCATCCATGCCAGCGAAAACCCCGAAGAGGCTGCCAACGAGATAAAATTATGGTTTGGCCGTGAACCGATATATGATTATCAGCGAGCGGGCGAGAACATAATGTACGAGAAACATTACTAGGATTTAGTCTTAGTAATAAGCCCCTGTAGTTCAATGGATAAAATAGCTCCGTCCTAAGGAGAAGCTTCACGTTCGAATCGTGGCAGGGGCACCAAAATTAGCACTCATCTTACTGGTTTTTCTTTCTACCGAAAGGTAAAATAACGCATATGGCTGAAAAATACTTTGCCGATCAGTTTGATGACGAAGAAGTGCTTTATGTCTTTCGTAAACATCCGATTGTAATGCGCAAAGGTCTAGTCTTTGGTATGTTGGCTATCTTACTGGGGCTGATACCAGCTGCAGTAAGACCTAGTTTAGGGTTTGGCTGGTTCTTTGGCGGAATTGGCATTGGAGTCATCGTTGGGTGTTTGCTGATGCTACCGTTTTGGATAACCTGGTATTTTAGCGTTTTCATAGTTACCGATAAACGGTTGATCCAAATAACCCAAAAAGGGTTTTTTCATCGGGCAGTTGTTGATATGGGACTTGATCAGATACAAATGGTTAATTATCAGATATCAGGCCTCCAGGAAACTCTGCTTGGGTTTGGTACAATAATTATGCAGACGTTTGTGGGCGATTTAGTGATACACACTGTCCACCATCCTGCTAAAATTCAGAAAAAAATATTAGAAATTTTGCGCGAGAGGGGAATAGCGGCGATTTCGTATCCTACTGAAAGCCAGCAGGAGTCTGGAGCCCCTGGGTTTGAACAAGACGATGAAACATAGAGCCAAGAAACTTATTTCTAAAATCCCGCGTCCCAAGAAAACCAAGGACGTTGCTGCCAGATTTGACCAAGCAGTCCAGGACTTGCCCAACATCACCAATGAAACCGTTGCCGCTCACCGAGAAGAAATACTCTCAACTGCCCGAAAATATATCTACCCCCTAAGATTGTCAAAACACCGCATAGTTGTTGTCTCGACCTCGCTTTTCACTGCCGTGGTAGTCCTGTTCTTTATATATTGTGGGCTGGCTCTCTACCGTTTTCAGTCAATGTCCGGTTTTATCTACGGTGTCACACAAGTCATTCCGTTTCCGATCGCCAAAGCTGGTCCAAGTTTTGTCTCATATCAAGATTATTTATTTCAACTCAGGCACTATGTTCATTACTACGAAACCCAGCAAAACGTTGATTTTAGTAGCAAGACCGGTAAACAGCAGCTCAATAACTTTAAACATCAAGCACTTCAAGATGTAATAAACGTTGCTTTTGTTAAGCAGTTAGCCTCAAAAAATCATGCTTCAGTCAGTAGCCAACAGATTAATAATGAGATCCAGCTAATAAAAAACCAGGACGGCTTGGGTAATAATGAAAAAGAATTTGAATCAGTCCTGAACCAATTTTGGGGTTGGTCGATAAACGACTTCAAACAAGAGCTTGGACAGCAGCTATTATCACAAGACGTTGTATCAAAACTTGATACAGCCACTCATGCCAGAGCGCAGGCTGCCCTAAGTGCCCTATTGAAGGGAGCAGATTTTGGAGCAATCGCTGCTCAATACTCTGACGACGCGACAACTAAAAACAATAGCGGCCAATTTGGTTTCCCGATCGACCAAACAACACGAAACTTGTCGCCGCAAACAGTTAATACATTATTAACTCTGCAACCGGGTCAGATCTCTGGGATTATTAATCTTGGGAATGCCCTCGAGATAGACAAGGTTATATCTTCTTCTGGCGGCAAGATCGAAGCGGCCCATATTTTATTAAACTTTAAAAGTGTCAATACGTATTTAGCACCACTACAAAGTAAAGAAAAAATCCATAATTTTGTTAAGTTGCCAGAGCTTAATTGATTTATGCCTATCATACTGTTATGATGACCTCTGTTGATTTATTTTCTGGGCTTGTGGTGTAGAGGCCTAACATGCCTCCCTGTCACGGAGGAGATCGCCGGTTCGAATCCGGTCAAGCCCGCCAGGACTGATTACGGTTGCTAATATGCAACAAGTTAAGTGGTTCTCTAGGAGTGAGAGCCACTTTTTTATTACTTAAAGTCCAGTTCAAACCTAATGACTTCATAAGTTCACGGCGTTCAACGTCGTTTGCTTCCAAAAATACTTCGCCGATGTTCACAACACCGGAGAATAACTCCTTAGCTAGTTCTAGCCAGCGTTCGGCGTCTTGATCGGAAGATTTAAGCAGTTGATTGGTTCTAGCCAAGATGGCCTCATGCTGTTTACTACGCTGCTGATAGCGCTCATCGCTCATAACTCCAGTCTCAAGCTTTATGTCTAGCACATCTAGGGCTTTGCGCGCGGCCTGATTGTCCTTCTTCCAGACTTCACGATAGCGGTTTTGGTTTTTGGTGTAGCTATCATAAAGACTATTGAGTATTTGATAACAAACCTGCCCATTGGCCTCACTTATCTCATAATCTGACATCTCAGTTTTAATAGCCTCCGTTAGTTCTTTGGCTGCAATCTGAGGTTCGTTACATTTAGTTATTTTGCTTTTTTTGGTGCAGGTATAGAACTCATAGCTTACTTCTGCGCCGGTAGCCAAGACTTTATCTTTTGTGTAGGCCGTTATATTAAAACTACACGTACCACAAAGCAGTACACCTTTGTAAGGATAATATCGTCCAGCGGTAGAGTTGGGAACCTTGCGTTCACGCGCCCAACCCATGACAGTCTGGACTTTATCGTAAAGCTCTACACTAATCAGAGGTTTATAGCTGCCTTGATGATAGTCTGGGCTACCGTACTTAAATACACCGGTATAAACCCGGTTCTGTAATATACCGACAACAGTTTGTTTTGCTAAAGGCTTACCTTGCTTGGAACGTAAACCCAGACGTTCTGTCTCAAGCCATATATCATGCAGTGTGTAGCTACCACTGGCTGCGTTATTAAATACCTGAATAATCTTTTGAGCATTCACTGGGTGAGGGACTATATTGCGTTGACCGGGACTAATAATGGCATTGAGGTAGCCAAGTGGTGCAGGACCAGGATATTCTCCATGGTCACGCTTTTGTTCAAAGCTCTCCTTTACCTGTTTACTCAAGTCGTCATTATTCTTTTTTGCCAGAGCTAGTTCGATCTGTAGCATTAACTTATCCTCGGGTGTGTCACGGTATACTCTGCCGGGTGTATGGATTGCGAGTAACTTACCGGTATCGAGAGCATAAATAACACGACCACCATCTACGGAGTTACGACTTAGCCGGCTCAAGGACCAAACTGCAATGTGGCGGGCTTCGCCGGCCTCAATCCTATCCATCATATCGTTAAAAATAGGGCGCCCACGGAGTTTAGCACTTCGTTCCTCGGGAGGTAGATATATCCCAACAAAATCGTTTTGTACGATAATACGCTTAACCTGCTGATCTTGTTTTTCGATTGATAGTGACTGTCTGTCCTCACGGTCCTGAGAACGTCGCAAGTACATAAAACATTTGGTTTTGGGCAGGTTATTACTCATCATATACCTCATCTTGCATAGCCACACTATAACCTTTACTGTCCGTCAACTCCAGAGGCCGACCATATTTATTGCGATACTTAATGTCAACTATCTGAGTTATGAAGTTAAATAAAATCAGACCATCTGTAGACAGGTCATTGAGATCTTTTGCATTACTAGCTTCCTGACGTAGCTTACGCCACGAGGGCTTTGTTCGCTTACGCGCCATACGGGACACTCCAAAAACTGTCGGGAACAGTTGTTTAAGTTGAGTGACCCGTTGTATGGGGGCTTGGATTAGTCTAATGCTCGCAAGAGCTGCTACCAAGAGATCGCAAATCGGCGTCTTATTTGCCTTTTACTATACACCAATAACAGGGGTAGAGCCAATATATTAGTGAGACTGTCATTTAGCACCGGCAAACTGACAATCAATCAAAACATCAGTTAGGGTTGTTGCTTACGTGGAGTTAAAATGGTGTTATGGATTTATCGGATTTTGAGCGATTGATTGAGGGTAGCGCAGAATCTCCCTCGCTTGAGTTTAAGGGGCCTTGTCCTTGGAGTATCAACATGGCTAAAGATATTTTGGCGCTGTCCAATGTCCAAGACGGCGGCCATATAGTTATTGGTATTCAGGATCGAACACTTGTGCGTGTTGGTGTTAGCCAGGCGCAGGCTGACTCATATGACCACGAGGCCATGCAGGACCAGTTGGCAAACCTAGCCGATCCTTTTGTGACGTTCTCCGTCCATAACATTGTTGACGCTGACGGCAAGAAGTTTGTAGTGGTCAGAGTTCAAGAGTTTGATGAGGTCCCCGTGGTGTGCAGGGCTGACTCAGCAGACACTAAGCAAGGAGTGGTCTACTACCGAAGCAGGCGAGGCCGAGCCGGTAGTCGCCCGGTGCGAGACTCATTTGATATGCGAGACATTCTAGACCGAGCTTCCGTAAAACTTATGGCTAAACGCAGAGGTCAGGGCTATGTACCTGAGTCTACCGAGCAAGACAATGCCTATGACGAGGAGTTGGGCGGATTATGAGAGACGATTTTATTGACACTATCAAAAGTCGAGGCTATTGGCGGATTAACTTCCGGCCTATTGGACCACCTGCGGACCTTACCTTATCGCAGTGTGATGAGCTAGTTGCGAATAATAACGTAAAGCTTCGTGGTTGGTATTATCCATTCTACGGTCACGGCACAGCCGATAATCACGGTATAACCAATCATAATGGCTACCGACAGGGCTGGATTGACTCAGGTGAGTTTAGGGAGTTCTGGCGTATGTATAAAAGTGGTCAGTTCTTACACTATAGTGCAGTACAAGAGGACTGGATGACATCGGAAGTTGAAGGTAGGTTTGCCCCGAACGAAGTTGAGCCGGGAGTATACCTAAACTTCGTAGGCTCGCTAACGATGTATATAACAGAGATTATGGAGTTCCTTACTCGTTTGCATAAGGCAGGTCTATACCAAGAAGGTGTACGGGTTAGCATAGAGCTACATAACACGAGAGGCAGGAAGTTGACCAGCTTTGGGCATAGGCATATGTCAGTTGACCGGATTACCCAAGAGGACTCAATAGTATTTGAACGTACTTACACTTCTGACGAACTAAAACAACCTGCCCGAGATTTAGCGATTGAACCAATAGTAACTTACTTTGAGATGTTTAATATGGCCGATATATCAGTAGATGGGGTTATAAAAGTAGACCAAGACACGCTATACGGCTATCACCCTAACGGATAAGGGCTTACAGACATTTGTCTTAAAAAGTTGCTCTGACCCCACGCGCGCGCGGGCGCGCGTACTGTGACCGGAACTACTTCCATAGCTTCCTTTCAGACAGACTTTCTGGATATATCCCGGCGCTTTTACCGGGTGTTGCAGTTTTCATACCGGCCTCGACAAACGATATAACATTTTCTGCCGCAAAGAAGTCCTGAACCATACCTAGGATTAAGTTGAAAGCACTAACTGTATAAGCTCCTTTTTTTAGGGTCATCACATCGTTAGGATCATTAAGAGGTTCAGGAAACAAATCCTCGCTTGAGAAATAGGCTACATTCTCAGCAGTGGTAATGGGCTTATAGTTATCAAGGGCGCTTTCGTTAATGTTTAGCTCCCAGCCAAGTTCCCGAAACTTCTCAACTAAAGGTTCCCGATATAGAACCGCTCGTAACTCAAACTCTCCGGTTATTAACTTAGCCACAGTATTGGGAGTAAAAGGAAAGACAGTGTATGGTGGCGAGTTACGCACGGCTTCATTGTGATAGTTCAAAGCAACGCGGTCATAACTAGTAAACATTGCGATTGGTTCAAAATCGGATACTTTTGGCTGAGATAATAACTTCTTGTAGTCGAGGGTGCCTAGTTTTGGTAGGTCAATGGCTTCAACGTACATATAGGGGGCAACGAACTTACCGTAAATACCTTTTCGTGCAGCCTGACGTAATATATTCTGGGTCTCGGCTAAAAAGTTTTGGGTATCATGCTCCAGATACGTTACCGGTATATCATCAGCGCCAACTGGGAAGGTATTTGAGTCAATGTGGTACTGAGCTTGAAGTAGCCGTCCTTCCTGTTTAGTGAGCGGCTGGTTAGCTTTGAGCTTTCTCATTATTGAGGTTACGGTTATGGGTCGAGGCTCTTTTTTACCCTTTTTTACCTCCGTAAGTATAAACTTGCCATCAGGAATAACCCCGATTAAGTCGCCGATTCGAACACTGGTTGTGGCGTCATTGATAATGACTCGGTTGCCGTTGCTTATGCAGGCCATTGCTAAGTCGGTCTCAGCCTTTCGGCCGGCTTTATTATCGGTATGACCAGCACTACGGCCTTGAGATAATATCCTCATTCGAAAGCGGGAGTAGTCGAGTGTTCGCCATGCAATACCGTCGCCGATTTCTCGGTAAGCCCTAGCTAGGTACTTATTTTGCCGTTGGCGGAGGGCAATACTTTCGCTGTTCTCCTTTTTGGCTAAGGCTTTACCTTCTGATACAGCGCCGTCCATTTGCTCAAGCGTCTGTAGTATGGCTAGTTGCAGCCCTAGATGTTCCATTGGGCTGGTCTGATACTTTTGTTGCCTTGATAATCGAATGAGCCGCTCCATGCCAGGTATGAACTTATGGTAGTAGGGATTACAAATAATGCTGGCACTTTCCTTGACCAGGAACTTGCCGCTGAACTTATTTAACTCATCTGCAAAGTCGTTAACCATAATAGGTATATTATACCATACCTACCCCTGTTATTGCGAGCGATTATTGATTGCTCATCTGCGCGAGGATCATAGAAATATCGGCATATAATATATGTCTGATATTGACCGAACAAGGTTTTTTAACCAGTTTGGTACGGCCTATTGATTTTAGCAGCATGAGGTGGTTGATGGATTGTTTTACGATTTTGTATTGTAAAACAAAGATTAACCTTATAATGAGTTATTATGGCCGAGCTTGATTACTACAAGGTTCTTGGTTTATCCAAAGGAGCAACGACTTCTGAGATAAAAAAACGCTATCAGTTTTTGTCAAAAAAATACCACTCAGATCACGGTGGCGATGATAGCATTATGTCACTCATTAACGAGGCGTATAAGGTTCTCTCAAACCCTTCGGCCAGGTTTAAGTACGATCACCAGGCACATGATCAAAGCCATAAAACAAATGATAGTTCCCAGTCTGCAAAGAAGACCCCACCCCCTACGGTGAAGGCCAAAAGCAAGTCTAATAAAAACAATGCTCCAGTCTTTGTAATGATAGCGGTCGTTCTCGTAATCGCAGTCTTAGCCGGCGGCGGTATTTACTTGAGCCATAAGAAGAGTGTAGATTACCAGGCTAATGTTAGTAAGGTTACTAAGCAGGCACAACAACTAAATGGTATCTACCAACAATACTCATCATTACCTTCATCAACTACTCAGCTACAGTCGGCTTGGGATAGTTACTACTCGGGTCTAATCAGCCAAGTTCAGACGATCAACACGGCTTCTAATACAACTTATAGCTCAAGTGCGATAAATAACCTTAACTCTGAGGTTCAGACGGCCTCAGCTTCGTTTATAAATCTGTTAAACCTCGATAAGTCGGCAACTGATATGCAGTTCCAAATCCAAACTGACCAAAACAAGGTGACTACGGATAAATCTCTTGTTCAAGAGGACACAGCAGATGACGATAGTGACTGCGCTTTAGCTGAGGATAACCCTTATATAACGTGTGACCGGTCACTAGAGAACCAAGCGAACTCGTATTTAACAGCCGCTAATACTCAACTAAGCACCGATCAACAATCGCAAAAGACCCAACAGTCTCAGTCGGCTGTACTAGGCATAACGGTACTTGGTGAGATGGGTAAGATGAACACGGCTTCCAACGCTCTCACGAAGTAGGGTACAAGTTAAGCTCAATACCGCCAAGGCCGGCAAAGTAGTTCCAGACCTGTTCAGTTACGGTCCGCCATATTAACAAAACACCTCCTTACGGTAGTTATTATTTAATAACAGATAAAAATGACAGATATCCCCTGACCCGCATCGCCCGAAACTAATCACCCTGATAACATATCCCTTACCCCGATAAACCAACTAATTTCTATACAACTAGCCAAAAGTAGATAGATTATTGTTATAATTTTGTTATTCAATGCCACCTTAGCTCAGTTGGTAGAGCGACGCTTTCGTAAAGCGTAGGTCGCCGGTTCGATCCTGGCAGGTGGCTCCAGTTATTTTCTTCAAGCGGGTATCGTATAGTGGCTAATATGTAGCCTTCCCAAGGCTAAGCGCTGGGTTCGATTCCCAGTACCCGCACCAAACAGATAATTTACGTCGTGACGATAACAGAATACAATAGATAAATATGCCGATTTCTAAGAAATTCTTTCAGGATAAGATTATTCTGCTGCTGTTAACTCTGAATTTATTTATGGTATGTCTGACGGCTATCATTATTTCTTTACGCCTGAGCAATGATCTTGGCGAAGGTTACATAGTTCAATACCGGAGCAATGTCGGAATTGGGTCCTTTAAAACAGGCAGCGTCCTGGATTTTTGGTATTTTGTTATATTTGCTGTGCTGATAGTTGCATTTAACCTGACCCTAAGCATGAAGACTTATCGGATCAGGAGACAATTTTCGATTGTTATCTTAGGGATGAGCATACTGTTACTGATCATTGCATTAATTGTTAGTAATGCATTATTAGTTCTGCGCTAATACAAACCGATGACCGATCTTGAGATTCCGCTAGAAAAAGATAGGCATTTTCGTTATCGTTGCTTTGAAATTTTACCGGGTGCCATCAGTTATTGTTTGTTTTTCACTCCTCTCATCCTGAGTTTTATTAATATAACTATTGCGGCATTCTTTGTCATAGGCTACTTACTTATCTACTTCGTTCGCTCTATCGGCGTAGACATTCGGGCTCTGCAAGGGTTTAAAACGATGGCTTTATATAAAAAATTGCATTGGGATCAACTGTTACGCGAATTGGGGGAACAACAAATTGATGAAACTGTTAATATTACCAGACCAGCTTGGCATTATAAAAACATCGAGAGACTGAAACAAAACCCAACACCGGTATCAGACCCCGACGACATTATTAACGTTGCAATGATTGCTACCTATAACGAAAGCTATGAAGTTTTAGAACTAACCCTAAACTCTATTCTAAAAGCTAATTACGACCACAAGAAAATTATCCTTGTTATCGCCTATGAAGAACGGGGCGGAGAGGCAATCGAGAACAACGTTAATCGATTAATTGATGAATCCAGGGGTAAATTTTTACACACAATGGCGGTCAAACACCCAATGGATATTCCAAACGAAATGATTGGCAAAGGAGGAAATATTACCTATGCCGGTAGAGCATTGCAGCATTATTTGGAAGAACAGAACATTGACCCCATCAGAGTTATTGTGACGACCCTAGATGCCGACAACCATCCGCATAAATGGTATTTTTCTGTTCTAAGTTATGTATATTGCCTCTGCCAGGATCCAACAAAGATCTCTTTTCAACCTATCCCGGTTTATACCAACAATATCTGGGACGCACCAGCGCCAATGCGAGTTATAGCTACCGGCAACACTTTTTGGAATTTAGTTTTAACCTTAAGGCCGCACATGTTGCGCAATTTTTCTTCCCACGCGCAGAGCATGCAAACCTTGATTGATACAGATTTTTGGAGTGTTAGAACCTGTGTCGAGGACGGTCATCAGTTCTGGCGGACATATTTTCGCTATGACGGAAATCATAAGGTGTATCCCTTATATATCCCTATATTCCAGGACGCTGTACTGGGGCGAACTTACTTAAAAACTCTAAAAGCACAATTTATCCAATTAAGACGATGGACTTGGGGGGCATCCGATGTGGCATATGTTCTTGAAAAAGGCTTTTTTACGCCAAATAAGGTACCCAGGAAGGACTTAATTGTTAAACTGGCAAGATTACTCGAAAGTCATGTAACATGGGCTGTAGCGCCTCCCTTATTGTTATTTGCGGGGTTTATTCCGGCCCTAGTTAGACCTCAAAGCTATACCGCGAATGTATTACCTCTTATAATCAGTCGCGTCCAAGATGTAGCATTAGTCGGCGTTCTGGCTTTGATATTTATCTGTTTTAAGACACTGCCGCCGAAACCCAAACGCTACAAAGCTCGCCGTAACTTCTTAATGCTTATCCAATGGGTATTAATGCCGGTCACATCATTAGTCTACAATTCGCTGGCAGCATTTTATTCTCAAACTAGACTAATTTTCGGTAACTATGTTGGTAAGTTTGACGTCACTGAAAAAGTTATAGTAACAGAGGACAAGCAGACCATCCACTAAGACTGTGGAAGTTAATTCGAAAGATAGTAGGCTTCATAATAGATGGCGGCTACTTTATCGAAGTGCAGCAAAACGTTATGGGCCACTTTTTCCAGGTCTTTCTTGCTGATCTCGGTACCAAGTTTCAGCTTAATGATTTTACTGATTACCGTATCTGTTAGATTCTTAGCATCTACAATAGCTGAGGGCCGGTGCTTACAGCTGTTATAGATACTAATAAACAGGTTTTCTTTCATAAACGGGGTAATACTGCCGACCTTATCTTTTACGACCCACATTTTATTTTCATCAAACGATTCACTACTCGTGAAAACACAGCCGCAGTTAGTGCAGCGGTGACGACGCCACACTCGATTGAGACGTCTCTGGGGTCGGGAGTTGATTGTCTTGGTTGAGGCGCCACAAATAATACAAACCATGTCAACATATTGTCATAAGGCAAGTAATTAATCTAGTGGAAAATAACCCGGTAATTGTGTAAAAAAACTCCGCAGACATGATTGCCGCGGAGTTCGACGACTCGCTAACAGATATAACCTTCTGTTTATGCCGAGACTCGTCTTATTCGGTTGCTTGGTTTGGAGGAGACTAGTTCCTCATAGAACAACTTAAACCCATCAAGCGAACTTGATTGTTTGGTACTCACCAAAACACCTCGTTTAACTAAAAAATTCTATCAGAAACATTGGTCGCAGTCAATAATATTGCAGGGTAGTCAACTGGTGGGCCCTAGAGGATTCGAACCTCTGACCTCTTGAACGTCAATCAAGCGCTCTAGCCAACTGAGCTAAGAGCCCACGTACGATATGAGTAATTATAAGACATCAACCAGTTAAAATAAAAATATCAAAAAATACCACAGATGAGATTAATCTTTATCCACATTAATTTAATAAAAGATGTATATAAAACAATAGTTTGGTACTAGCCTTATCATACCAATACTGTTATATTTTAACGCACGGGTGAAGTTCAGGGATGTGTTATACTAAAAGCCAGGTAATGATACGGATTCACCAGCCGTAGAACCTCGTCGGCGTCAGAACGTACGTTACGTGCTGTCACAAGAGCCTCATAAGGGAAGTCCGGTGGAACCGCCCAATAACAGATTGGGTCCGAGACGCGTAAAATTATTAAATATATTTGCGAGAGTATTTAATAAAGCGCGTCTTTTTTATTAACCTTAATGATTAGGATTTATCATGAGCAAAACAGATGATTCTTTACATGCTATGCGACATAGTGCTGCCCATATAATGGCTAACGCTGTTCAACATCTATGGCCATCAGCAAAATTTGGCGTGGGACCGGTTATTGATGATGGTTTTTACTATGATATTGATCTAGATGGGACCAAACTATCAGATAAAGACTTTTCTCAGATAGAGGCTGAGATGAAAAAAATAATTAGTGCCGACGAACCGTTCGAACAGTTTGAGATGGATATTGATAAGGCTATTGAATGGGCCGTTCAAACTGATCAGCCCTATAAGGTTGAATTGCTAAAAGATCTACAGCGAGCCGGGACAACCAAGATGAAAGATCTTGATGCGTCTGAACTCGGTATAGCGACAGATCGTCCCAGCGCAGTGAAAAGAGTGTCATTTTACCGAAATGGAGATTTTACGGACCTCTGCAGAGGTCCACACGTTGAATCGACCGGTAAAGTCGGTGCATTTAAGCTTCTGAGAGTTGCTGGGGCCTACTGGCGGGGCATTGATACCAATCCGCAGATGCAACGCATCTATGGTTTGGCCTTTTCGAACAAAGATGAGTTAAAACGCTTTGTCGATTTGCAAGAAGAGGCGAAGAAGAGAGACCACCGTAAATTAGGTCAAGAATTAGATCTTTTCGTCATATCAGATATTATTGGCCCCGGTTTGCCGCTGTTTACTCCGAGAGGAACAATCCTAAGGAATGAATTGATTAAGTTTTCCGAAGAATTGCAGCGAAATGCCGGCTATGCGGCAGTCTGGACTCCTCATATAACTCGAACTGAACTTTATAAGATATCTGGACATTATGAAAAATTCCCTGAGCGTTTCTCGGTAACGAGTTCAGAATCTGATGATGATTTTATGATGAAACCGATGAACTGCCCTCACGTTACGCAAATATATGCTAGTCGTCCTCGAAGCTACCGGGATTTACCCCTGAGGTACATGGAGACAACTACTCTATATCGTGACGAAAAGAGCGGGGAGCTTCATGGTCTATCTAGAGCAAGAGCTTTAACTCAAGATGATGCCCATGTTTTTTGCCGTCCAGATCAAATAGAGGACGAAATGACGTCTATCGTTCGGATGGTCAAAGATATGTATAAAGTACTAGATCTTTCTCTAAAAATTGACCTTTCTTTCAGAGATGACACAGATGCTTACCTGGGTGATAAGAAAAAATGGGATAATGCTCAGGCTACGATCGAAAAAATCGCAAAAGAACAAGGAATGGATTACAGAATCGTCAAAGGTGAGGCGGCTTTTTACGGGCCGAAGATAGATATTCGTATAGCTGATGCTCTTGGCCGTGAATGGCAGTGTGCTACAATCCAACTTGATTTTGTTGAGCCAGAGAGATTCGGCCTAGAATATGCTACCGATAACGAGAAACCAGCTCGGCCGGTTATGATTCATAAAGCTCTGCTCGGATCAATTGAACGATTTCTGAGTGTTTATATAGAACATACCGGCGGGAAATTCCCGGTTTGGCTGGCACCGGAACAGCTTAGAATCCTGACTATCAACCAAAAGGAAAAGACCGTAAAATTCGCCAACAGCTTAGCTGAAATGGCCCAGCTCAAAGAAGTCAGGGCTGGTATTGATAACTCTAACGAGTCAGTCGGTAAAAAAATACGGAATGCGGAATTAATGAAGGTACCTTACGTAGTAGTTATTGGTGATAAAGAGATCATCTCTGGTGAGTTAACCCCTCGAATAAGAGAAGATATCAAGGTGGGAGATAAGGAAAATTCTTACAATAGTGATGAGCTTATTAGCACAATAGCTAATGAAACCAAGAGTCGCACATTGAAGACCTCGCTTTAGCTACAATGCCAAGGGTAGACACAGACTTTAAGAACCAAGTTTACGCAACGGTCAAGCAAATACCTCAAGGTAAGGTTGCTACCTATGGCCAAATTGCAGCAATTTGCGGAGCAGCTTGGGCGGCGTGGGAAGTAGGGCAGATTGCTCATTTTGGTTTGAGCTCAATTCCATGGCATCGCGTGGTTAATAAAAAGGGCAGTCTGGCTAGTGGTTACACCCCCGGCGGGCGCGCCAGCCAGAAAAAACTATTACAAGATGAAAAAGTTACATTTGTCGATGAATATCAAGTTGATATAAGCTTACATTTATGGCAGCCGAACCTGAAAGACATCCATTAATTGTAATTTTGGGACAAACAGCATCTGGTAAGTCTGAATTGGCGATTGAAATGGCCACGCGTTTTAATGGCGAGATTATATCAGCCGATTCGCGGGCTATATATAAGAATATGGACATAGGAACTGCTAAACCGAATCTTGCCGCTCGAAAGAGAATCAAGCACCATCTTATAGATGTAGTCTATCCCGACCAACCATTCAATGTATCTGATTATAAGAAATTAGCAGAAGAAGCCATCGTTAATGTTCAAGAGAAGGGTAAAATTCCATTTCTGGTTGGCGGAACAGGTCTATATATAGACTCTGTTCTCTACAACTTTAGTTTTAGACCGAAAGCGTCAGCCGCAATACGGGATCAACTTGAAACGCGAACGGTCGCCCAACTTAAAGATATTATTTTCAGGTCAGGTCTGGATTTACCCAACAACCCCGAAAATCGCCGTCATCTGATCAGGACAGTTGAAGCGGGAGGCGTACCGAGTAAATGTTCCGTGATCAGGCCGGATACTCTTATCATCGGGATCCAATTGTCACCAGAAGAACTAAAAGATAGAATTACGCATAGAATTTACGACATGATAAATGCTGGACTAGTTGATGAGATCAAACTATTAACCAGCCAATATGGTTGGGATCTTCCATCAATGCAGCTACCAAACTATAAGGCATTACGCCCCTTTATTGAAAAACAGCAACCATTAAGCCAGGTAATCAACCAAGCAATTACTAAAGAACGCCAATATTCCAAAAGACAAGCAGTTTGGTTTAAGCGTAATAAATCTATTCATTGGGTCAATCAACAGATAGAAGTTGTTGATATTATAACAACCTTTTTGAACAAATAACTTATAATATTATCATTACTTCTGCTACAATGAATTTATGATTGAACAGTTGTTTGGGTCAAAGACTAGAGCAAAACTACTAAGGCTGTTTTTCTCAAATCCTAACCGCTCATTCTATGTTCGCGAAATTACTCGGAAAATTGATGAGCAGATAAACTCTGTCAGACGCGAACTTGCCAACCTTTTAAGTATTGGCATAATCTCTTCTGACACAACAAATAATCGACTTTATTACGAAGTTAATCAAAATTTTGAATATTATCGCCCGTTGAAAGAGATATTTAGCGGGGCTGTCAGCGAAAAGACGGCTACTAAGGCCATCAGTGCCTCTACCGAACCACTCAATTCACTAGGGAACGTTGCATTAGCAATCTATACGGGGCATTTTACCCGGGACGATACCAGCGGCATCGATATACTGATTGTCGGGAACATTAACCAGTCCAAACTTAATAAGTTTATCGAACAGCTAGAAGTTGAAGAAGGCAAGGAAATGCGCTACGTTGTCATGCCCTTAAAGGAATTTGAGTACCGAAAGCAAATTAATGACCGGTTTATACAAGTTTTATTAGAAGCCAAGAAACAAATAATAATCGATCGGCACAACATGCTGAGTGTTAAATAGAGTAATATAGATAGATGGAACTACAATTTTACGGCGCTAATTGTCTGACAATTACCACTAAACAAGCTCGTATAGTGGTTGACGATAACTTAAGTGAGCTTGGC
This sequence comes from Patescibacteria group bacterium, assembly GCA_035510795.1. Taxonomy (GTDB): domain Bacteria; phylum Patescibacteriota; class Saccharimonadia; order Saccharimonadales; family UBA4665; genus DATKGL01. Next base: position 28,870 of record DATKGL010000021.1, read on the forward strand.
GGTAAATCTGTTAGTAAAGATGGCGACATCGCTGTCTTTACTCATCAGCACGGTAATCCGAAAGAGCTCCCTAAGTTAATTATCGATGGGCCTGGCGAGTATGAGGTATCTGGGGTGTCCATTCGTGGCATAGGTGTCAGGGGGCACATGGATGAAGCGTCAGAGACAACCTCGACCCTTTATAAGATTCTGATTGATGATATCAGATTGGTTATAACCGGACATGTTCACCCTGATCTATCAGATAAGCAACTTGAAACAATAGGTATCGTTGATGTTCTTTGTATGCCGATGGGCGGTAACGGCTATACGCTTGATCCTGAAGGTGCGCTCAAATTAATTAAAGAAATAGAACCAAAATTGGTTATACCTACGCACTATGCCGCTGAAGGCCTCAATTATCCAGTCCCGCAAAAATCTTTGGATGAAATACTGCAGCTTATTGGCATGGAACCAATAGATCGTGTCACCAAACTGCGTGTGAAGTTAGCGGACCTGGCTGATCTCACCCAGTTGATAGTTTTAGAGAAGAATTAACTAGTTTTTTTAGTAGTAAGAGATTCAGTCACTAACAAACCCTTTTTCTTGAGAGTTCTGATAGCATTTGCACTGATTTTAACTGAGACTTTTTTGTTGTCTATCAAGATGGTCTTAGTTTGAAGATTTGGTTTCCAGACTTTCTTGGTGTGCCTCTGAGAAAAGCTGACATTGCTGCCATACTGTTTACCTTTACCGGTTATTTCACACTTTTGCATTATAAGAATCCTTTGCTTGAGGTGTTATTGTAGCGATTTTCAAGGAGCCAGTCAACTCTTGGGTAAGTTTTCATCTTGCTGTCCTGTATACTGAACTTATGTTTACGGGTCTGAGTCTATCTGGCGATTTATTGATAGTGGTCTTTATCATCTTCTCTATAGCTATTCATGAGGCTATGCACGGCTTTATGGCGCACTCCCTTGGCGACGATACCGCAAAAGAAGCAGGACGACTAACACTCAATCCCTTAAAGCACATAGATCTGTACAGCACGGTTCTGCTGCCAATCGTTATGGTTTTACTTTTTCATGTACCATTTTTGGTCGCTAAACCGGTGCCGTTTAACCCCCACAGAGTAAAATTTCATGAGTATGGTGTAGCTTTGGTTGGATTGGCTGGACCAGTCACCAACTTGATCTTGGCCGGTATAGCTGCCATCGTCTTCCACCTCTCGATTAATAGTCTGAGTCAAGGTGTTCTCCAATACATCTTTTATTTTATTGAAATAAATGTTTGGGTGTTTGTCTTCAATATGATTCCATTTCCACCGCTCGATGGATCACGTTTGCTCTATGCTTTTGCTCCCGAGGCCCTGAAGAAAGTGATGGAGAAAATTGAATCGATGGGCTGGACAGCAATCATCATTATCCTTTTCCTTTTCTACACCGTACTTGGTCCTCCAATAGTATCAATCGACAATCATCTGATAAATTTATTGGTGTTCAGATAGACTTTTTCCAACTATAATGATTTCAGGCTGGGAATAATGCCGATTGAATGATTATCTGAATAAAAAAACAAATGGGAGTTCAAGATTTTTAATGTCCGAGGATATTAAGTGAGAACACCCACCTGGTAAAAACAGGTTTAATCATATTCGGTTACATTCTCAGCCTATTTTAATAACGGGGTGTGGCGCAGTTGGTAGCGCATACGGCTGGGGGCCGTGAGGCCGCAGGTTCAAGTCCTGTCACCCCGACCACGTAATTAGCTCAAGACCTTTGCAACATTTCAGCAGGTGTTCTGTACTGCAAGCTAGAGTGTAGTCTTTCTTGGTTGTAGTATTCAAGATAGTTCTCGAGTTGTTTATGTATTAGCTCTGAGTTGGGAAACCTTCTAGACAGACCTTCTTCTTGGATAGTCCTGTTGAATCTCTCAATGAAGCCATTGCTTTACAAATCCACTACTACAATACAAAGCGCATTCACAATGCTTTAGGCATGAGCCCAGCGGCTTACGCCGCTACGCTTAAATAGCGAGACAAGGTGTTCGGAATTTGGGGAGGATGACATCTGCTCTCGCTTTAGGTAGTAATGGGTTGTTAGAATAACTCATACGGCTGTTCTCCTGTTTAGATTTAGTAGTCCTTACAGTGTAGAACAGCCGTACTTTGTATGTTGCAGAGCTAGTGGGCTCTTACGCGACCATTGACATTCTATAAATCTTATGCTATTATTGTGCTCATGAAAAACAACGAATCCATAGCAAACAAACATAACAGAATAAGTCACGGTAAAGCTGCCATAAGAGCGGGAGTTTTAAGTGTAAGCCTACTAATTCCTGCAGCTCCTGCTGCAAGCGCAAGTGTAGCTCATAACACTGAACCTGCTGTAGCTGCCCCCGCAAGACCAGAAACCTTGTCGCAGGTGATTACAGCCCAAGAAAAAAGAATTAGTGATGATATCGGCAACGGAGTACCTGTTACTTTTAGGGCAGGTATGGTCTATTACCATGGCGGTAATGTAAAGCCTTTCGATATAATAAATCCTCTATGGTTTACGGCAGAAGTAGGGTCCGGGGGGGAACGTAAGCCGGTCACATTTGTTGGTTATATTCAACAGAAAGGTGGACCTACTGGTCCTGATGTAGTCGTACTTGAATATAATAAGAAAACTACTGACATAGAACAGTATTCTGAAAATCCGGCGCTACCCAATGAAAATGAAGTCATTTTCCCTCCTAGCTATCCTGTTGAAGCGTCTTTTGACACAAATAATCCAGTTAACCCACAAACGGGTAACCAGTATACTTATCCTGATAATGGTCAGCCTTTATCGATAGGATATGAAGTTCTTGCTAAATAGTGGCATATAACACAGAAGTAATTTAGCGCATAGGCGAGGGGTTAGTTAAGGTAAGTAGTATTAGCGAGCCTTTGTTCAAGAAGCCTTACGTTACACTTAAATTAGTAGCTGTATGTCTGTTGATATTTAGTTTTACGAATATCTATTAACTCCTGTCGCCAGGAGGGAACCGGATTATCAATAAACCACTCCGCTATATTACCCAGCAGTCGTTCAATAACCTTATCTTCTGTTCAACCAAAAATATTATTGCAAAAGTATAAATTACTCTTTTGCCTAGGGGCTGACTTCAGCCATGGCCCACAAGGCTGGAAGGTTTCGGCTGTATTCATCAGATGTAGCGCTCTCGAGCTCAACCTCTAACACTGGCAACCCAAGCTTATCATTAGCCCAATCCTCAAAAGCCCCCGTTGTCGTATAATCGAAAAAATTACCTATAGCATAGGTCGGAATTGCTTCATAGCGAGCTATAGATGCGTATTGAGCTCCTAGAGCATCTGAATCATCGGCGTCATTGGCTTCAACTATGCCTCCATGCGAGTGCATCGTCATAGTTAGTCGAGGAGTGTTTGCGAGATAGAAAGTTGCTAATGCCTGTGATTCTGGCTCAGATAGCGGGTTTGGCCCTCCATCATTTGTCCATACGGTAGGTGCTGTCGGCTCTGTTACTTGGGTCTGCCAGTTATTGGCGGGAAAGTTGCGATTAAGGTCGATGCCATCCGCATTCAGTCTCGTATCTGCTGCAAAGCCGTCAGTATTAATGGTCGGGATGACAACAAGTGTTCTGTATGAGGGGATCTTAGAGGGGTTAGCATCTATATTGGGGATCCATTGACTTAACAGCTCAGACGAGTTTTGCTCATTTCCTTCCATGGCACCAATGTAGAGCACCATGCTTGAACCACCTCCGAACTTATATGCAGTAATTGGTCGTCCGTCTACTGAAGACCCAATGCTAAACGTTGTATAGCAGTGTGACCGCGTTTGATAGCTCCAAGCTGAGTTTCCTGATACCCCGTATATATTTTGGGCTTCATTATTTAGCTGGACTTGGATAGTGGCGCACACTGGATAATTTCCTATCGGATTGATAATTAATTGATCGCCGTTCAGCGAATACGAGGCCGGCTGCACAGCACCATTGACCGTCAAAGAGGCAAGACTGCTTGCGGTTTGACTAGCCAATAAAGTTTGGTTAAAAGTTAGAACAATTGATTGTCCGGAGGATACGCCATAGGCGGGCAGGTTAATGTTAGCAACCTCTGGTCCTCCTGAAGTAGTAAATGATAGATCATAAGGCTGCTGTAGGGTACTCTGATCATCTGCGGTCAAGTTATTAATATGTAAATCAAACGTCGCTTGGCGGGGCAGTGGATTTGCGATATTGATAGTGATAGTCTGTCCGCTAAACGAACTGGTGATTGGGATTGCCAAAGTCGCGTTGTTGCTGTTAGTAGTCGTTAAACTAACCGTCTGCATGCTAGCCAGTACCTTATTGGTCTGTAGTGTAATCTGTTGTGGCTTATCATAGACGACCGCTCCAGGATTAATAGATGTTTGCATGATAGCGGCGGCAGTAATTGTTTGTACGGCCTGAGTAAGTGCAGTACCGGCTGTCTGTCCGTGGAACGTTCGCACTACCGAGGTCGTATAACTTGCAGCATAAGCCAATTTGAGAGGTGCGACACTGCAAGTAAGCGTCGTTTGGAGTTTTGTACAAGGACTAGTGTGCTCATTACCGGAAATCGCATAATTAAAGGTGGCATCGGGTAAACTAAGTTTATACACCAAAGATTTATTGATCGGTATTGCTTTAGCGTCAAGACGGATATCAGATATTGCCGGGTAATTTGCAGTAGTAACCCGAATTGTCTTGCCGAGATGCAACCCACCAATCGATAGTTGCTGATGATTAGTGTAGGTTGTTCGGGACAAGGGGACACTACCTGGGATTGCACAGAGCTTATCTGAAAAAATAGGCATCTTGCCGATAGAAAAATCAGCTACGCGAGTAAGAGAAAATGTCTCTTTGGGGCCAGACTTAAATAGGTCCGGGAAAAATGAGGGGTTATGGATGCAATTGGTTGAATCGGCAAATACATAATGGATCGACTGGGGTATGAATGTGTAGATGCTAATACCTACAATAACAACAGAGATAAAACTGGCGGCAACAATCGCAATACGCTTGCGGTGAAGCCAGTATCCCATAAAAAGCTGAGCCGTCTTTATTTTTAATTGAAGAATTGCCTCAACTAATACTATTGAAGCTGAGCGGAATAATGCTGAAGGGCCATTTGTTTCATTGCTCCTCTTGTCGGGGAGACCAACGTCGCCATCTTTTGTATTTATTTCGTTAACCGAGTTTTCGGTCGGCATATATTTTTGTTTTAAAATCCAATCTAAGCATACTCTATCTGGCAAAAACTTCTAGATATCTTTCTCCAACCATGTCAGTGAAACGGTATTTCCGGTCGAGATCATATTATTATCATATTTATGAGGATTGATGGTTGTCTGCTACATTAGATATAAGAATGATCAACCAAACACACTGGCAGCTTAAAGATGACTCGCTGTACAAAGTCTTTGTTCTCGATGACCTGAAAAAAACATTTGCCTTTATAACTAAACTAGTCGAGATAACTAAGACAAATAATGTTTATCCAAGATGGGTCAACAAGGGTAATCAAGTTGAAGTTTGGCTGCCAATATCATTAAGCACGACAGGGGTCATTTCGGACCTAGACAAGCAGTTAGCTGACAATGTCGATGTCCTTTATACTACACTTTCATCTTCTCCAAAAGCCAATAATTTAACGATGAAGAAGCTTAAAATTTATACCGATGGTGGTTCAAGGGGGAACCCTGGCCCATCCGCTAGCGGCTTCGTCTTGCTCGATACAAATGACAATATTGTGATGGAGCAGGGTATTTACCTAGGCATTACTACCAATAATCAAGCCGAGTACCAGGCATTAAAACTGGCACTCGAAGAAGCTAAGAAACTTCAAGCCAGTCAAGTCGACGTGTATATGGACAGTTTACTTGTAGTCAATCAAATGCTCGGTAAATTTAAAATTAAAAACCGGGACCTCTGGCCGATCTACGATTCAATTAAGAAATTATCTGAATCTTTCGGACAAATCACTTTTACTCATGTGCCCAGAGAGCTGAATAAATTAGCTGACAGAATGGTCAATAAGGCCCTGGACGAACACCTTAGAAATAATTAGCATAAGGTGTTATAATAATCCGTGGCCAGATTATCGTTCGGTCGCTTGCTATTAGTAATTAGCAAGAGGAAAGTCCGGGCAGCATAGGGGATGACAGTTGCTAATGGCAACCAGGGGTGACTCTAGGGAAAGTGCCACAGAAACAATACCGCCCCATGAAAATGAGGTAAGGGTGAAATGAGTGAGGCAAGAGCTCACAATTAGGCTGGTGACAGTTTAAGAAGGTAAACCCTGTCTGCTGCAAGGAGATGGACTCAAAAGTGAAAACTTACGATTCCCGTCGGCGAGTTCGTCAAATTAACCGCTCGATTTCGGTGGCGACACCGCGACTAGATAGATGACCGATTAGTACAGAACCCGGCTTATGGATAATCTGGCCCCTGATTAGGACTTAGAACTGACTTTTTTGACTTCGTTGATGACCGCTGTAAAGGCTTTAGGTTCGTTGACTGCTAGCTCAGCCAGCATTTTACGGTTTAAAGATATATTGGCGGACTTTAGCCCAGCAATAAACTTACTGTAAGTTGTGCCGTTTTGTCGAGCTCCGGCATTAATTCGGGCATTCCATAATTGTCGGAACGTGCGCTTACGATTACGTCGATCTCTATATGCGAATTGCAGGGAACGGGTGACGGCCTGTCGGCCCCGCTTGATGCTCGAACGGTTGGGGCGGGACATGCCCTTTGTGGCTTGTCGAATCTTATTGTGCTTGTGGTGGCTGGCGACACCGCGTTTAATTCTCATTTAAACTCCTAACTTACGTCTGATAACTTTACTGGTTGAACTACTGGCAGTTTCTAATTTCGTTAACTTTCTCTTTCTGGCGGCACTTTTCTTCTGCAAGAAGTGATTAGTATTAGGGTGACCTATACGAAACTTGCCATTCTTAGATATTTTTACTCTATCTTTCGTGCCACTATGAGTTTTTAGCTTTGGCATTATTGTTACTCCTTATCATAAAACTTAACTGTTTGCCCATCAGCTGGGGTGGCTGGTCGACGATCACGGCCCCTTTATAAAGTTCTAATATTTTGTCAGCCAACTGAAACCCCAATTCTTTATGCGCCAATTCGCGGCCTCGGTAAAAAAGAGTAATTTTGACTTTGTGACCTTCTTCGAGAAATTCTGACACTTTTTTAAGCTTCACTCCAAGGTCGTGATCGCTTATTTTTAAGCCAGATCGCATTTGTTTGATGTCCTGGACTTTAGTGTGCCGCCGATTCTTCTGTTGCTGCTTGGTGCGTTGATAAGAAAATTTTCCCCAATCAATAATTTTCGCAACGGGAGGATCGGCATCCGGTGATATTTCTACTAAATCAAGTTCTTGATCGGCGGCTAATTTTAATGCTTCTGCACGGGATAATATTCCCAATTGCCGACCTTGCTCATCAATTACTCTAAGTTGTTGTGCCCGTATGTACTCATTTAGGCGCGTTGTGCTGATCTATGATCTCCTCAACCTCAATTAAATGGATTGTTTATATCTTAACAGGTGAAGACCTTAGGTTCAAGATGAAATTAAAAACTCAAAAATCATTATGTTTCAATACCGCATAACAGATTTTTGAGTCTAAAATAGCCCGCTTATTTTTGGCGGGCTATATATTTTTTAAGTGATTTGTTTTTGACGGTGGAGTTGTTTTCTTGGGAACAACGGCTTGCGAGAAGCCGTTGTTACAGATGCGTTTTTGTTTTTGAGCACTTTTTTTATTCAAGTGCTGTGCTTATCTTATAAATTACACTTTTTGGTGTCAAGAGCATAATCGTTACAGTATTCTTAAAACTGTGCATAACTTTACCGACCAGCTCATTCGCCCCGTTTTTGATATAGATATTTTTGGCTATCGCAACTCACTTTTAGCGGCATTATGCTGGAAATATCGCATGTCTCTGGTTCCGGCTATAAGTCGGCAGAGTCTGCTGATCGGATAATCAAGTTCAGCACAAAAATGTTTAATTAATTTACCGATTCTGTAATGTTTATCAAACTCGAACATGGCGATATAAATATTATCAATACCAACATGCGGAAAGTACTTTAGCTGGCTTCCAACATGCGAAAAATGTCTTAGCCAGCAACCAACATGTCTTTATGCATCAGCACAAAACCAACTAATTTAAGTCCTGAAACATAAGCATCTAGGTTGAGTGCTGCATAATGGGCGAAGGCATGGGCACTCTTGCATTTATTAGCCAGTCTGCCAGTATACAATAAATGTACCCACGATATTTCGTTGTTTAATAAACACGACTTATTATGTGCAATTAACAGATGGACAGTGTAATTATAACTACGTCATCACGATTGACTTTATGCACTAAAGGTAGTACATTAATTCAGTAAGTAAAACACAAAAATTACTTAACATCGTCGCTCGAACTACCATAAAAGGTAGGTTGAGCGGTCAGTCAAACCTCAGCAGACAAGCGCTAATTAATTTAATTATAAAGAGTGGATTTGTCTGTAAGGCAAGAACAGACGCGGGGTCAAAGCCGCGTCTGTTTGTTTTTTCATAAGAATTATGAAAAGATGCAAACAGATATGCGAAAACAATTAAGTCTAGCAATTATCCTATACCTTATCGGTTTTTCAATATTATTAACCACAAACCCCCAGAATCTACCTCTAGTGGTGCTAATAATACCGTTCGTAATTTTGTTTCTGGCGCTATTTTTTACCTTCAAGATATTTATGAAGGTTTTTGCTTCGAACACCGATAAGTTGAACAAAAAAAGATCAACCCAAGCAGCAATTATGGCCGGCTTCCCGGTAATCTGCTTGCTGCTGTTATCTATAGGTGAATTTTCACTCAGGGTTTTCGTGACGTTATTACTTCTGTTCCTTGTCTTATGGTTTTATGGCAACCGTTTTTCGGCCAAATAGTTTAAGGTTTGCCAATTATGGTTTAAACATTGGGAATTCTGCCTGATATAATGATTTGAGAAAAAAGAGGCAGTTATTTTATGAACGAACAGTCAGATTTGCACTTGCCACCACCTTCTTTTGAACCTGGTCAACCGATGGAATATCAGCCAAATAACAGTCCTGAGCGAGTACCGAACCCGGAGTTATTTCCTTCTTCAAATATCACTTCCGCATCTAATGTCGGCCTGGCTTCCGCCCTGCCATTGATACCGGGTGCTCAATTAACAACAGCCAAGCCGACTACTGGCGTAACAGCTCTAAATGTCAACAACCCCGTCCAACCCAATAATCAACACCTGGAGACTCAATATGTAGAGCGTGCTAAGAAAATTATCGCTACCACTAAAGGTGATCCTTACGTCAGGACAAAAGAGATGAATAAGAATAAGGCAGAGTTTTTGGACCGCAAATACAGTAAAAAAATAAAAGTCTCTGACGAATAGATATGATGATAACTGCATTCATTTTACTGGGGGCATTACTTCTGCTTGGTCTAATCGGCGGAATTGGATTTTATCAATACGCTAAAGTCTGGCGTGACCAGAAAAATTATGAGCGGGGGCTAAAAATAGTACCTCTGTTAATCCATTTACCGCCAGCCAGTGAAGACATCCAGGGAGCCGGAAGAGATGTCAGGGACGTAGTTGAAGAAAACATATCCAAAGCTCAAGTCATCTATAACATTATCGCGAGCACTTATGAGAAGGGGTTAAAAAACAAATTTTACGGGCAACGTCATCTAGGTTTTGAAATAGTCGGTTGGCATGGTTTCGTGTATTTTTATGCCGCTGTACCGATAGGATTAGTTGAGGTGGTTAAACAGGCAATTGTAAGCGCTTACCCGGCATCGAGAGTAGAGGAAGTAGCTGATTATAATATTTTCAATCGAGTTGGCCTAATAACCGGCACCATCGGTGGCGAATTAACACTTAAAGAATCATTTGCTTATCCTATCGCTACCTATCAAGATCTTAAACGGGATGCCATGCAGAGCTTGCTCAACGCCCTTTCTACTCTGGAAAAAGAGGATGGAGCCGGTATTCAGATTTTAATTAGGCCAGCTGACCCGTCATGGCGAAAAACCGCCAACACCGAGGCTAACGCCAAGAAAGAGGGCCAAAGCAGCACCAATAAGGGCAGCTCAGTTATCGATTATGCCAGCCAGCTGGCCACCGCTTTTGTTAAACCGCCCGAGTCCACGGCCAAAGATAAGTCCCCGAAAGAACTTTCCAGCTTGGATCAATCAGTTATTGACTCAATGCATGATAAAACACGCTACCCAGGATATGAAGTTTTAATCAGAGCTATCGCCTCGTCTAATGTTTCAGCCCGGGCCCAGACTATTTTGAGTAACGTAGTAGCTAGCTTTTCACTTTTTGATGCTCCAGGGAAAAACGGATTTAAGTTCACTCCGGCTAAGGACGTAGATAATTTTGTAACTTCTTATATAATGCGACTCTTTCCTCAAAATTCTAACAAGAGCATCTTAAATACTGTTGAACTCTCCACTCTCTTCCATTTTCCAGACCAGAGTAATATCCCGACATCACAGCTGGAGCGCCAAGGCAGCCGTCAGGTTGATGGACCAAGGAATATACCCGACGAAGGATTATTACTCGGATATAACATCTTTCGCGGAGTAAAAAAGCCGATCAGGATAAGCCTGAACGACCGCCAGCGCCATATGTACGCTGTCGGACAAACCGGGACAGGGAAATCAGCTTTTCTCGAAAATCTAGCTCTCCAGGATATGCTCAGCGGTGGAGGTTTTGCTTTTATTGATCCGCACGGGGATGTGGCCGAGAGATTAATGGCAATGGTTCCAAGAGAAAGAACTGAAGACATTATTTATTTCAGCCCGGCCGATATGGAATACCCGATGGGGCTAAATCTGTTTGAGTTTAATACCCCGGACCAAAAAGATTTTCTGATCCAAGAAGCTATTAATATGCTTTATAAGCTATATGATCCTCAGCATCAAGGCATTATTGGTCCGCGTTATGAGCACCTGTTTCGGAACGCCGCCCTTACTGTCATGGCCGACCCGGCCGGCGGGACCTTTATTGATATACCGAAATTGTTCCGAGATCCTAAATTTGTTCAACAAAAGCTTCAATATGTCACCGACCCAACAGTAATAGAATTTTGGCAGAAAGAAATGCCCACAAGTCAAAGGTCGAATGAGTTCGGAGAGGTAGTCAGTTGGTTTATCAGTAAGTTCGGAGCGTTTTTATCCAATGAAATGATGAGGGATATTATCGGCCAGCCTAAAAGCGCCTTTGACCTGAGAACGATTATGGATAGCAAAAAAATACTATTGGTTAATCTCAGTAAAGGTCGGGCCGGAGAACTAAATTCAAAACTCCTAGGCATGATATTCGTTATGAAATTCCAAGCTGCCGCAATGAGTCGGGCAAATGTTTCAGAGGACCAGAGACCAGATTTTGCTTTATATGTTGATGAGTTCCAGAACTTTTCAACCGATTCTTTTGCCACAATTATGTCCGAAGCACGAAAATACCACCTCAATTTGATAGTTGCCAACCAATTTACAACCCAGCTAACTGAAGAAATACGAGATGCCGTGTTTGGCAATATGGGTACTATTGTTTCATTTAGGGTCGGACAGAACGACGTTGAAGCGCTTAGCCAATACTTCCAGCCGATATTTAGCGGCGATGATCTTTTGAGGATTCCTAATTACAATACAATTACCAGAACTTTAGTGGGCGGAGTGCCCACGCAGCCATTCTCAATGGCAACTTTGCCTCCATTAGGTTCACCCAATCCGAAGCTGGCTGAAGCCCTAAAACAGCTATCAGCTGCTAAGTATGGACGTCCTAGGGTGGTCGTAGAAGCAGAGATCAATGATCGGCTAACAACGAAAATCGATCCAACTGCATTGGCGGCGTCTTCTCCGTTCGGTATGCCATCCAGCCAATGGCCGCCTAAAGCCGGTCCGACCCCACCGCCTTTGCCAGGCGCTTTAGGTCCAAACTCGCCACGTGGCTCGTCTTTCCTAGATGACTGGCTAGCTAAACGTCAAACCCAAATAAAACCTTCCAATGCCCCTGTACGTTCGTCAAACGACAAGCATGATCATCAATTAGTTCCAGCAAATCACCAGTACCTAACCTCACCTGAAAAGGCTGGCAAACCCAAAAAACCCAAGGAGCCTGAAAGCGACACAGCTCAGGTTGGAACTGCTACTGACTCATCAAATCCCAATATCTCAAGTGATCAGATTAGCAAGCTTGAAGTTGCTGATATCGCCAAAGACTTAAGGAAGGATGTCGCGGCAGTAGCTAGCTCGCTCCAGCAATCTCCTACAGAAGCAGACTCGACCGAACCGAAGTCAGAGCCCGCCAAACAGAAAACACCTGACCATGGAGAGTTAAATGCTGAAGATACGATATATATCGACCAAGAAGGTAATATCCACTCAGTCGACGAACCAAAACCCTGATAAACCGATGGCTCTAAAATAAGCTCACCGAGGGATTAATTTTAAGATAAGAAACGGTTGTATTTAGCTTACTAATAAGATACAATTATGGGTAAGTGGGGAAGCAAGAACTTTCCATAAAAAAGAGGGATATTGTTAAAAGTGGCTCAACAAAAATCATATACTGCTGATCAAATTCAAGTTTTAGAGGGATTAGATCCGGTTAAAAAACGACCCGGTATGTACATCGGAAGTACCGGCGAAGAGGGTCTACATCATTTAGTATGGGAGTTAATTGATAACGGTATCGATGAAGCGCTGGCTGGCTTTGCGACCGAAATAGGGGTTGTAATGAGAGCTGACGGCGGGGTTACGGTGACAGATAATGGACGGGGAATCCCGACCGGACGACATCCTAAAACAGGTAAAAGCGGCGTCGAAACAGCACTGACGACTCTGCATGCCGGAAGTAAATTCGGCGGCGGCAGCTACAAGGTCTCTGGTGGTCTACACGGAGTGGGCGTGAGTGTGGTAAACGCCTTATCGAGCAAGTTGATTGTAACTGTCTGTCAAAATGGAAAAATGTTTCGCCAAGAATATAAATCCGGCATCCCGGAAGCACCGCTGAAAGAAGTTGGTCCTTCGGATAAAACCGGGACAGAAGTCACGTTTTACCCCAACGTAGATATTTTTGAGACAACGGTTTTCTCATACAGCACAATTCTTGATCGTCTTCGCCACCAGGCTTATCTCACAAAAGGTGTTCAAACATCAATATATGATGAGCAAGTCAACCAGAAGTACAGTTTTTATTTTGAGGGTGGTATAAGATCTTATGTTCAGAACCTAAATATTGGCAAGGAAGCCGTCGATGAAGACATTTTTTATGTCGACAAAGTTGTTGATGAAATACAGGTTGAAGTGGCCATGCAATACACTGATTCTTACATCGAAACCATCAAGGCATTTGCCAACAATGTCCTCAACCCTGAAGGCGGCAGCCACTTAACTGGCTTTCGCTCGGCATTAACCAGGGTTATTAATGACTATGCGCGTAAAACCGGCCTATTAAAGGAAAAAGAAGAAAATTTAACAGGTGAAGATTGTCGTGAAGGCCTGACGGCTGTGATATTGGTTAAACTGCCCGACCCACAGTTTGAGGGGCAGACTAAGAGTAAGCTTGGTAACCCCGAAGTTCGTGGTTGCGTAGAGCAGGTGATGACTGAGTACTTTAGTTACTACCTAGAGGAACACCCGGGAATAGCCCGTGGTATTACAGCAAAGGTATTATTGGCGGCCAGAGCCCGCAAAGCCGCCCGCGCCGCCCGCGAAAATATCATCAGAAAAGGTATTTTAGACGGCGCCAGTATGCCTGGCAAATTAGCCGACTGCTCCTCGAAGGACCCTAAAAACTCGGAAATTTATCTGGTAGAGGGTGATTCGGCTGGTGGTTCCGCAAAAAATGGTAGAGACAGTCAGACCCAAGCCATCTTGCCGCTTAGGGGAAAAGTGCTTAATGTTGAGCGTGCCAGATTGGATAAAATGCTGGCAAATAATGAAATTTTGAGTCTGATCAAGGCACTTGGCGTGGGTATCGAGGAGTCGTTTGATCTTAGCGGTCTTCGCTACGACCGGATTATTATCATGACTGACGCCGATGTTGACGGATCACACATTAGCACCCTGTTGCTGACGTTCTTTTTCCGATTTATGCGTCCCGTCATTGATGCTGGACATTTGTATCTGGCTAAGCCGCCGTTATTTGAGCTGGTTAGAACTGGGCGCAAGAACAGTGTCTATATTTATGATGAAGACGATCTGGAGATAGAAATCGACAAGGCAATAGTTGAACGTAAAAAAAACGATCTGAAAGTCAATAAAGACGATGAAAGATTCCGCCAAGCTGGCTTCGTCGACCTAAAACGCTATAAGGGTTTGGGCGAGATGGATGCTGAGCAACTATTTGATACGACGATGGATCCGGCCAAACGGGTCTTGATTCAGGTTCGGGTCGAAGACGCCGAGAAAGCCGACGCTATTTTTACCAAACTCATGGGTACCGAAGTCGAGCTTAGAAAGAACTTCATACAGACCAATGCTAAATTCGTAAAAGATCTGGATATTTAAGATGGACCAAGAGATAGAAAAAACCGATTCAACACCAGCTTTCGAGACAGTTCAGACCAACCATTCTCGCAGCGTTGAATTGCGCACAGTTGAAAATGTCATGGAGGACAACTATCTACGCTATTCAATGAGCGTGATTGTCGCCCGGGCCTTACCAGATGTCCGCGACGGCTTAAAACCGGTCCACCGAAAAATCCTTTACGCCATGAATGTCAGTGGATGGCGTAGCAGCGGTTCAACAGTTAAAAGCGCCCGAGTTACAGGTGAGGTTATGGGTAAATATCACCCACATGGCAATGTCGCGATCTATGATGCTATGGTTCGAATGGCCCAACCCTGGTCGCTGCGTTACATGTTGATTACCGGTCAGGGTAACTTTGGTTCAATGGATGGAGATCCGCCCGCCGCCGAACGCTACACCGAAGCCAAGATGGCTAAAATTGCCGACGAACTGCTGGCAGATATCGATAAAGAAACTGTCGATTTTATAGATACCTATGACGGTAGCCGCCAAGAGCCAACTGTCTTGCCGGCTAAGCTGCCCAATCTGCTGCTGAACGGGCAATTGGGTATTGCTGTCGGGATGGCTACGAATATCCCACCCCATAATCTACGCGAATTAGTAGATGCCACTATTTATCAGATAGACCACAAAGACGCTTCACTGGATGACCTGCTCAAGTTTGTTAAAGGGCCTGATTTTCCGACAGGTGGCATAGTTTTCGGCAAGGAACCGCTCAGAACCGCCTATGCGACCGGTAGAGGCGGAGTAGTTGTGCGCGGCGTTGCCGAAGTGACAGAAGACAACAAGGGCAGGAGCCAAATCATAATCACTGAAATCCCGTATGCCGTTAACAAAGCGACACTGATCGAAAAAATCGCTGACTTGTACAAGGAAAAGAGAATCGCCGGGATCAATGATATTCGCGACGAAAGCTCAAGAGGTGAAGTTCGGATTGTGATTGACCTTAAAAAGGATGCCTATCCGAAGAAGCTTCTTAATCAGCTGTATAAACTAACACCTTTGCAAACAGCTTTTCATTACAACATGCTGGCTCTCATTGACGGCATTCAACCCCGCACCTTAGGCCTGCAGGACATAATTAATGAGCACATTAAACACCGCCAAGTCGTCGTTCGACGCCGAACTGAGTTTGAACTTCGCAAGGCCAAAGAGCGAGCCCATATTCTTGAAGGTCTGACTATCGCTCTTGATCATATTGACGAAGTTATAAGTATTATCCGGGCGAGCGAAACGGCAGACGAAGCCCAGATGAATTTAATGAAGAAGTTCGCTCTGAGCGAAATTCAGTCCAAAGCTATCTTAGCCATGCAGCTGAGAACTCTAGCCGGCCTAGAGCGCAAAAAAATAATCGATGAGCTAGCTGAGTTACTTAATATTATTAGCCAGCTGGAATCAATTCTAGCTGATGAAAGTAAAGTCCTAAGTATTATTAAGACAGAGTTGAATGAGCTGAAAAAGCAATATGGTGACGAGCGCCGGACTAAAATTGTCCCCCAAGAACTCGGTAAAATGAGTGATGAAGATTTGATACCGGACGAGCAAGTTGTTGTAACCCTTACATTAGCTAACTACATTAAGCGTAGCCCAATCGCAGAATATAAACAGCAAGGACGGGGTGGTAAGGGCCGTCGCGGCATGGTGACTCGAGAAGAGGATGTCATAGATCATGTAGTCAATGCCAGCACCCATGACTATCTGTTGTTTTTCACCACTAGAGGTCGGGTATTCAGGCTTAAGACTTACGAAGTGCCGGCGGCCAGCCTTAATGCGAAAGGTATTGCGCTGGTTAATCTGTTGCAGCTTCAGCCTGAGGAGAAAGTTAGCTCAGTTATTAATGTCTCTCAATCTGAAAAAGACACCAATCTTATTATGTGTACAGTTCGCGGAACTATTAAGAAAACCCCATTCGAACAATATAAAAATGTTCGTAACTCAGGCTTGATAGCGATTAACCTAGATGATGGCGATGAGCTGAAGTGGATCAGAATTACTCACGGGAATAACGAGATAGTAATTTCGACAGCAATGGGCCAGGCTATTCGTTTTAGCGAAAAAGATGCCCGTCCGATGGGCAGGGTCTCAAGAGGGGTGCGGGGGATTAGGCTACGAGCTGGAGACCATGTCATTGGCATGGACATAGTCCAGGAACATTCGAACATCTTCGTTATCAGCAAATACGGCTATGGTAAACGGACGAAAATAGCACAATTTACGGCACATGCTCGAGGAGGCGTCGGTATTCGTTCAGCTATAGTTAATAAAAAGACCGGCGATCTGGTGGGAGTTAAGACGCTAAGCGATGATTCTCAGGAAGTAATTATAATTTCTTCACAAGGGCAAACCATCAGACTCGGGCTAAAAAATATCCCGGCCCTAGGCAGAGCTACCCAAGGCGTTCGGATAATGCGTCTGAATGAAGGTGATGAGGTTGTTTCGCTGGCTCTCGTAGACAAGATTGACGAGGAAGTGCCGGAAGATAAAAAAAGCCAACCGGCCACAAAATAAGACGGTTTTATAGCGCATCGTTGTAGATTATGAGACAAGTTGCTTGACAGTACCTCTAATAACAATCTATTATTAATAAAGATTTTTTGGGTCTTTTATTAAGGTACCCGGGAATGAGGTACCTTAAAAATTTGGTAGTGCAAATCAACGTCAGTTTAGTTTTGACGATTTTTTAAGTCAGTCAATTTTTTTGAAGAGTTTGATCCTGGCTCAGGATGAACGCTGGCGGCGTGCTTAATACATGCAAGTTGTGCGGTAACAGGGAGAGCTTGCTCTCCGCTGACGAGCGGCGGACGGCTGAGTAACGCGTAGGAACGTACCCCGAAGTGAGGCATAAGCTCCAGAAATGGAGTCTAATACCGCATGTGCTCTAAGGAGTAAAGCTTCGGCGCTTTGGGAACGGCCTGCGTCCGATTAGCTAGTTGGTGAGGTAATTGCTCACCAAGGCGACGATCGGTAGCTGGTTTGAGAGGATGACCAGCCAGACTGGGACTGAGACACGGCCCAGACTCCTACGGGAGGCAGCAGTAGGGAATTTTCCACAATGGGCGAAAGCCTGATGGAGCAACGCCGCGTGCAGGATGAATGCCTTCGGGTTGTAAACTGCTTTTATATGTGACGATTATGACGGTAGCATATGAATAAGGATCGGCTAACTCCGTGCCAGCAGCCGCGGTCATACGGAGGATCCAAGCGTTATCCGGAATTACTGGGCGTAAAGAGTTGCGTAGGTGGCATAGTAAGCAGATAGTGAAATTGTATGGCTCAACCATATACACATTACCTGAACTACTAAGCTAGAGGACGAGAGAGGTAGATGGAATTCCCAGTGTAGGAGTGAAATCCGTAGATATTGGGAGGAACACCGATGGCGTAAGCAGTCTACTGGCTTGTTCCTGACACTCAGGCACGAAAGCGTGGGGAGCGAACGGGATTAGATACCCCGGTAGTCCACGCTGTAAACTATGGATGCTAGCTGTTATCGGTATCGACCCCGGTAGTAGCGAAGCTAACGCGTTAAGCATCCCGCCTGTGGAGTACGGTCGCAAGACTAAAACATAAAGGAATTGACGGGGACCCGCACAAGCGGTGGAGCGTGTTGTTTAATTCGATGGTAAGCGAAGAACCTTACCCAGGTTTGACATCCTTGGAATTTCTCCGAAAGGAGAGAGTGCTTTATTGAGCCAAGTGACAGGTGATGCATGGCCGTCGTCAGCTCGTGTCGTGAGATGTTTGGTTAAGTCCATTAACGAGCGCAACCCTTATGAATAGTTGAATATTTCTATTCAGACTGCCCTGGCAACAGGGAGGAAGGAGGGGATGATGTCAGGTCAGTATTTCCCTTACATCTGGGGCCACAAACACGCTACAATGGCCGGTACAAAGGGCAGCTAAGCCGCGAGGCGGAGCAAATCCCATCAAAACCGGTCCCAGTTCGGATAGTAGGCTGAAACCCGCCTGCTTGAAGCTGGAATCGCTAGTAATGGTGAGTCAGCACATCACCGTGAATACGTTCCCGGGTCTTGTACAAAATAAATGCGCCTGGCAGCACATTTTAGACTAGTTGGTGTAAATCCAACCTTACTCTATTTATTAGGGTGAATAGCTGCGGACAGGGCTTCTCTCGTAAGAGAAAGCCTGAAGGGTCCTATAAGCAAATGGTAGTCTTTACATATAAATGGTATCTCGACCTTGACATGTGTACACAAGGGAAGAGATTTATAAAAAACCAGTAAAGAATGTCAGAAAAAGCCTAATGTGTGACCCAGGGAGATCCTTGTAATGAGTGTAATCAACATGGTTACAAGGAAGTCAGCTGAGTCCATAGTACTATGAGCGTAAAGGTTATATAATTAACATTTATGATTTTAGGAAGGGACGAACTCTGTGCTAAATCCTAACTATATTGTAGGTTTTGTAGATGGAGAGGGATGCTTTTGTGTCTCTCTAAATCGTAAAAATCAACAAATACCCGAAGTTAGATTGATTTTTGAGATAGAATTGCGAGAAGATGATCTGGATATTTTAAAAAGTATTCAGCTCGCTCTCAGATGCGGTAATATCTATTACCTTAAGTACGATCGATATGCCAAATGGAGACCGCACGTAAAGTATAAGGTAAGTAATTTTACTGATATATCTCAAAAAATCATTCCTTTCTTTCGGAAGTATCCTTTACAAGCGAAGAAGCGACTAAGTTTTGAAAAATTTTGCAAAGTTGCAGAAATAATTGAAACTAAGGAGCATCTTACAGCTGGAGGCATAGAAAGGATTAACAATATACTGCACGGAGACTCGCTGGATGCGTTAGACGCGCACGTCCAGTGGGGTGCGACAGAGATTACCTGATCGCGATCACCGCCCGTCAAACCATGAAAGTCGCCAATACCTGACGTGCTAGCTTGTCTAGTCCTAAGGTAGGGGAGATGATTGGGGTTAAGTCGTAACAAGGTATCCGTACCGGAAGGTGCGGATGGATTACCTCCTTTCTAGGGAGAATTAGCATCAAATTGAGCAATCAACTTGATAGCTAGGTTGATCTTGGTAAACTGGATGAATTTCAGTACTGACAGTTTACGCAGCAGTTTTTTAACTGCCAAGACAAAGTGCTGATATAGATAATTGACGTTGAGTGCACTACTAAGTTTTTAAACCAAAAGCGTCTCTTAAACGTAACTAAAGGGACGCTTTTTCTTTATCACTGTTGCGTGATGATGATTTTATTAGTTACAATAACCGAGTAATTGGGCTTGTAGCTCAGCTGGTTAGAGCGCGTCACTGATAATGACGAGGTCCCAGGTTCAAGTCCTGGCAAGCCCACCAATTACCCTGGGGATGTAGCTCAGCTGGTTTAGAGTACCTGCTTTGCAAGCAGGGGGTCCGGGGTTCGAACCCCCGCATCTCCACCAAAAAACATATGTTTTTCAAGATCAAACAGATATCAAACCGTATACTTTTTAACATCAGATTTGGCTTGACCGCCTCTGTTATTATTGCTAATATAGAATGACTTAGTAGGGCGTTTGAGTTTAGGCACGAGACTATTAATTTAGCTTCCAGCGTAAACTCAAGCTCTTATGTCAATAAAATGACGTGGGTAAGCCTGAGTTTTGAAACTTAAAAATTTGAGTTTTAATGACAATAAGACAAACGGTTTATTGGTAATTACCAATAACTAGTCAATTGTACAACGTAAAAAGTTACTCAAGCGCGCACAAAGAATGCCTTGACGTGAGATACCGACGAAGGACGTGTGAAGCTGCGAAAAGCTTCGGGGAGCTGCTGACTAAGCTTTGATCCGAAGATGTCCGAATGGAGAAATCCGATTGGAGTCATGTCCAATCACGCTTACCTGAACACATAAGGTAAGATGAGGTAACCGGGGGAACTGAAACATCTTAGTACCTCGAGGAAAAGAAAGTAAACAACGATTCCGGTAGTAGTGGCGAGCGAACCCGGAAGAGCCCAAACTTTTTAAGTTTCCGTCTAGTAATAGACGGATAAGTTGGTAGACGAAGATTTAAAAGGGGTTGTGACATTACAAACAACCAGTACAGAGATTTGATTTATTCAAAATTCTGTATTGGACGCAGATTCTACCAATAATCTGCATAAGGTAAAAAATAAGCAATGCGAGTAGAAACAGCTGGAAAGCTGCGCCAAAGACAGTGATAGCCTGGTATACGAAGTTTTGCTAACCTTATATTTGTTTTGTCGAGTAGGTCGGGACACGTGAAACCCTGACTGAAGCTGGGGGGTCCACCCCCCAAGGCTAAATATATCTTACGATCGATAGTGAACAAGTACCGTGAGGGAAAGGTTAAAAGAACCCAGGAATGGGAGTGAAATAGATCCTGAAATTGTGTGCGTACAAGGAGTCGGAGCCGGCTTGTCCGGTGACGGCGTGCTTTTTGTAGAACGATCCAGCGAGTTATTTATATGCGCAAGCTTAAGTCATCTGACGGAGGCGTAGTGAAAGCGAGCCTGAATAGGGCGAATAAGTGTATATGAATAGACCCGAAACCGAGTGACCTAACCATGGGCAGGCTGAAGCGCAGGTAAAACTGCGTGGAGGGCCGAACCGTAGCGAGTTGCAACACGCCCGGATGACCTGTGGTTAGTGGTGAAATGCTAATCGAACTCGGAGATAGCTGGTTCTCCTCGAAATAGCTTTAGGGCTAGCGTTACGTGGTAGCACAGTGGGGTAGAGCTCTGTTTCGGACTGAGGCCCGTGAGGGTACTCACCCTTGACAAACTACGAATACGCTGTGTGGAATCGTGGCAGTTAGAACGGCGGGGCTAAGCTCGTCGCTCGAAAGGGAAACAGCCCAGATCGTCATCTAAGGTCCCTAAATTTATGCTAAGTGGGAAACGAGGTGAGATTTCTTAAACAACTAGGATGTTGGCTTAGAAGCAGCCATACATTTAAAGAGTGCGTAATAGCTCACTAGTCAAGAGATCTTGCGCGGAAAATGTAACGGGGCTAAGCATAATACCGAAGATACGAACTCTTGTTTACAAGAGTGGTAGAGGAGCGTTGATATCGCATCGAAGTCGAATCGTAAGGTTCGGTGGAGCGTTATCAAGTGAGAATGCTGGAATGAGTAACTATAAGGCAGGTGAGAATCCTGCCCACCGAAAGAGCAAGGTTTCCTGGACCACGATAATCGTTCCAGGGTTAGTCGGTCCTAAGCCGAGGCGCGTAGCGTAGGCGATGGACAACGGGTTAATATTCCCGTACTAGTTTTGTATTGTTTAGAGTGCGCGGCATATTAGTAGGAGCGGATTCATGGTTATATCCGTCTAACCTCGAGAAAAGCGAGGGAATGAAACGACCGTATGGTCGAATTTCTGCAAAAGTGCTGACTAGAAAAGCTTCTAAGCTTATGTATAAGGCTATCCGTACCGCAAACCGACACAGGTGCTCAGGTCGAGTAGACCAAGGTGTACGAGTGATTCTTCGTTAAGGAACTCGGCAAACAAGCGGCCGTAACTTCGGAATAAGGCCTACCTCCATTTTTTGGAGGTCGCAGCTAAGGAGCCCATGCAACTGTTTACCAAAAACACAGGTCTCTGCTAACACGAAAGTGGAAGTATAGGGGCTGACGCCTGCCCGGTGCCGGAAGGTTAAGGGGAGAGGTTTTACGCCTTGAACTGAAGCCCCGGTGAACGGCGGCGGTAACTATAACCGTCCTAAGGTAGAAATGCTGCCTTAGTGGGGATTTGACCCCATCCTGTTTCCCTCATGCCATTGAGGTTTTAGGAGAAAATTTGGCTATATGCTGGAAAATCTGAGCATCGAACCATACTAAGATATATGTTTTCCTGCTAGGACAACATTTGTTTTAGTAACAATTGGATTCGTGCAGACAATCAGCAGGGAAGATTAAATTCATTAATTTGGATTTAAAACCCTCAGAGACTACACGCCAAAACTATCATTGATAGTAAGATATAGTCCGAACTCTATGGCGACATAGAGACTATGCGATCAACTGCATAGCGCCCTAAGGGGTGTAACATAACATAAGGTTTGAGCGAAATTCCTTGTCAGGTAGACGAACTTGCCTGAACAGAGTGGTGACACACTGTAAGTAACCCAACTAATAACGGGGAAGCCTAACATTGTATAATCAATTAAGGTAATCCCGTGGCAATCATCTAATTAGATGAAGCCCTAACGACTGATCCGAAAGGAGAGGTACATTTTGAAAGAATATGTACAACACGTTGGCTCTCGCTTACTAGAAACATCAAAACTATCCAAGGATTTTGCATGGTATATAACTGGGTTTGTAGATGGAGAAGGATGCTTTTGTGTCTCTTTTACAAAGAGAGATAAGCTAAAAACCGGAATTGAGGTGCGACCAAGCTTCTCGATCGGTCAAAATAAGCGAAGCCTCCTGGCATTAGAGAAAATACGCACCTATTTCGGGTGTGGTGCAATACGATTTAGCCGAAGAGACCAGACTTACAAGTATGAAGTCAGATCTCTAGCTGATTTAAGAAAACGTATAATCCCACACTTTCAGAAATATCCTCTGCAAACGTTCAAGTTAGAAGATTTTGCCATTTTTTCATGGATTTGTGATGAGATTGCTGCTTCTAGACATCTTAATAAAGATAGTCTTTTGGCAATAATCGACAAAGCATATGCCATGAATCAATCCGGCAAAAGAAGATATACCAAGCAAGAACTCCTAAAGATAGTTAAAGCGAGATGAAGATATAGTCTGATCAATACGGAAACGTATTGCTAACACAATATTGAAGTTCTGACCTGCACGAATGGCGTAATGATATGGGTACTGTCTCAACGAAGAGCTCGGTGAAAGTGCATTGACGGTAAAGATGCCGTCTGTCCGCAGCAGGACGAAAAGACCCCGTGGAGCTTTACTACAGCTTGACATTGGATCGGGTCGTGACATGTGTAGAATAGGTGGGAGACTTTGAAGTCTAGGCGCTAGCTTAGGTGGAGTCATCAGTGAAATACCACTCTTGTTACGATCTTATTCTTACCTGGCCCTCAAACTAGCCATGATTTATTTCGTGGTTAGTTTCAGGGTCGGGGACCGTGTCTGGTGGGTAGTTTAACTGGGGCGGTTGCCTCCGAAAGAGTATCGGAGGCGTTCAAAGGTTGGCTAGGTTCGGATGGAAATCGAATCGATAGTGTATACGCATAAGCCAGCTTGACTGTGAGGCTTACAGGCCGAGCAGGTACGAAAGTAGGAGTAAGTTTTCCGCTGTCCGTACATATTTGTACAAGAGTGTGGTATCGGCAGCGCTTTCGGATAAAAGTTACCCCGGGGATAACAGGCTTATAGCGCCCAATAGTTCACATAGACGGCGCTGTTTGGCACCTTAAGCATTGGGGTGCTACAGAAGTAATTCTGTACAAAAAATGCGGCTTATAACGGTGAACCCCTATTGTTTCTTGTGGATATATTATGAAACAAGGGTAATACCGTGGGAAGTCTAATGTGAGTTCAAGAGTAACTTACAAATGACCCCGTAACGACTAAGTTGAAAAACGAGATTTTGGTAATTGATAAACCAAGATAATACGCCGCCTCCTATTAATCAAATTTAGAATATGGTTATACGAAACCTAAGTTCAAAAATAGGAAGAAGATATAGTCTACACCATAAGAAACTATGGATTGAGTACGATGTCGGCTCATCTCATCCTGGGGCTGTAGCAGGTCCCAAGGGTCCGGCTGTTCGCCGGTTAAAGAGGTACGTGAGCTGGGTTCAGAACGTCGTGAGACAGTTCGGTTTATATCCGCTGTGGACGTTAGGAAATTTGAGAGGATTTGCCCTTAGTACGAGAGGACCGGGGTGAACGCACCTCTGGTGTACCAGTTGTTCTACCAGGAGCATTGCTGGGTAGCTAAGTGCGGACTAGATAAGCGCTGAAAGCATATTAAGCACGAAACTAACCTCAAGATTAGATTTCCCTATGAGACCCCTGAAAGACGATCAGGTTGATAGGCGCAAGGTGGAAGCACGGCAACGTGTGTAGCCGAAGCGTACTAATAGGTCCATCGACTTTTTATGTTCTTTCATCTCTATATCTTTTAGATATATCAGATGAAAGCCAATTGACTAGTTATTGGTGCTTACCAAATAGCACTAATGTTTGTCTTATTTATGGATATCGATTACTTCTTCTTTTATGTATAGGAGAAGAAATCGGTGCCCATGGCGCGAGGGCAACACCTGTTCCCATCCCGAACACAGCAGTTAAGCCTCGCAGCGGTTACAATACTTGGGGTTTACCCCTGGGAAAATAGCACGGTGCCGTATATATAAAGTCTTTCCTTGTAGGAGAGACTTTATTATTTATACTTACTTTTCTCGATTTTCGTGCTGTTTAATAGTCTCACCAAGTGATTTGTGGAATTCCTTAAAGTCTTTAAGCGTGTTAAACCTTACAGCCGCGACTACATCTGCCGATAAGGAGTCTTCACTTTGCTTTCTGACTTGAAAAAAGACTAACGTCGGAACGTCATTTTCGCTACTGACAAAAATAATATTGCCGTCCGAAGAAACAATTGGAACCGTGTAATTGAGATCGATGTTTGATGGTTTCATGCTTTTAGTATACAAGATTTTGAACAAACTGTACCTTTATGGCCTTGACATGAGCATTATAGGATGATATCATATTTTCAGATTCGAGTAATCATGAGGGTTTTGCATCTGCAAGCCCTTTTTTATTCTCGAAGAATCATAAACTTAACAAGGAGGTTGTACTGATGGCTGGAACAGTCGCTGGCGGCAAAGCCGCTGCATCAACTAACAAAGCTAAATACGGCTCTAATTTTTATGCAAAAATTGGTTCAATTGGCGGCAAGAAAGGCCACACTGGTGGTTTTTACGCTAATCGCGAACTAGCAAGATTAGCAGGCGCAAAAGGTGGTCGAATTTCTCGACGCACCAAAAAAGCTGCTTAATTAAATAAGCTTGTTAGATAAAAATCGTCTGACTTAGGTCGGACGATTTTTTATTTAACCTTTCTAGTTGTCGATATGGTCGACAAAACCGGGAAGTTGACACGCTCCACTCGGTATGGCAGTTAAAGCACTTATATTTTGACGGAGAGATCTGCAAACTGACATTTCCGCAAATCGGACATTTGCTTCTTCGATGAAGCCAATCCCTATAGGTATCCAAACAGTTTTGAACATGTTCGTTATCGATTTTTATGTCATATTGGTGGCCTAATTTCTGTGCCTCATCCCAAGCTGCAGCTTCAAGTTGAACTAACTCAAAATCTGAAGAATATATTAAATGGCCAAGTTTAGCGTGCCCTAGCTCATGCAACAAAGCCCAAACACCGAATTCCGTGTCATCTCTGGGGTCGTAAAATATTTTTTGCTTTTTTGGGGACCAGCAAAATGAATTACTAGCCTCAAAAGATACTTCAGGGTAATTCTTAGCTAACTTTTTTATAAATTTATCCATAATTTGCCTTGGCTAAGTCATAGCAACCATATAAGACTGCCTCTGATGGGCGTTGAGCTTTAATAATCGGCGGAATTGGCGCAAGTGCGTTATCGTAATGCCTCAGATCACTAACTAAAAACTTCGAAAATCTATCAAAATAACTGCCGGCACCACCACCGATAATGATTACTCCCGGTTGAATAATCGGAATAAGATCAAGCAACCCTTCGGCAATGTTGGCAGCAACTAAATGCCAACTTTTTTGGTCATGAATATCGTGCGCTTGTTTACCGAAGTGTTTGACTATTGCACTGCCTGAAGCAAACTTCTCCCATTTTTCGGGTCGTCCGTCATGTTCAAGAATAATCTGACCCGCTTCAGAATCAATAAACTCCGGATCAATTTCCTTATTCGTAATTATGCCGCTCCCAATCCCGGTGCTGATAGTCAGATAGAGGACTTTGTTGTATTTATGCTTAACCAGCATAGCCTCTGATAAACCTGCTAAATTGGCATCGTTTTCAATCAGAACAGGGCAGCCAACAATTTTATGAATATCTCTTCGCAGCGGTACTCTACGCCAGGCTAAATTACCAAAACTGATCGCAACGCCATTTTTGCGATCAATTTTACCTGGTACTCCAACTCCGGCCGCAATAAACTCTCGCGTTGATAATTTATCTATGGTCTCGCGCAGCGATTTAATGAAATCTGGATATTTTTCTGGGGTTGGAATTTTATGATGTTCTTCAATTACGCCATCTCTATTCAGGCGAGCCACATACGTCTTAGTTCCCCCAATATCTATACCCAAATACATCAAATTTAGTTTAGCATAGCGGTTAGTATTAAAGAATCTGTGGTTACGATATTGACCCCTTTGACTATCTTGTAGATTCCAGATATAATTGAAGTTAACTTGCGGGGGGGTTGGTTAATCTTTTGAGAACAAGCCCTTGCTAGAAATACATTTTGAAGGAGGCATGGAGTTCATGCCAAAGAAAACAACTGCAAATTTAACGATGGATCAACTGCTTGAGACAAGTACGCTCAACGCGCTTAAGGTTGGTGATACGGTCGAAGCAATGATAACATCTGTAAAAAAACATGAATTATGGGTCGATCTTGGCCCCAATGGTATTGGCGTTGTCATGAGACGAGAAATTGGCGGCGGCCAAAACCTAGAAGTCGGGGAGAAGGTAACTGTAAGTGTAGTCGATCCCGAACTCGAAGAAGGGTACGCATTACTCAGTATGCGCCGAGCCGTTAAAGATCGGGGATGGGATGAGCTGCAACGTCTTTTTGACGAACAGGAAATAGTCGATATTATGCCATATGACGCTAACAGAGGCGGACTGTTGGTCGAGCTTGAAGGGATTCGAGGATTCTTGCCGGTTTCCCAATTAGCGACCGCCCATTACCCGCGCGTTTCAAGCGCCGATAAAGACGAAATCCTTCAGAAACTGCACGCTTTAATCAATAAGCCAATTAGAGTCAGAATTCTTGATGTTAGCCGTAAAGACAATAAACTGATCTTCTCAGAAAAAGAAGCAACCAAAGATGATATGCAGGCTCGATTAACCAGTCTTAAGATCGGCGATGTTGTAGAAGGCATAGTTACCGGTGTTATTGACTTCGGGGCATTCATTAATGTTGATGGCATTGAGGGTCTGATCCACATTTCTGAGATTTCCTGGGAGAGGGTTGAAGATCCGCGCAACTATCTCAAAGTCGGCGAGAGCGTTAAAGCTAAAATTATCGCCATCGACAAAGACAGGCTAAGCTTAAGCCTTAAGCAAATGAGCGAAGATCCCTGGCTGAAGGAAGTTAAAGCATTCAATAAGGGTGATACAGTCGAAGGGAAAATTACCAGGATTACGCCGTTTGGCGCTTTTGTTCAGCTTAGTCCCTCGGTCGAAGCACTGGTTCATGTATCGGAGATGAGCGACAAAAACGATGATAACGTCGATCCGGAAAAGATATTTCAGCTCAACGAAAAGAAAAGCTTCAAAGTATTGGACATTGATCTAGACACCCGCAAAATTGCATTAAGTTTAAAAGATACCAAACCCAAGGCTAAAAAATCCTAAAGTTACATCCATATGTAAAGTAATAATTAACCGACAGGGTCAGAAAGGAGTGTCCAAATGGCACAATCAATAGAAATCGAAGAACATATTACAGTTGGCACTCTAGCAGAAAAACTCATGATGCCTGTCAGTCGATTAATTACCGAATTGATGAAAAATGGCGTCATGGCTACCGTTAATGAACGGATTGACTTTGACACGGCCCAAATAATCATTAATGAACTAGGTCTTGAGGTTGAGCTCACCAGAAAAGAAGACACTGACTCGATTATCCCAAGGACTAAAAAATCCTATGGCGATAACGAACGAAGCGTACCCAGGCCGCCAGTAGTTGCAGTAATGGGGCACGTTGACCACGGCAAAACCAGTCTGCTAGATGTTATAAGGGGTGCTAAGGTGGCCGAAAGCGAAGCCGGAGGTATCACCCAGCACATTTCCGCCTATCAAATTACCTATAATAACCGTCCGATAACGTTTCTTGATACACCCGGGCATGAAGCTTTCGCTACAATTCGAGAACACGGCGCGCACCTGACAGATATAGCAGTTATTGTTATCGCTGCCGATGATGGAGTTAAGCCCCAGACCGTTGAAGCGATTCGTTTTGCCCGTAAAGCTGGCGTAAAAATGATTGTCGCAATTACTAAAATCGATAAGCCCGAAGCTGATGCGAATCGAATCAAGCAACAGCTTACCGAGCACAAATTACTAGCTGAGGAGTGGGGCGGGGATACTGTGATCGTGGAAGTGTCAGCCAAAGCCAACAAAGGTATCAATAACCTGCTGGATATGATCCAACTGGTAGCCGACGTGGAAGATCTCAGAGCTGAAGTTGATGTCCCGGCAATCGGTTTGATCATAGAAGCCAACACCGAACCAGGGCGGGGGCCGGCAGCACATGCTTTAATTGAAAACGGCACCCTAAAACGGGGTGATTTCATTACTACCGGATCAACCTACGCTAAAGTCCGTAACCTAGAGTCTGCAGCCGGCGTGCCGATTCTTAGCGCTACACCATCAATGCCAGTTATAATAACTGGTTTTAAATCCTTGCCGGAGTTTGGCGATGAATTTGAAGTAGTTGCCAATGAACATCTCGCTAAGTCCCGCGCTAACACCGAAAAAATTAAAAAGAACACCATTAATGGGCGTTTAGACCTGGATAGCATTGATTTGATCAAAATTATTAACCGATCCAATCAGTTAGAAACCTATGACGTGATTATCAAAGCCGACGTCCAGGGTTCATTAACGTCGGTACTGGACAGTTTGAAGGCACTCGAAACAGATGAAGTTGCAGTTAAAGCCATTGGTAGCGGTGTGGGTTTGGTCAATGAAAACGATGTTCAGCTAGCGCACGGTAGCAACGCCGTGATTTATGCCTTTAATGCCAGCGTACCGACCAACGTTAAACGACTAGCTAACCGCGATAAAGTCGTGATTCACGAGTACAAGATTATCTATGAACTGATTGATGATATTCGGGCAGAGTTAAGCCAAATGCTCTCACCAGAAATCATTGAAACTGACCTGGGTAAATTAAGGGTCAAAGCGATATTTAAAACCACTAAATCTGAAGTTATTTGCGGCGGTGAAGTAATAGCCGGTAAACTAGCGGTTCCGGCTCAAGCAAAAATTACGCGAGCCAAGAAACAAATTGCCGAAGTCGAGGTCACGAACCTCAAGCGTGGACCGCAGGACGTTAAAGAGGTTGAAAAAGGTGAGATGTGCGGAATTAGCCTGAAAACTGAAAAAAAGATTAATCTGTTAGAGGGCGATATTTTAGGACTGTTTAAACGGGAATCGATTGAACGAAAGCTTTGATAGGCAAGGCTGTTTAAGCTAAAATGGTATAACAATATGGCATTTACACTTGACTACAACACACTTGACGAACTAGGCTTGGGGCAATTACCGCCCGAAGAGAAGAAAGCTATGCTAACGCACATACTCGAGACGCTCGAGATGAGAGTCGGGACTAATTTAGCCAGCCGGATGTCAGATGAGCAGTTAAGCGACTTTGAGCGATTAATGCCGCTAGAAACTGATTCGGCCGAGATCGCTAAAAATAAAGAGAAATCAGCCTTGAGCTGGCTGGAAACGAACTTCCCTAACTACAAAGAGGTTGTAAAATCCGAGTTAGACAGTCTGAAACAAGAAATTCAAGCTTCTAGCGCCCAGATACTTGCTGCTTCCCAACAAGCCCAATCCAACCAAGTCGGCTCGCCACTGCCTCCGCAGCCAGATAATACTCAGCAATTTTAACTCAAAGATACTCTATAACCAGCCAGGAAGGCCTCGGCGGTCATTAGCGGCTTACCGGCCGGCTTAAGACATAAAACTTCAAGAGCCTCGTCTGAGCAGTAAATAACCAGATGTTTTTTATCTGACAAATCGATTGTCCCCGGCTCGCCAGAGCTGTTAATTATCTTAGCTTTGGTGATAATAACTTCATGGCTCCCCAATAACGTGTAGCTCTTTGGCCAATCGATATAAGCTCTAATCTCACGCTCGATTTGTTTAGCTGGCTTGCGCCAATCAATCCGACCATCATCTTTGGTTATTTTTCTTGAATATGTAGGGGTTAGCGATGAATTCTGGGGATATGGTTTGATCGCTCCGGCGACATACTTTGGCACAACGGAGCAAAGTAATTCGCCACTAAGAGAGATTAACGCTTGAGTTAATTCCGGGGTCGTTAAATCCGGCTGGATGTCATATTCTTTTTGGGCAAGCAGATAACCTTCGTCTAGTTCGGGATTTATTAACATCA
This sequence comes from Patescibacteria group bacterium, assembly GCA_035510795.1. GTDB lineage: Bacteria > Patescibacteriota > Saccharimonadia > Saccharimonadales > UBA4665 > DATKGL01. Next base: position 59,786 of record DATKGL010000021.1, read on the forward strand.
GACTGACTCCAGTTTTAGATTGGCCGCTTAAAATTGCAAATGTAATCGGATCAGCGCCTCGCCACTGAGGTAGTAGAGAGAAGTGGCTATTAATGATTCCTTGAGGAAAAGAGTTAATCACCTTAGGGCTAACAATGATCCCGTAATCAATTAATATGCCCAACTGGCTGTCAAATGGGTTGTTGTCGAACAAAAGGTCCAGAGCAGCTCTATTAGGGGCCAGGAACAACTTCAGTCCATGATGTGATGCTAGGGCCTCAACTAAATTTGGGTTTTTGCTATCGCCGGGTTTCGTAATAACCGCCTCAAAACTAAAATGATTCAACAAATCCGACAAAGCCTCGGCGGCCACCGGTCCGCTACCGAAGAAAATCACTTGATTCGACATCTTTGTCATGTATTTGCTCCAATTGTCCATCCTTAGTTAACTTAAAGAAAGCATTCTCGTTTTTCTTAATATGATCAACAAAAGTAATACCGTTGGTATGGTCGATCTCGTGCTGCAGAACCCTGGCTAAAAATCCCTCAGCCGTAATCCTGAATTCCTTACCGTTTAGACCCCTGGCTTTTACTCTAACCTTTGAATAGCGAGGCACTTTACCATATATATCTTGAACGCTAAGGCAGCCCTCAAAATCTTCTTCCTCGTCACCCTCATATTTAGTAATAACCGGATTGATCAATACGGTAAATGATTTATCATCTTTGTTGTCATAATTATTACGAACAATAATGATTCTCAACGGTTGGTTAATTTGAATTGCCGCCAAAGCCACGCCCACTTCATGTTCGCGGCTTGCTTCCCATTCCAAAACTGTTTTTTCCATTTGGCTGATTATTTTTTTAACATAAGCATCTATTAAACCGACTTTTTTGGAGCGGACTCTTAGTCCGGGATTCGGCAGGTAGATGATTAGATCTTTGGCTTTAGACATGCTATATAAGTATATTACTTTGTTGACAGAAAATAAATATTACAACAAATTATTTGGATCAATATCATGAATCCAGCCGGCTGGCAGTTGATTGATGATGTCCAGCAGAACCTGTCTTTGTTTGGACTTGATAACTATCTGCCAGTCATAAAATTTACCGTTTTTTTCATGAAAAGCAGGCGAAGGGTGACTTATATTCACTCCTGTAAAACTACGGCTGAGGTCTCGAAAAAGAACATCCGCCGCCGTCTCGGCGGCTTTCTGGCTTGTCCGATGATTGCGTAATTTTACGATGTAACAAAAGGGTGGGAAATTATACGTTTGCCGCTGATCCAGCTCGTTGTGGTAAAAACTTAGCCAATCTCGGTTCAAGGCCGCCAGCAGGATTGGGCTTTGTGGCGAATATGTTTGGATAATGGCTTCACTATCCCGATGCCCCCTACCGATCCGTCCCACAACCTGAGTAATGATCTGGTAGAATTTTTCTTGAGCTTTATAATCGGGGATGTAGAGACTCGAATCGGCCAATACCATGCCGACCAGGCTAAGCTTAGGCAGATCCAGCCCCTTTCCCAGGGTTTGGGTACCAACAATTATATCTATATCTCCTCTAAGAACGGCTTCGTAGTTCTCCTCCAGGCGCTCAATTTTTTTATTATCTCCGTCAAACCTGGCAATTGTTGCTTGCGGGAATAGTTTTGTTAATTCATCTACCACAGCTTTGGTGCCGATACTTCTTAAAATTATATTTGTATTATGGCAGAGAGGGCAATTAGTCAGGGCTGGTTGCTTGAAGCTACAAATATGGCATCTTAAGAGGTGCAAATCGCCGTGATAGACGAGCGGAAGATCACAATTAGGGCAAAGCGCCTGCCAGCCACAACTGTCGCATATAACTACGCGTGATGTTCCGCGGCGGTTTAGGAAGATTAACGACTGCTCATGCTTCATCAAAGTAGTTTTAAGGCTAGAAATTAATTGGTCGGACAAAAACCGACTTTTTGAAAATGATTGCTTATCTTTTAAATCAACAATCTCAACTTTAACAGAGAAGACTTTGTTCGGTTGGGCTGCTAGCTGAGTCATTTCCAAAATAGAATTACTTTTTTGTTCAGCTACATAATAGTCAACTATGTCCGGTGTGGCCGAGCCCAAAACAACCATTGCATTATGTAGTTGTCCTAATTTGGCCGCCACCCTGACAGTTTGATAGCGAGGAGCTTGCTCTTGCTTGTAGGCATTTTCATGAGATTCATCGATGATTATTACACCTATGTTTTTGAGCGGGCTAAATAAAGCTGATCGGGGTCCAATTACCACAACTGGTGATTTAGCAAAGATGATCTTCAGCCAGTTAGCCCGCCTCTGGGGCGGAGATAGGTGGGAATGGAACAAAATAACGTTATCGCCAAAGACTGACTTAAAACTGCTGTAAAGTTGGGCCGTTAAGCCTATCTCAGGTGTTAGCACAATACTGGATTTGTTTGCCCGGTAGGCCCGATAGACCAGTTCTTGGTAGACTCTGGTTTTGCCGCTGCCAGTCTCGCCCCGCAGAATATATGTTCCGGGCTGAGTAAGGTGCTCTAAGACTTGTTGTTGCTCAGTTGTAGGCTTTGGCAAGGACTTGAGCTTTGGGTGACTAGATTTAAAGCTAGGTTTATCGCCAATATCGTTAATAATATTTGCCGGCAGAAATTGTCTGGCGACTAGGCCCAGCGAAGACGGATAGTAGTTGCTAAGCCAGAGCAGAAGATTAATTGATTGGCTGGAAATAGCCGGCAAAGCCAATACGCGGCTTACCGGCTTAATATTCTTAGTCTCGCTAGTTTCGGATCGAGCTTGAACAATACCTAAAACTTGCTGATTTCTTAGGGGTACTACGACAATCTGGCCGACCGGTAAGGCTTTTTTGCCGCTATAGCTGAGAAGGTGACTACCGTGATAATACTGACTGGCAACAATAACCTCATAGACATATCTCATAGCACTTATTTTTAACAAATTTTGCTTGAAAAGCTATCAGGAAAACATTATACTAAGTTGTAGTACAGACTACGTTGTCTTTAATACAATAATAATTATAAATCATATGTTAGACGTTTTTATCACCTCAAGAGTTCGAAGAAAAATCATAGTCATCTATGCTAAATATCCTGATTTTAAGACTCACGTCCGGGGACTAGCTAAACTTATCAAGGAAGATGCCGGCAACATTCAAAGAGAGCTGAAGCGCCTTGAAAAGGTGGGCTTTCTAATATCTGAAAAACAGGCTAACACCAAAGTCTATTACACCAATAAACAGTTCCCGATATTTAAAGAACTTCAGAGTATTGTATTAAAATCACAACGCTCTGCTCAGCAAAAAAAGCAACAGATTCTATAAACTGCTTGATTAACTGTTCCTATCTGTTTTAAAATAGCTTATATGATACAGGTGACCCGTAAGGATTCTAAAGAATCTCTTGAAAATCTGCTGCGACGATTTAACCGAAAAGTCCAACAGTCTGGAGTGATGTATGCAGTTAAGCAGGCTCAATACTTCGAAAAGCCGCTAAGCAAGCGTGAACGAAGGCAAAAAGCAATTGTTCGTCGCGCTCGTCGAGCCGTAAAACTCCAGAAGATTAAACTCGGTTTGAAATAGATGTCGATCAAAGAACAGATTGAGCAGGATATAAAAACTGCTCTATTGAGTAGAGACGCCGAGACTGTTAGTGGCCTTCGCAACCTAAAAACAGCTATCCAATATGCCGAGGTGGACAGAGGACTTCGCGATAGGGGGCTAAATGACGCTCAAGCCGTTGAAATATTGCAACGCGAAGCCAAAAAACGCCAAGAGAGCGCTGATCTATATACCCAAGGCAATAACCCGGACAGAGCCACTAAAGAACTCAACGAAAAACGACTGATCGAAAAATATCTGCCGCAACAACTACCAGATGAAGAAATTAATAAACTTATTGATCAGTCAATAACGGAAATTGGCCAACCCGACATGAGCATAATGGGTAAGGTGATATCCGCAGTCAAGGAGAAAAGTCAGGGCGCAGCTGATGGGGCGACAATTGCCCGCCTAACCAAAGAAAGGCTTTCTCAGAAGTGATTATTTTACTTGGAGTTGCTGGGTCAGGAAAGAGTGAGCAGGGTCGTCTGTTGGCGGATGAATATGGCTACGCCTGGATTTCTACTGGTGAAATTTTGCGAGTGTTAATTACCGGGAAAAGGCGTCATGAAATGTTAGCTGGCAGACTGCTCAGCGATGAAGAAATGATTCAAATTATGGATAAGATTCTTGATGTAATCGACACTAATCAAGAGTTTATTCTAGATGGTTTCCCGCGCACAATTCCTCAAACCGATTGGCTGCTTAAACAGGTTGAGAAGGGTAGGTTTAAGCACACGGCAGTTATTCATCTAACAGCTTCAGAAAAAATTCTTAGAGAAAGACTTAAAAGCCGAGGGCGGCTAGACGACACAGACGATGCAATTAACCAACGCTTTAGTGAATATCAGGCAGTTACGCGTCCGATTATTGATCATTTCCGTAAAGAACAAATACAAATCTATGATATTGATGGAGCTAATACTCCGCGACAAGTTCATGAACAGATCATGAAAGTAGTCCGTAAAAACTCGATAGAATAGCGGTTGCCATGTTTACCAAAATTAAGACGCCATCCGAAATAAAAAATATGCGGACAAGCGGTCAAATGTTAGCCAAAATTCTCCATTTGCTGCAACATAACACTAAAGCCGGAATGAGCACGAAAGACTTGGCTAATCTGGCCTCGGCAGAGCTGAAGAGCCTTGGCGGCGAACCGGCGTTTCTTGGTTTTGGCGGATTCCCGGATGTGCTCTGCGTATCTTTAAACGACGAAGTTGTTCATGGAATTCCTAAACCGAGACGACTTATAAATTCCGGAGATATTGTGAGTGTTGATTTTGGGGTGATCTATAATGGCATGATAACGGATGCGGCACTTAGTTTTACAGTCGGTAAAGCGACCCCCGAGCTACAAGAGTTAGTAAAAATAACAGAAGAATCGCTGTATGCCGGTATCAACGTCGTAAAAAATGGGGTAAAGACTGGTGACATCGGCCATGCCGTCGAGAAAGTCCTCAATAAACATCATTACGGCGTTGTTCGTGACCTGGTCGGGCATGGTGTTGGTCATCACCTGCATGAAGACCCAAACGTACCAAATTATGGCTTTCCTGGCAGTGGCGTAAGTTTAAGCAAGGGAATGACGATTGCCATCGAGCCGATGGCAACTCTTGGTTCTAAATCTGTATTTATGGCCAATGACGGCTGGACTATTAAAACTGTTGACGGATCCAACTCGGCTCATTTTGAGCATACTGTTTTAATTAGTGAAGACCACGCGGAAATTCTAACAGCCTACAGCCCAGCTTGATGAAAACAGAGTATAAGCGCTATACTGCAAGCATGTACGACCACAATCTACCTCATTATGTAGGTCTCGATGTCGGTACAAACACAGTTCGCTGTATTGTCGGAGTTTTAGACCAGGATTCAGGTACGCCGTCGGTAATAGGTTACGGTAGCTCCCCTAATCACGGCATGCGCAAGGGAACTGTTGTTTATGTGGATGATGTCTCAGAAGCTATCGCCCAAGCGATAACCGAAGCTGAACGTATTTCTGGTTTTCAGATTCACAGAGCAACCGTCAATATCAACGGTTCAAATGTTAATGGTTTTAATTCCAAAGGCGTCATAGCTATTAGCACGGCCAACCGCGAAATTACTCACGAAGACCGCCTACGAGCCGAAGAAGCCGCTACTATCCTCAAATTACCGCCTAACCGAGAAATCGTCCAAGTTTTTGCAAAAAACTACCGTCTTGATGGACAAGACAATATTAAGGACCCGGTCGGCATGCAGGGGGTAAGATTGGAAGTCGACGCCCACATCGTCACAGCCTCGCTGCCGCATTTAAGAAATCTTGACTCGGCTCTTGATAAAGTTGAAATAATACCCAATAGGCATACCGTATCGAGTCTGGCTGCCGCTGAAGCAGTTCTAAGCCGCCAACAGAAAGAATCCGGCACTTTACTACTTGATATAGGTGCTGGTACCACGAATCTTGTAGTGATTGAAGAAGGCGAAATCCAGCATGTCGCAGTTTTACCGATAGGCGGTATCAATATCACTAATGATCTGGCGATTGGGCTTAAGACAGACCTCGATATAGCCGAAGAAGTCAAAGTGAAGTGTGCAACCCTAGACCAAGATCACAAAAAAGAGGCAGTCTCCGTTGAACTCAATAAAAAAGTCCACACCTTTAAAACTAGCGACATCCTGATGATAACTGAGGCCAGAATTGATGAGCTACTGGATTATGTCGATAAGGAACTGCGCATGATTCATCGATCGAGGAAACTACCGGGCGGAGTAGTAATCGTTGGCGGTACTGCGAAATTTCCAGGGTTAGCCGACTTCACTAGAGACAAGCTAGAATTACCAGCTAGAATTGGTAAATTGCACAACATAACAGGTCTAATTGAGTCTGTTGATGATCCTGTTAATTTTACAGCAGTTGGATTGATGCTGCTAGATATGCTGCTTGCGCCGATGAATGAGGGCAGCGCTGGCTTCAATGTAACGGCCCGGGGCAAGTTATTTAATCCCGTGTCAAAGTTGATCAACATGATACGACGTTGACTCTGGAATAAAGAATACAAATATTGACAGTAAATTATGGTCCCGACTTTTCTTGAACAAAATGTTTATATAGGGTATACTCGCAAATATTAAGCGAGAGGACAAAAGATTTGCTATGCCACAGATTGTGCCAGCTATAGAAACGTTCGCACGTATTAAAGTTGTCGGTGTCGGTGGCGCTGGCAGCGCGGCGATCGACCGGATGGTCGAAGCGGGTGTCGGGGGTGTCGAGTTTATTGCTATCAATACTGACGCTCAAGCGTTGCATCATTCCCGAGCGCAGACAAAAGTCCACATAGGCAAGGAGACAACCAAGGGTTTAGGGGCTGGTGCCGATCCAGCTATTGGCCAAAAAGCTGCTGAAGAATCAATTGAAGAAATAAGAAAATCATTAGTTGGTGCTGATATGGTGTTTGTTACACTTGGTGCTGGTGGCGGAACAGGCAGTGGTGCTGGTCATATAGTAGCTCGTGAAGCAGAGGATCTGGGCTCTCTTGTTGTCGGATTTGCTACAAAACCATTTGCATTCGAAGGAGAAAAAAGACGGAAAAATGCTGAAACGGCAATTGAAGGTCTTCGTCGTTCAGTTGACACGTTAATCGTTATCCCTAACGACCGACTGTTGCAGACAATTGATCGCCAGACTCCGCTTCTAGAGGCATTTAAGGTTGCGGACGATGTTCTAAGGCAGGGTGTCCAGGGGATATCTGATCTAATAACCGTCAACGGGCTCATTAACCTCGATTTTGCAGATGTAAAAACTGTTATGAAAGATGCCGGCTCTGCACTTATGGGAATCGGTCGGGCTAGCGGAGAAAACCGAGCCGTTCAAGCCGCTCAGCAAGCCATTGAATCGCCATTACTGGAAGTTTCAATTGATGGGGCTCGCGGGGTACTGTTTAACATCATCGGCGGGAATGACCTGTCAATGCACGAGATCAACTCTGCTGCTGAGTTAATTACTTCAGCCGCTGATCCGGAGGCAAATATAATTTTTGGAGCAACAATCAACCCTGATCTTGACGGTGAAGTCATTATCACTGTTGTAGCTACGGGCTTTGACGCTTCATATTTCTCCAGACGTGTTATTAGTGATAATGAATCAAATAAGAACTATCGCGAGAAAGATAACTCGGGCGACGGTATACCGCCAACGGCCGATCGACCTACCGATAGCGACATGGCAGATATTGATATGTCGCTGGATCGGAAAAATGAGGATGAGGAAGACTTCAAGAGTGACCACCCTATAGCAAATATCTGGAATCTTGATAATGGCGATGAAGAAAATGAAAAAGAGGAAGTTGAAGATTCATCAGAAAACGTTAACACAATAGATGAAGAAGAGGTTGAGAAGCCATCATTTTTACGACGCCTCAAGCGTCATGATAAAAACGACAAAGCCAATAAAGATGATAACTAGCCGCGTCACCGACATTTTAAGGAACACCCGTTTCGTGATAAATAATACAGCAATAAAATAGTTGCAAAAACACTACGGGTGGAGGTATGATCATATTTATAGGCGCTATATATAGAAATGATAATTATAGTGCCAGCACATTCATATTGAACAAAGGAGGTGTGCAACATGAAATGCAGTCAGTGCCAGAGTGAAGATACAAAAGTAATCGAATCCAGAGATGTCACAGATGGAGAGTCTGTCCGACGCCGAAGAGAATGTGTAAATTGTCAATATCGATTTACGACCTATGAAAGAATCGAACGACCTCAGCTGATCGTTATCAAGAACAGTGGCGATAGAGAATTATTTAACCGCGACAAGATATTGGCGGGACTATATCGAGCCTGCGAGAAGACAGCAATAACTAATTTGCAACTCGAGAAATTAGTAAATAACATCGAGCAAGAACTGCAAGCTTGCGGTGACCCCGAAATCCGCTCAGCCGTAATTGGAGACTTGGTAATGGAGCGACTAGCCCAATTAAATGAAGTTGCCTATGTCAGGTTTGCGAGTGTTTATCGTCGGTTTAAAGATATTGCCGGATTCGAGAAAGAACTTTCAGACATAAAACAGAAAAAACAGAAAGTTCTACATAAAGTTAGTTAGTTTGAGGCAGATAAACCAAAACGGAACTTGTATATAAAAAGCGAATGCTTTATAAATTTAGATACACGAGAAAACAAGACTCGAGGGGGAGCAAAAAAACACAAAAAAGTGTTCGATACTCTAAACAAAAAAATTAAATAATCAACTAACAAAAGAGAGGGTAATATGGGACAGACAACCAACCTTGAGGTTGAGCGGTTATTTACTCAACCCAAGAAAAAAGCCTATGACCAGCTGAAATGGGTCAAGCGCGACTCGTTAATCACGAGCCTCGTCGGTAATAAACCAGTCTTTGAGCAGAAAGGCGTCGAATTTCCCGCTGGATGGTCGCTGAATGCTATTAATATTGTGGCTCAGAAATACTTTACGGGTACTCCGGGAACAAAAGGAAGAGAATCTTCGCTAAAACAACTGGTCGATCGGGTTGCTGATACTATTACTAGGCAGGGCATCCAAGAAGGCTATTTTGATGGCGACAGCGAAGCGGAAACCTTCAGAGAAGAACTAAAATATATTTTAGCCACCCAACGGGCGGCTTTCAATTCACCGGTTTGGTTTAATATTGGCGCCGAGGGTAGGGCCCAACAAGCCAGCGCTTGCTTCATTTTAGGCATAGAAGATACCATGCCCTCTATTCTGAACTGGTATGTAGAAGAAGGCATGATATTCAAGGGTGGATCTGGATCAGGTATTAATATAAGCCCCCTCCGATCCTGCATGGAACCGTTAGGTAAAAGTGCCGGTACAGCTTCAGGGCCGCTAAGTTTTATGCGAGGCGCTGATTCTTCCGCCGGAGCCATTAAAAGTGGTGGTAAAACCCGTCGGGCGGCCAAAATGGTAATATTAAATGCCGATCACCCTGATGTTGAGGCTTTTATTTGGAGTAAAGCCATAGAAGAGCGTAAAGCTCGCGTATTACAAGAAGCAGGCTTTGATATGGACCTAGATGGCAAGGACGCGTTCTCGGTTCAGTACCAAAACGCCAATATATCAATCAGAGTCACTGATGAATTTATGGAAGCAGTTGAAAAAAATGGCGATTGGGGCCTGAAAGCCGTTAAGACCGGTGAAACACTCAAAACAGTTAAAGCCCGTGACGTATTTAGACAATTTGCTGAAGCTGCTTGGGAGTGTGCCGATCCTGGTATGCAATTCGACTCAACTATTAACCGTTGGCATACCACACCTAATGCCGGACGGATAAACGGCAGCAATCCTTGCAGTGAATATATGCATATTGATAACTCCGCCTGTAATCTTGCTAGCATCAACCTCCTGAAATATCTGAGAGAGGACAATTCATTTGACATCCAAGCTTTCCAACACACCGTTGAGGTTATTTTTACAGCTCAAGAGATTCTGGTTGGTTATAGCGAGTATCCAACAGAAAAAATCACCAAGAACGCCAGAGCCTATAGAGAGCTAGGACTAGGCTATGCCAATCTAGGGGCAATGCTGATGGCTCAAGGTTTACCATATGACTCCGACGAAGGTCGAGCTCAAGCAGCTGCTATTACAGCTTTAATGACCGGTCGGGCATATGCAGTTAGTGCCAAATTAGCTCGCAAGGTTGGTCCTTTCGCCGGTTTTCATAAAGATCGAGAGCAGATGCTAAAAATTTTGAAGATGCACCGCCAAGAAGTATCTAAAATTGATGCCAGTTTGGTATCAGAAGAACTATTAAGCGCTGCTGCCAGCAGTTGGGATGAAGCGGTTGAACTGGGCGAGCTATATGGGGTTCGGAATTCACAGGCTAGCTTGCTAGCCCCCACGGGCACGATTGCTTTGATGATGGACTGTGACACAACTGGCATAGAGCCGGATCTAGGCTTGGTTAAGTACAAAAAATTAGTCGGCGGCGGCGCTATGAGTATCGTTAACCAAACCGTACCAAGAGCGCTTAGATCATTGGGCTACACAACCGATCAGATCAAAGATATTGTTAATCATATTGATACAGAAAAAACCATAACTAATGCACCACACCTTAAGCCGGATCATTATTCAGTTTTTGCCTGCTCGATGGGTGATAACTCTATTCATTATTCTGGTCATGTCAAGATGATGTCAGCAGTTCAGCCTTTTTTGTCCGGGGCAATCAGTAAAACAGTTAACATGCCCGAAGAGGCGACAGTAGATGAGATTGAACGGCTGCACATCGATGCCTGGAAAATGGGCATTAAAGCCATCGCAATTTATCGCGATAACTGTAAGGTAGGTCAACCACTGAGTATGGCAAAGAAAGGTGGCAATAATACTAACGAAAAAAGCACAGAAACAAGCGGAAAACCCGAAGAACGTATCATTGTAAAATCAGCCGTCCGGCGACATTTACCACGACAGCGCAACAGCCGAACATATAAATTCCGTCTTGCTGATCTGAAAGGGTTCTTTACGGTTAGTGAATATGAGGATGGAGCACCAGGAGAGTTGTTTATTGTCGTGTCCAAGCAAGGCTCAACCCTTTCTGGCTTAATGGACTCGTTTGCTATATCTGTTAGCCACGGTTTGCAGTATGGCGTGCCGCTTAAAAGCTATGTTAGGTCATTGATGGGAACTAGTTTTGCGCCATCGGGCATAACGGATGATTCTGAAATCAGAACTGCCAGTTCGATTACAGATTATATATTCCGAAGACTAGCAAAAGACTATCTGTCGTTTGATGATCGGGTAGAGCTAGGTCTGGCATCATTAAATGATATGCCCGAATCACAGATAACACTACTGGCCCCTGAAATTAATGTGACAGTCGGACAAACCCTCAACCCCGAGAGCCAACCAGCGCAGCCACTTCAGGTTCAACCCGATCAACCAAGTAATCATGGTTCAGACACGGTTACCCACGACACAACTAATGGTAAAAATGCTAAGTCCTATGTTACCGATCCATCAGCCCCGCTCTGTTATAACTGCGGTAATCAAACTCAGCGAGCCGGCAACTGCTATGTCTGCACATCCTGCGGTTCTACGACCGGATGTTCCTAGTCCGATTAGTGCCATTCCTGTAGTGCTACAATAGAGACGTGAAGCTACTTTTTCTTTATCGCCCCAGATCTGAGTATGCTCGAGAACTTGAGCAGTATGTTAGGGAGTTCAAACGATTGTACCCCGATAAAAATGTTGAATTACTAGATGTCGACAGTATCCAAGGAGAGGCAAAAGCCAGGCTTTATGATGTTGTTGAATATCCAGCTATCATAGTTATTCGAGATGACGATAGTAGTCTGGTCAATTACTGGACCGGGCAACGTTTACCGACAATGAATGACGTCATAAGCTACCTGAACAGCTAGTTGATTAAGATAACTGTTCTGAGCTATAGTAATATACACAATTAGGAAATGCGTCTTATCGTATTGGGATAGGGAAGTGACAATCAATCACTTAGCAGCAGGAAGAAATTGAAAAAGAATAGAACCTGCCGGGATAACACCGTTAAAGTTGTAAGTAAGTGCTTTTGAGAACACCTCGAAGGAAACTGGATGGTACCGCCCTAAACAGGTTCCAGTAACTCCTTAAGGTGTTTTTTATTAGAGAAAGGCGGCAAATGAAATATCAATCAGGCAAGAGACGATCACCATTGGTTTACGAAAAAGAACTAATTGCGTATTGGAACAAGAATAATATATTTCAAAAATCTGTCGACCAAAGACCAGCCGACAATGTCTACGTTTTCTATGATGGACCACCGTTTATTACCGGCATGCCACACGAAGGAAGTTTACTCAGCAGCATTGTTAAGGATGCTATTCCCCGTTATTGGACTATGAAAGGCAAGCGGGTTGAACGAACGTGGGGATGGGATTGCCATGGTTTGCCGGCAGAAGTGTATGTTGAGGGTAAGTTAGGCATAAAAGATAAGCGCGATGTCTATAAGATAGGACTCGACAATTATATAAATGCCTGTCGGGAGAATATGGTCCAGACAGGCAATGAGTGGGAAGAAATCATTGAGCGAATTGGCCGCTGGGTCAATTTTAAAGGTGCTTACAAAACCATGGATAAAAATTACATGGAATCTGTCTGGTGGGCCTTTAAGGAGCTCTATGACGAGGGCAAAATATATGAAGGTGAAAAAGTACTGCTCTACTGTACGCGCGACGCTACGCCCCTCTCTAAAGCCGAAATTGCTATGGATAATAGCTCGTATAAGGACGTTGTTGACCCGGCAGTCTTCATCAAGTTCAAATTAGCACAAAGTCAATCTTATCTATTAGCTTGGACGACAACTCCCTGGACACTTCCAGCTAATGTCGCTCTGGCTGTTAACCCGGAACTTACCTATTCTGAAGTCGAGGTTAATGGAGAAAAATTAATTCTTGCCCATGATTTGCTTGAAACAGTTCTGACCGATGACGACAATCAACCGCTTAAGTTTAATAAGATTAGAACGCTTAAGGGCTCAGAGCTGGTCGATGCTAAATATGAACCGATATTTGAAGACAGAGGCGACAACGCACACAGGGTACTGGGCGCCAATTACGTGACGACTAATGAGGGGACAGGCATAGTTCATCTTGCACCGGCCTATGGCGAAGAAGATTATGAACTGGCTAAACGAGAAAATTTACCGATAATCTCGACCATAGATGACAGCGGCTATTATATTTCTGGCGAATGGGAAGGTCAGTTAGTCTGGGATGCGAATAAACAGATAGCAAAAACTCTGCATGAACGAGGAGTTGCTTGGAAGCTACAATATGTAACTCATAGCTACCCGCACTGCTATCGTTGTGGAACAAAGCTAATGTATCGAGCTCATCCTAGCTGGTTTATGAAAATCGCCGAGCAAAAAACAGCTATGCTGGAGCTCAATAACCAAATCAATTGGTCGCCAGGGCATTTTAAAGAGGGAAGATTTAAATATATCGTCCAAACAGCTCCAGATTGGAATATTAGTCGTGACCGTTTTTGGGCCACAGCCATGCCTGTTTGGAAAGGTACTGATGAAGCTGGAGCAGAACACATTAAGGTCGTGGGGAGCTATAAAGAGCTAAAAGAACTGTCAGGACAAGAGCTGGAAGACTATCATCGACCATGGGTTGACGAAATTACGTTTGAAATTGACGGAATTAAATATCATCGAATTGATAAAGTTATGGATTGTTGGTTTGAATCCGGTTCGATGCCGTTCGCCCAGTTTCATTATCCGTTTGAAAATCAAGATAAGTTCGAAAATAACTTCCCCGGAGATTTTATTGCAGAATATGTCGGTCAGGTCAGGGCCTGGTTTTATTATCTGCATTCCATCGCGACAGCTTTGTTTAATAAACCGGCCTTCAAGAACGTGATCGTCACAGGAACACTTGCTGGTAATGATGGTAGGAAAATGAGTAAGTCCTACAACAACTTTACAAATCCAGAGGTACTAATAGATAAATACAGTGCTGACGCGTTGAGATTTTTACTACTATCCTCGCCGGTTCTAAATGGTGAAGATTTTTCACTGAAAGACAAGGATGTTGCTGATATTGCCCGCAAACTAGCGATGATTTGGAATATGTATGATTTCTTTACCTTATATGCCTCAGTTGATGGTTGGGAGTGGGATGGGAAGCTGAATGATCCACTGGACTCTATCGATAACATTCTGGACAGGTGGATAGTATCTAAAATTCATCAGCTCATTAATGATGTCGACAAACACATGACAGACTATGACATTAGTGGTGCGCTTAAGCCTGTGCTTAGTTTTATCGATGATGCGTCAAATTGGTATGTCAGGAGAAGCCGAAAACGTTTTTGGAAATCCGAGAACGACAGTGATAAATATAATGCCTATAAAACTCTACACTATGTACTGGTTAAGCTATCAATGGTTGTTGCGCCCTTTGCTCCCTTTCTGGCTGAAGAATTATACCGTAATCTGACTGGACGCGAGTCTGTTCACCTGGAAAATTGGCCTGAATCGGGTCATATTAATGCACTACTTATCTCAGAGATGGAATCTGTCAGGGAAGTTATAAGTCTTGGTTTAGCTCAGCGAGCTGAAGCTGGCATTAAAGTTCGCCAGCCCTTGAATAGTGCATCCATCACTCTTCCGATCGAAATTACGCAACTCGCAATGGAAGAATACGGGCATCTAATAGCCGAAGAGCTAAATCTTAAAGAAGTCAATCTTAACAAAGGTCAAACTACATCAGTATCCGTAGATGTAAATATAACCAAGGAACTTGCCGCCGAAGGAGTAGCCAGGGAATTAATCCGACAGGTTCAAAATGCTCGCAAACAGGCTGGGCTGAATGTTGATGACAGAATCTCGTTGGTTATTGATAGCGGCGTCGACTTAATTAATGAAAGCGTAAAACACCATGCCAAGCTTATACAGGCTGAGACATTAGCGACTCATCTGGACGAAATGGAAGAAAATATTGGCGAAATATATGAGACACAAATCAAAGTCGACAACCATGAAGTTACACTAAGGCTAAGCAAGAGTCGCAACTGATCTGCTGCTGCTGGTACTCAAATAGATCGTAGACAATCCGCATCGTAGAATAGGTTTGTTACCAACTTAAAACTACGAAGGAGAGACACTAATATGTCTAACCGTATTGGATCATCTACGATCTACACAACTACTTTACCAAATAATG
>DATKGL010000022.1:0-41970 GCA_035510795.1 Patescibacteria group bacterium
TCTATCATTAATATGATAATTTTATTTTTATTAAGATCAAAAACTACTCTATAATCTCCAACCCGAAATCTATAATCTCCAACTTTGCTATTGCCAATTAAGGGGACAGCATAATCTAGTGGTTCATTTTGTTTGAAAAAAAATTCTAACTTCTTTCCGATTCTTTTTTGGATATTAACAGGAAGTCTTCTAAGGTCTTTAATAGCGGTTGGTTTGAAGACTACTTTGTACTTCATAAAATTCCTGAAAATGCATCCTCAAAAGAGATATAATCGCTTTCTTCCCGAGCTAACTTAATTTTATTAATAATTCTAGGATTAATAGAAGAAAGAAAATCTTCAAGTAGATCAGCATCAATAATTGCCGTATCGGGTTTACCTCGTCTTTGAATTAAAATAACTTCTCCATTAGAAGCTGCATCAAGTGATTCAGCAAAATTTGCTCTTGCACTTGCCATAGATGTAGTTTGTATTGTCATATTGTAACCTTTCTTATGTACATAATGATTGTACATCACGAATTATCTTGTGTCAATTAGAATATTCTTTACGATTAGTTTGAATCCCTTTTCCTCAGCCTGGTAGCTATGATCTTGTTCCGGATTCAGCTTTGCCCGAAAATCCGACATCACTTTCAGACTTAGATTTTGACTTTTTCAACAGCACAGTCGCTCCAGCTATGAAGCCAACGATAGCGAGCCGGTGAAGTGTTTTCTCACGAACTCGTGCCGCGTTTGTAAATTCTGGACTATCATTAGTTCCTCGATAGGATGACGATCTTTCCGTTTGTGTTATCACGTTTCTACGTTTAACGGCAGTAACCACATTACCAATAACCAGTGTTGCGCTGACAGCGTCTGAGATTGCTCGATTTTTATTAAATGCAATTCCTACTCCGCCTAAAACCGCTCGACCAATCCGAGTGCCTAAACCACCCTCTTCAACGACAATCCCTCGTTTTTCGGCTGTAGAACGAGCCCAGGCAGGCAAGACGGCGGTCATAACCGCAAGACCGTAACTCTTAGTCGCAAACTTGTTGCCCCTGATTTGACCTGCAGTGCCAGATAACGCAAAGGCTGTTGCTATTTCCTGAAGCCTGTCGGCTCTAACGTCCTGTTTCATGCCTTTGGTTGTTGAACTTTGGCCTGTTTTTTCATTTTTCTTTCTTTGTAGCGCGCCATCAAGAGCATCAAAAGCGCTACCTACCGAGTATATCGCAGTTATTGGTACGGGATGCTCCGGGAACTTGCGAATCAAGATATCTGCCGATAACACCAAACCTAATCCTGCTAGTGTTAGGTGATTTGGCTCAAGTCCCGGGAAGTTTTCATCTAAATATGTCACTACATGATCAATTGGCTCTTCTAGGGCATGTCTGAGATGACCGTTTCGAGCCGATATTTCTGATTGTAGTGACGCTTCGCTGCTACTTGGCGGTTGTTCTATCATATGGACAGTTCTATTTATATTGAAGAAATGCCCACCCTTAAATTTTCGTGAATGTACCCAAAGACCATATCATAATTTCAGCTCATGAACAAAACGGCATTAGAACTCAATACCCAAGACAGACATACATGACGCAAATAAACATTCCACCAAACGACTAGATTGCATTCGGTGACGCCACTGGGCTGGTGTATATAAAAGTTCGGGGGTCTATTCAGGCGCTACTTAACAACCACTATGCCTTTAAAGGCATAGGGGTTGAGGTTGTCGTGGTATGAATATGTTCCAGCCTTGTTAAAGACATAGGAGTAATTCTGTCCGGGAGTTAGCGGAGTTCTGGAGTTTAACAGGCTGAGGTTATTGTCAGCCGGGTAAGGATCTGATGCGACCAAGTGGAGACTGCTGTCGTTGTTAACCCAGACAACGGCTTGGCCGGCGGAAATGCTAACCGCGGAAGGCATAAAGCCGGTTTTGGTGATGCTGACCTCAGCTGGTGCGGTTGATGAGCTAACAGCTCCCGGTGCGGAAGTTTTTGAAGTAGCTGCTACTACGACAATGCCTATAACTATTAGTACTAAAATAAAGATGTAGATAAAGGTAAGGTGTTTGTTGGGATGCTTAGGCGGGCCGGCGGGGGCAGCTTGGTCCGGACTATCCGGTTTGTCTAGCGGCATGTCTTTATTCTTTCTCATTTATGGCACCAATGCTATGTTTTTAGTATAGGTTCCGGCGGGGCTGAAGGTTAGTAGATCAGTCTGAGTCAAGTAGTTGCGTAACTTGTAGGTATAGTAATGGCGAACGGGGATAATGTTTGACAGAACATATTGGCCGGACGGGTTGGTGTAGGTTGATTCAGCTCCGGTGGCTGTGGCTTGGCTGCTGGTGAAGACATGGACACCGCTAAGCGCTAACTTAGTCTTGCTGTTAGTGACTGTTCCGATGATGGTATCGGTCGAGATTGCCAGAGTGGTGGCGCTGACAGTAGCAGACTTAGGCGAAACAGTCGTACCGACTGATGCAACTATATAGAAGCTGTAGTTTGTATTGGTGCTTAGCCCGGTGACACCGTAACTTAGTGTACCGATCGTTGCGATTGGTGATGTCTTGCCAACTTGATAGATCTCAAAGGCTTTAACTGATGAACTGGTCTCTGTCCATGATAGGTTTATCTGTGAAGGGCTGACTGCGGTAGCGCTGACTCCGGAAGGAGCAGCCAGTGGTACTACCGGCGTAGGCGTTGTTATGCTGGCAGAGCTTGATGGGGCTGAGATATTACCGGCCTTGTCGTAGGCTTCTACTTCATAGTAGTAAGTCGTAGCAGCCACTGCAGTAGTATCGCTGTAAGTAGTGCCGCTGACTTGCCCCAAAGTACTATAGCCGGAAGCCGGGCTAGTGGAGCGTAGGACATAATAGCCGGCTAGACCTGATCCGCCGGTATTGTCAGTACTGGCAGCCCATGACAGGTTGACGGAATTTGCAACTATACCCGGAGTGGCGGTTAAGCCAGACGGAACCGAGGGAGGTGTGGTATCGGGAGCCGGCGGAGGAGTCGTAGCAGCGGTAGTGGTTACATCGTCTAGGTAGTGGACTTCTCCGGCACTGGCTACTGTACCGGTAAAGTAGAGATCAGCACTAACAGCGCCGGCCGGAGCGGTTTGGCTGCCGCTTAGGTTAACCCAAGCTTTGGCGCTGTCGGTAAGAGTACCGATAGTCTGGCTGGACAGGCTGGCACCGGAACTATTGATCCAGATAACTGTCTCAGAGATAGTCTCCGTAGTGGTTTTAGCCAGCAGCCAGGAACTAAAGTTGTAGGTCGTGTTGGCGGTTACTTGTTCTGAGCCGGGCCAGTTTTCTTCTGTGCCCCAGTTACCGCCGGTTCCGGTCATAGCCAGAGAATAGTTACCGCTGTGGGCTTCAGCTGAGGTTTGAGCAATAGTGTCGTCATACCAGGCAGACATATTGTCGGTACCGTCTTCAAATGTCTTATCCGTGGAGGTGCTGGTTCCGGTTGCAGGCGGAGTGGAAGCAGGAGTGGTTACAGCTGCAGTGTTAGAAGGGCTGGAGGACAGGCCGGCTGAGTCAACGGCTTTGACGTAGTAAGTATAGTTAGTGCCGGCAGTAAGACCGGTGTCGGTGTAGCTGGTGCTAGTCAGTGGAGAAGCATTAAGCGCAGTACTACTGCTGTTGCGATAGACATTGTAGCCAGCCAGGCCAGGGCCGCTGCTGTCAGTACTGGCACTCCAGCTGAGAATAACGCTGGTTTGACTGTTGGCTGTAGCCGTGAGGTTGTTGGGGATTGAGGGAGGCGTAGAAGGAGAAGGCTGAGAAACCGAATTACTGTATGTCGATCCGGTATCTTGGCCATAAGGGGATGATTGCCATTGACCAAAGGTTAGGGTATCAGCAGAATTTTGTTCGGGCGCCTCAAAGCTCCACGGACCGTAATAAATATTATCAGAAAATACGTTGTTTTGTTGATACGCTACGGCGTTTTCGATCACCGTTCCCGCATAAGGAGCTCCTCCGTATTGGGCAAAGGTTCCAGAGTAGCCGCACTGACTACCGTTGCTGTTTGAGGTTGAGCCGGCCTCACAACCTGGTATATTGGCTGGGTTTAAACTAAAAGTATTGTCTGTGACTTCTACGTTTTGGGTTCGCCACCTACAATCCCAAAATAGTGCAGAACCGCTCTGAGGGTTGCTGCAGGAATCAGTAGTAACCGCAGTGCAGCCTGACGCAGCGCCACAAGCCACACCGTTATCTTCTAGATAAGCATCGGCTGTATTGCCTAGAGTACAGGAGTTGCTGCCGCCATCGGATGAGCCACAATAACGATTGGAATCCTCCCACTCAACAACACCGCCCCAGTTGTCCGTAAAGGTATTGTTGGAGATCAGCAGCGTCGAGTATTTACCGCTATCCACCCGGCTATCTCCGCCGCTATTGGATATGTATATGGCGCCGTTGGGAAAATCGGCACTTGTCGGGCCATCACCCCACGAATTGTCAACGAGGGTGTTATTTTGGATGAGAGCATTGTAGCTAATTTCGTACATGATGCCATGACTGTAGTTATTTGAAATATAGTTACCGGTCATGGAGATGCCGGCGTTGTTTGTGTCGCCCCACAACCCGACGCCACCGTTGTTATGAATATAATTATTGGTAAAAGACGAGTTGGTAGTGAAGAAAAGCTTGCCGCCGCCATCACATCCACAACCAGCATTTTGTGTCGGATTGCCGTTGTAGCTAATTTCGTTATCTGAAACGGTAATATTCGTGTTCCCGCTGTCTGAATAGGCGTTAAAGCCAAGTTGAGCATTATTTGTTAAGCAGTTGTTTTCCATCGTGTTACCATTACCCAACATAACTGCCGAACCGCCGGTTCCATTCTGCCCCCCGCCACTGCCTTCGACGGTGTTGTATTCAATAGTCCAGTTGGCTCCAGAGTCATGATTGACAACCCCTTCGTTCTCGTTGACATCATAATTCTCAATAGTTAAGTACTCAATCGTCACACCGCTGGCGTGCTGTTCGAACAGAGCAGTTTCGGCGTTGTCGCCGTCGATTATGGCTCCGGGAGCACCAATATACATTGAGTTATTCCCGGGAATGATTTGATTTGTCAGCGTGTGAATGCCGGAGGCAAAATAGTAAGTTGTACCAGCCGTGTCATAGGATCCTGAAGATGCGGCACTAGAGTTGTTGCCGGCGGGAATAGTTACCGCGCCGCTAGGAGCACTTGAGGGACCATTAAGTAAGCTGGTATCGCTACAGATCTCTACCGGAGGAGTAGTCGGTCCGCCTGGCGGGGAGGCATGACTAGCCAGTAAGAGGTGGATACCTATAAGCGCAATTACTGCGGCGAAAATACAGCCACCCGTATAAAAGAATTTATTCTTGGATGGTTTGAATTTTTTTTTCAGGTGACTTGTCATTATCGCCATTTTTTTAAGCTATTCTTGAGTTGTATTGTAGCATAAGCATACATGCAAACGGGTAAGGCTCACTTATCATAGATATACTTTCATTTAGTGCTGAAAGAGATATTTAAGGGTTGATTGTTCATGATGCGGCTATCAATTATCTCAACTGTTTGATTCGACGGAGCATATTTATATGCCTGAGTAATGGCTAATTTTGCATTAGAAATATTACTATCCCTATACTCTTGTATCGCCAGATAAAACCATATCTGAGAATCTTTCGGAAAATTATTAACTGCTTCTACTAAAAACTGGATATTGGCAGCCGGAGTACCATAGGTGGCAGTTAACGCGGCCCTGTTCTCATACAGAGAGACATAATCCTGATACTTCATACCGGCAGTAAATGCCTGAGCTGAAGCAGGATAATCATTTAGCGCGCTGAGGGCCATTCCGAGAGTATTGTAGCCCAGCACGTTGGGGAATAACGAAACCGACTGTTGGGCGTAATCCCGAGACTTAGTATAATCACCCTGCGAAAAGTAGTACAAAGCTATGTTTTTATCGGCAACGTAGTTGTCGTGAGAGACAGAGTAGTCTTTGGCTGCGATTGTGTATGAACTTTTCCAGTCCAAACCTCTGTAGGCGGTTCGAATCCCGAATGCCGTCACAAGGATAACGCCGACCACAAGTACCCACTTAAGCGAGATCCGATATAGCCCTAATATAATTCCGACTATTCCGAGCCAACCAACCATCGTTAGGCAAAACCAGGCCTCAGAGGCCGTCATGTCTAAAGGAACTAGCTGCAAATATGGCAACAGGGCCAGTAACGCCCAAATGCTAAAAAATAAGTAGGTGTAATAGGTTGCTTTGGAAAGTTTTCTGTGCACCAAAAATCCGAAATATATGATCGCCGCTAATACGGCAAGGTCAATGAGTAGCGGGAATAACACATGCCGCACACTAAAGTTCGGATATGCCCAATAGTAACTAGAAACAAGCTTCCATGGAAAAATGAACTTTTCCAGAAACATCAATACAATCGATGGCATTGTAAACAAGCGTCCGGCCAGATTAAACTTATCTATCGGAGCAGTCACCGAATGCTGGAACAAGCCGACGGCATTTATCCTCAGCCAGACGTAGCCGGCGAGCGGCAACGCCATAATACCAATAAATTGGTATAGCCGCTGTCTGTTAAACCAAATTAGATAGATGAAAGCCAGAATTACAAATACAACTGCTGATTCTTTAGAAAACAGCGAAAGAACAAGGCAAAGCGCTACGAGCAAAAGACTACGAACGGATTTGAATCTAATCAGTAGCCAAAGAGCCAGTAATCCAAACAGCATCGACAGAACATCTTGAGTATACGGAATAGAAAAAACAGCTTGCGAATTCAGCGGATGCACAAGAAAGATCAGCGCCAGAAGAAGAGCCAAGATTGGTTTAAACGAATATCTCAAAAACAAGTACAGAACAAATGCGCACGCAATCCAAAGAAGAAGTTGTACTAGATGAAAAACTACGACTTTAGCGCCAAAAATCGTATATATCAGTGAAAATACTGTCATCATTAAGGGGCGGTAATATATGCCAGCCAGCGGCGCTAGAGCTTGCCCATTGTAAAACGTCCCACCCTCGAAAAAGAGTTTGATGTTTGTTATAGAATGAACGGGGATATTGGAAATAATCTGTAGGGAATCATCACCCTGAAATTGATTTGTTAGACCTGTAAAAAACACCGCGAAACCGATCAGAACAATAATCAATGCCGCCTGCCAAGGTCTAATCTTGTTGAGTTTAGCAAGCATCAAAAGTACCTGATCCCATCTCGATCACGCTGCATCCCATTTATGCTAATTATATACATCAGAAGAACTTATAGCCATTAACCGCAACGACTAAGTTTAGGAATTATTGGTTATCGAAAGTTTGATATAAAAATCAAAGCTTATTAGCCATCTTTATAGCTGTTATGCCAGACAATAACTGAAACTCACGGATATTTTTTGGGCCTCCAGACCAAACCGGTGTTATTGCTTGCTTGAACCAATATCCAGCCAGCCACTGAAGGGCCGGGGCATCTAAGCGAGACCTGTAGCCCCGGCTAACGTCTAAACCCGAGACCTCAGCATTTACAAGCATTGCATTAATATCTACTCTTCTATCTCCCAGTTCAGCCCAGCTCCAATCAACAAGTTGGACATTCTTTATCCCTTTGTTCCAGGCGCAATTATCGGCTCTAACATCATTATGAACAAACGTGCTCTTATTAAATCTGAACTTATAGCTTTGCGTTAGCATAGCCGGTAGATTAAGATTACTCGCTAAATCATTATCTCCATGTGTCATGAATTTATCGGCGAGTAAGCGCTGGCGTTCTTCTGAGTCAGCTAAAAATTGCCAACCATTGTCTTCTTCGCTATACGACTGGCTTCGAAAATACATCTTATCTACTCCGTTTGGCTTGATATCAGCAAGCATATCCATGGCCTCTAGAGTACGGTCTAACCGATCAGTGCTCCATGTGTTTGACCAATCCCAACCATCGGCGCTAAGTAGAGCGTCAACCGCGAAGCCTGTCTCATCAGAATTATGTGCCAATAAATGGGGTAGGTATGGATATCTGTGCTGGAGTAAGAACCTATAGGTCACAATTTCTTTATTAGCCCATTGTTTAGTCAGATCATCAACTCCGATTTTGACAAAGACTTTTTTGCCGCTCGGTAAAGTCACGATACCTCTTCGGGCAGCAGTAAAACCACCTTTAACTTGCTCAATATTCTCAAGACTGCCCTCGATGACACCCCATGTAAGTTCCTCGCTATGATCAAGTTTCACCACAATACTATAACAGACATAGGGAAGGACGAAATTACCAGGGCTATTTATGATAGAAAATTCAACACCAGCTATGATTAAATGTTTACGGAGGAAATATGGATAAAGAGAAATCGCACAAACACATGTCTAAAACAAAACGGGCAGGAAAGACAGGCGAGACTGGGTTAATCTGGTTCTTAGGCTTCGTTGGTGCTTTAGTATATTATCTGCACGTTCACTCAGGGACCTTTGCGCTCGTAATATTAGGCATCCTAAAGGCCTTGGTCTGGCCGGCATTTTTGGTCTACCACCTGCTGCTCTTCTTGAGAGTTTAGAGCTGTCGAAAGCTTAACGATATTAAAATCTCCCTATCATTAGAAACACTAGCAACAATTAGTTGATGACTAATTGTTGCGATCGGGCTACTAATCGTTAATTAATTACACAAGACAACCGTTAACGACCCAGTTTAGTCTCAGTTTTTTTAATATCAATTGTCGTCTTCACGACCGTATCCGGTGCCAGTGAGATACTGTCGATACCCTCATCAACTAAGAAGCGAGCAAATTCGGGATAATCTGATGGAGCCTGACCACAGATTCCAATTTTAACTTTCTTCTGTTTGCTGACTTTAATTACTCGTCTGATCAGTTCTTTCACGGCCTCATTATTCTCATCATAGACATGGGCGACGGTATTATTGTCGCGGTCGACTCCGAGCGTTAACTGAGTCAAGTCATTCGATCCGATCGAAAAACCATCGAAAAGATCGGCAAATTGTTCCGCCAAAATGACATTTGACGGTATCTCGCACATGACATACACCTCAAAGCCGTTTTCGCCTCGTTTAAGTCCGTTTTCCTCCATGATAGCTAAGACTTTTCTGGCTTCATCGAGATTTCGGCAGAACGGAATCATAGCTTTAATGTTGGTGATTCCCATTTCATCCCTGACTTTCTTTAGGGCATGGCATTCCAGCTCGAAGGCTTCACGGTAAGCTTCACTATAGTAGCGGCTAGCGCCTCGCCAGCCAATCATCGGGTTGTTCTCTTGCGGCTCAAACTGTTTGCCGCCAATGAGATTTGCGTATTCATTTGTCTTGAAGTCGCTAAAACGGATGATGACGTCCTTCGGATAAAAGGCGGCACCGATGATTGCAACTCCTTCGGCAAGCTTATCTATGAAATACTGTGACTTGTTGGAGTAGCCCTTTGTAAGCTGATTAATTTGGGCACGGGCTTTATTGTCCTTTACCAAATCGAAGTGCAGCAAGGCTAGCGGGTGAATTTTAATATGCGAGTCAATGATAAACTCTTCGCGGGCGAGGCCGACACCATCATTTGGTATTAACGAATACTCGAAGGCAAGATCCGGTGATCCGATATTCATCATGATCTTAGTCTTGGGGCGCTCTAGATTTTTGATATCTGTCTTTTCGATTTCAAACTTTAGATTTCCTTCATATACGATGCCCTCGTCACCGGCAGCACAACTAACTGTTATGAAACTCTTGTCAGCGATTTTTTGTGTTCCGTTGGCAGTCCCAACCACACAGGGTATTCCTAGCTCTCTGGAAACGATTGCCGCATGACAGGTACGACCGCCTTTATCGGTTACTATGGCGCTGGCGCTTTTCATAATCGGGACCCAGTCTGGGTCTGTCATTTCTGTTACCAAGACGTCGCCTTTTTCGAAAATACCGATGTCTTTGATGTCCAAGATCTTACAGACTTTACCTTTGCCGATTTTATTACCGACACTAGTGCCCCTGGTTAAAGCAGTTCCGGTTTGAAGAAGTTTATATTCTTCGATGACGTTCATGTTCATACGTGACTCAACAGTCTCGGCCCGGGCTTGGACGATATAGAGCTTTCCGTCGTCACCGTCGAGAGCCCATTCGATATCCATCGGTTTCTGGTAATGCTCCTCGACTAACATGCCCCAACCGGCCATTGTTTTGGCCTGTTCGTCGGTAATTGAAAACTTTTCCTGGTCGTGCTTTGAAACGGCGATATTCTTAGTCCGGCTGCCAAAAACAGGAATCATTTTCACTTTCTTGGTACCGATTTTCTTTTTAAGAATAGCCATTGTTGGCTTGAATACGGTAAACTCATCGGGATTTACCCGGCCTTGAACAATATTCTCACCCAACCCGTAGATCGAGCTAACGACAACGGCATTACGGAAGCCAGACTCGGTATCAATAGTAAACATCACGCCGGCGGCTTTTGCGTGAACGGCGACCATTTGTTGAATACCTACGGAAAGTGCAACTTTCATGTGGTCGAACTTGTTTTCAACACGATAGGCAATTGCCCGGCCCGTAAAGAGGGAAGCGATGCATTTCTTGACGGAGCTCAGCACGTTAGCCTCGCCCTTGATATTCAGATAAGATTCCTGTTGTCCGGCAAAAGAAGCGTTCGGTAAATCTTCGGCTGTAGCTGATGATCGTATTGCCACGACCACATTCTTATGACCGCATTCTTTACTTAACTCGCGATAACCCTGCCTGATCTCTTCTTCGAAATCTTTCGGTAACTTGGCCCTGATTATTAAGGCTCTAATTTTGGCAGCCCTTTTTTCGAGATCTTTAACATTTTTGACATCTAAACCGTGTAGAAGTTTTATGATATCTTTTCTGATGCCGGTCTGATCAAGAAAATAATAATAGCTCTGAGAAGTAGTTGCTAATCCATTAGGCAGATTGATGCCCTT
Source organism: Patescibacteria group bacterium (assembly GCA_035510795.1). Lineage (GTDB taxonomy): Bacteria > Patescibacteriota > Saccharimonadia > Saccharimonadales > UBA4665 > DATKGL01. The sequence continues at coordinate 10,919 of DATKGL010000022.1, forward strand.
AGGGGCTAGCTTCTGATACATTTCACCAAGCGAGGCGTTTTTTCCTCCAACCAGCGGAACGTCACTAAGAGAGATTTCTTTGAAATGCTTTATATATTTATACATATTTTTACCTGTTTAAGATTAGTGATTTAGGCATATTATATCAGCTTATGTAACCTTAAGCACATTTCATTGAGCCAGTAGACGGATTTGAAGAATCGCACTTCGGCCCACAATTGTGAACCGAAAAGATGTTATAATTTACGCAATGAACACCGAAATAAAAACGATTACCAGCTGGCTTGGCGCTGGTTCATTGGATATTTTTGGCTGTCCGTTTTCCGGTAAAGACACTCAAGGAAAAATATTGGCCGAATTATTTGGAGGTAAACTCATCGGCGGCGGCGAAATTTTGCGCAGCCATAAAGACCCGCAAAAGATTAATCGCATACTGGCTAGCGGCGGTATTATCCCGTCGGACTTTTATCTTGATTTGATGGTGCCGTATCTATCGCGCTCAAATCTTCGGGATATGCCGCTTATTCTCAGTGCTGTCGGGCGATCGCACGGCGAAGAGCCTATTATCATGAAGGCGGCTGCCGACTCCGGACACCCCATAAAAGCAGTTATTTTTCTTAATCTTTCAGAGGCAGAGGTATGGGCGCGATTCCAAGACGCTAAAATCATTAATGACCGAGGCGAGCGAGCAGATGATAGTAGCGAGGCACTGAAAACAAGGCTGATAAAATTCCGAGACAAAACAATACCTGTTATCGAATTCTATAGAGACAAAGGACTGCTTCTCGAAGTGAATGGCAAACTATCCGTTCAGGAGGTTACTGATGGAATTCTTCAGGGCCTGCTTAAGCGTTCGGTGGAGTAATATCTATCTGCACGGACGATGAACTGGCTTTCAAGCCTTCAGCTGTAATGTTATAAACAATAATTTGACCAAATGGCATTTCCAGTTGGCTGATGCCTTCGTCAGAAATAGATTCAAGGTACTTCATCAACGACCGGATACTATTGCCGCTGGCAACAATTAGAATATTTTTGCCTTCGCGCAACTGCGGCAAAATAGTTTCGCTATAAAAAGGGACAACTCGCTCATAGACCATTTTAAGCGTTTCGCCACCCGGTACCGGTACGTCCCAGCCGCGACGTATTTGATTAAAGGCCTCTTCGCCAACAAGATCTTTAACCTCCCATTTATTCTTACCGGTATACTCTCCATAATCCCGTTCATTAAGAGCGCTACTGCTTTCGATCTCGAGTCCGAATATCTGGGCGGAATCTAGCATGCCCTGCAAAGTCTCCCGGGTCCGAATCTGCTTCGAGCAATACGCTACGTCGACGCCAATATCTAATTTTTTGAGTTCCTGGCCAAGCATGGCCGATTCTTTAAAACCGTTTTCACTTAGATGAACGTCGGTGATGCCGGTCCATTGTCCGGTAGCGTTCCATTCTGATTCGGCATGTCGTACGACCAAGAGTTTTCCGACTGGTTTTTTCTCAACCGCAACTTTATTCGGGATATTACCGAACCAAAAATCAGTTATATTTGTGGCGGTTGCTTGGTTAATCCGTAGAATCGCCTCAACTGTGTTAAAGGCGTTATGCGGACTGATTATGACATTAGGCATTTTTTCCAAGACAGAAATTTCGACACTATGGCGCAGCACATCTTCTGGTAGCGTGTCGCTGCGCAGCAAAGCTGTCTCCTCGGCGTAATTTAGCAATGCCTCGCCCTCGATAACATCTATAGCTGCACCGCCAAGCTGACCGTTTTCAAGTAAATCAAGCAGGGCAGCAGTATCAACAAGCTCTCCCCGGGCCGTATTAATTAGTATGGCTCCGTGTTTCATCTTACTGAGCCGATCGCGATTCATTATGTGGTGCGTAGCAGGTAAATAGGGTAGATGGAGCGAAACGAAATCAGCTTTTTCGAGTAATTCATCCAACTCAACGTACTTAAAATGAAACTTTTCTTCGAGACCATCGACCTTAAAACTATCAAAGGCAATAGTATCCATAGAAAAGCCATCAGCTATTTTCAAAGCTTTCTGCCCGATGTGTCCAGTACCAATTACGCCGAATACTTTTCCCTGAAGATCACGTCCCATAAGATCCTTTGAAGAAAACTGGGCATTCTCGGCGGCCAGTACTGCGGTCAGGTTTCGCTGCAAGGCAAGCAGCAGGGTAAATGCATACTCCGCAACAGTAGCTTCACCATATGTCGGTACATTCACTACGACAACTCCGTGATCTTGAGCAGCAGCCAGGTCGATATTATTAAAACCGGTCGAACGACAGGCTATTAGTTTTAGTTTAGGCATCGCCTCAATAACTTCACGACTAACTGCACTGCTGACAAAGACTGATATGACCTCTGCCTCCGGGTTACAGTTTCCGGACTCGACTTTATCCGCCAGAAATTCCCAATGATGGTCGGTTCCCTGCAGGCAAGTATTCAACTGATCTTTATCGAGATCGGTCGAATCGTAAAAATAGATTAGTGCCATGTCGATGTTTATTATACATAAGAACTATGAGAAAATTAAAATATGAAAATATCTAGTATAAATGCGCGGCAAATTCTTGACTCTCGCGGAATACCGACCGTTGAGGCGGATGTTTGGCTTGAGGAAGGTATTTTCGGCCGTGCAGCCGTACCTTCTGGAGCATCAACCGGATCCCATGAGGCGCATGAACTGCGAGACGGTGGCAGTGCGTTTGGCGGCAAAGGGGTTATGAAAGCTGTTGCCAATATAAAAGGCGAGATAGCCAAGTGTTTGCATGGAGTAATGGCCGATGACCAATTTTTGATTGACAAAAAACTAATCGATCTGGACGGCACACCGAACAAGGAAAGACTTGGCGCTAATGCTATTCTGGCAGTATCTTTAGCTTGTGCCCACGCTGCCGCGAATGCACGGCAAGTATTGTTGTATGTACACATTAATGACATTGCCAATAAACCAAAGAAATCTTTACCGATGCCGATGATGAATTTTCTCAACGGAGGCATGCACGCATCACATTCTTCAGATTTCCAAGAATATATGATCATCCCTCAGCGAGCGGAGAGCTATGCCCAGGCAATTCAAGTTGGTGCCGAAATATTTCAAGCTTTGAAAAGTGAAATTAGCTCACTAGGGGCAGCAACGACAGTCGGAGATGAGGGCGGCTTTACTTATCCGGTAAAATCAAACACCGATATGCTTGAACTCTTAAGCAGGGCGGCTGATGCCGCCGGCTATAAACCAGGATTTGATGTCGGCTATGCTATAGATGTCGCGGCCTGCGAATTATTTCATGAAGGCAACTACGATTTGAAAACCGAACAGCGCCAGCTCACCAATGCCCAAATGACAGATTACCTGGCGTCGATTACTGAACATTTTCCGATTATTTCTCTCGAGGACGGGCTCGACCAAGACGAATGGGACGCCTGGAAAGATCTGACTGCCCGACTTTCTAAACTGCAAATAGTCGGCGACGATTTACTGGTTACAAACCCAGAAAGATTGCAACGAGCCATTGACATGAAGGCAGCTAACGCGATCCTGATTAAGCCGAATCAAATCGGTACCCTGAGCGAGACAATTCAAACTCTCCAGTTGGCAAAAAAGAATGGCTGGCGGACTGTTATCTCGCACAGAAGCGGCGAGACAGAGGACGTCACAATCGTTCACATTGCCATCGGTACCGGTGCTGACCAGATAAAAACCGGCAGCCTGTCAAGAAGTGAGCGCACCGCCAAACACAACGAAATCATGCGCATCGAAGCTCTTGACGATACACTCCGCCTAGCCAATCCCTTCAAGACAAATGCTCAGCTATGCTAACGACAGCCCCGCACCATTTCTGCGTGGGCAATTATTCATCTAGGCTAATCTATATATACCTAAAGGACAACTAGTATTTGATCGGTCTTTCTAACCAAGCCTATTCTCGGAAATATTTTAGTTACAGTAGCGGTGTGCTCATCATCCGACATAGCTGACATGGCATCCTCTGCAAAAATCTGATTGTAGCCATACTCATAAGCAAAACGGGCAGTACTTTCAACGCCAATATTGGTCGAAATGCCGCAAAGCACCATCGTCGTTATTCCGCGTCGTCTGAACTCCAGGTCAAGCTCGGTTCCATAAAAAGCGCCCCACTGGTGTTTCGTTATTACGAAATCATCAGCCTTAGGCCCTAGCTCAGGAACAATTTCCGACCAGTCGGGCTGAGGAGTCCCGCTCCAACCAGCTCCATCCGTTATCGGTCTCAGGCCATCTTTACCGTCGGCCGATGGCTTAACTCTCACCAAAAAAACTGGCATACTATTTTTGCGAAATTTTTCGGCCAAGGCGGCTGCGTTTTTTACGACTTCATCAGATTTATGCGGCAGAGTCGGGCGACCTACTATGCCTTTCTGCAAATCAATAACAACTAATGCAGTTTGGTGTTTATCGATATCTAAGTTTTCCATACTTAATAATTTACTACTTTTCTGGCCCTATTAAAAATATATGCCTCGGACAATCAAATTTAAACCCAGCCAACCAAAATAGAGTTGATTGGAATGACCTTTGGGTGCAGAGCAATTTAGTTATTCTTAAATAATGAAGCTTGCCTTAATCAATGAAATATATTAATTACAACGAACGATTTACAACACATCATATCTAGGCAAAGATCAAGAATTCTTATAACTAGTATTTTCCAGTAACCTACTAAACAAAATATAAATACAACAGGTCTCAAAAATAATTGAACACATTTTGTGTGTGACCATTATCACATGCTTCTTCCTTGACAACTAGTAATTCCTGTATAAAGTAGAGATACAACATAAACGTGGAGGGACTACCAAAATATGTCAATCAGTGCAAAATCCTTATCGGCTAAAAAATCCGGTAGCAACGTAAAATTACTGAAAGTAAGCACTGAGTTTCCTGACGACATTGATGGTATCTCTCGTTCAGATAAGTCTAAGATAATCAGGCACACTTTATTAATTATCTGTCTAACTGTTATCCTGGGCGGCGGTATCTTATTAGTCGTATACGCCGAAAATCATTCTGCCTTATCTTCCAAAACTATGCCTATAAAATTCGCAGACCAGCAGAGCCAAGCTTTCAATAATGCTGCTGTAGGCTCATCAAGTAACGCCAGCTCAACCGCCAATAACAGTCAGACACCCGACAGTAATTCTACCAGCGTCACCGTTAACGGCCAGTCTATTCCCGTAACAGACAACGGTTCATATAACGAGACACTAAATACGGGCAATTCCAAAACCGACGTAACAGTTAACTCGGATCGAACTTCGGTCACTTCCGGCCCGTCGGCGTCAAATAATTCATCTACATCAATCAGTATTAACCAAAGTGGAAATTAGGAGGTAATCGCGTAGATCTGATATGAATAATCGTTCGACTCGGTCAGGTCATAAATCTGACGGAGTCGGGTGATTAACCCGAAATAAATATCAAACTAATCCAAAAGGAGGGATTAATGGTAATAAATAAAGTAATAAGGATTGCTGCGACAGCCGCCACATCAGGAGGACTGTTGCTAGGCTTTTCTGGATTAGCCGGTGCTACACCGCATAATTACAATAAGGGTGGTAATGGTTCGAAAACAACCACGAGCAGTCTCACGACCAACACTAATACCGTCGGCGTCAACAATACGACAAATCAAGGCGCATCCACGGGCACTGCAATAGTTACTGGTTCGACTGGCGGTAACGACAATCACGACCACTACATCAAAGATGATAGCAGTAGCACTGGTAACAGCGGCTCAGCTAAATCCGGGAGCGCCACCAACAGCTCGACGTCGAGTATCGGTGTAAGCGCAACAAATACATCGAGTGATCCAGCTGACCCTGGATCCGGTAGCGGAGACAAAGGATCTGTAACGATGACCACTACTACTAACGATAACAGCAACAAAATTAGCGTTAACAATACCACCAATCAAACTGCCACCTCTGGTAATGCCAGTGTCACTGGTAGCAACAACAGTGGTTCCGCTACAAGTGGAGACGCTTCTAACACTAGCTCTTCAACTGTTAGTGTAACGGCATCCAACTAAAGCCAAATCTATCAACCTAAAATAGATAAATCAGCAATTAAAAATTAAACGGCTGAACCGGGGAGGATTGAGCAATCGATCCTTCCCGGAAATTCAGTTACAATATTAACTAACTTGTGGAATTTGGAGTTATGAGACACAGCAAAATTATTATTATCATAGGCTTGGCAGTTGGTGGGTTATTGGTTGGTGCCGCTATGCATCCCATTAGAGCATATGCGCTAAGCAATAGCTCATCAGGTTCAACTGATACATCTTCAGCTTTAACCGCTAATCAAACTCCTACCACTGATACGTCGGGAGCAACCGATTCAAATAGTACTACTTCGTCGACCGGCCCGAGCACTACGACTGGAGCCGGCACCGATACCTCGGCAGCTACAAGTACTGACCCGACGACCGCTACCAGCGCCGGATCATCACAGGCCAATTCCGATTCGACAACTTCCGCTGACCTCAATTCAACTGCCGCCAACACTACCGGCACAGTGCCCACTATTAGCGCTGGAACTAACCCGTCTTCAGATACTACTGCCGACCCGTCCACTGTTTCCGCCCCCGATAGCACTGTCTGTAGCACGCCATCGTCTAACTCAAGCTCTTCAGACCCGACAACCGATCCAAGCTCGGGCTCCAGCTCTACAGCAAGCAACGGGGCAGCTATCAATAACTGCGTCGTGGCCGCCGCTCAAACAGGAGATGCCTCAGTCACCGACAGCAACCTGGGCGGAAACGCTACGACCGGTTCAGCTTCGGATATTGCCGATATCATTAATGCATTGGAGTCAGCCTCCAGCTTGAACAGCGCAGATTTATCGACGTTTATTGATAATCTCACCGGCAATCAAACCGGGGATATCACCCTGAATCCGGCTGATTTTGTTGGACTCACAAATTCGAACACGAGTTCTGGGCCAACCGACGCCACCAATAACAATAATGGAACGATCAACAATACGGTCAATTTGACGGCTGCCAGCGGCAATGCGAATGTCGGGAATAATCAAACTGGCGGCAACGCCACAACCGGCAATGCGACGACTGAAGCCAATATAATTAATCTCCTAGACGCCATGCTAGCCGATAATCAGGCATTTTTAGGTATTATAAATATTTATGGCAATCTCAATGGCAACATCTTATTACCCGACTCCTTGGTTAGCGGCCTGTTGACCAATCCGACTTCGGGTGGCAGCGCCCCGAGCAATAGCTCAATCACTAATAATCTCAACGTTAATAACCAAGTTACGCTTGCAGCTGCAACCGGAGACGCCACGGTTTCGAACAATGTTAATGGCGGTAGCGCCACCTCCGGTAACGCAACCACCAGCCTAAATACATATAACCTCATTAACAGCGACATCATTGGCGGTAATATGCTTCTGGTATTCGTCAACGTTTCCGGCACATGGGTCGGTTTTCTAATGAACGACCCGGCCGGAACCACATCTGCTGCCCTGGGTGGCCAAATTCAACAGTACATCAACCAAATCCCGACTACTATTACTTCGACCAACACCGAAACCATCAATAATTATGTCACCCTGAGCTCAACAACCGGCAATGCCACTGTTGCTTATAACTTCAATGGCGGTAACGCTGTCAGCGGCAATGCGACCGCCAGCGCCGATATTGTTAACATAATTGGCAGCAACATTGATCTTTCCGGGTGGTTCGGTGTTTTAATTATCAATGTTTTCGGGAACTGGACTGGCAGCGTCGGTATAGTGCCGCTACCGCCAACCACTAGCAACGTCGTCACCAGTACTGCTGCGCCGACTCCCGCTATATCAACACCGCCATCAACCGCCGCCGTTTATTCGTATTACATCTTTCGGGCCAGTCAAACCGGTGGTTTGATTTCAACTTCAAGTATTAATACCGGGCAAGGCAACCCCACGCTTACCCATGTCGCCTTAGCGCACAACAATATCGGCAGCACAATAAAGGCTTCAAATACCAATGAAATTCTTGGCATACTTGCTGTTGTGCTCGGTGTAGCCATGATCGCCCTTGAGCGTCTAGTGACATTCCGCCACAATCGAAAATCAATCTAATTAAGATACTTCCGAGGAATTATTCTTCTGCTTAAAGTCCAGTGCAAGCGGTATCAATACCAGGCCCACTCCTGACAAAATGATAAAAAAGTGCTGAATGAAAATTGCCAGAGTGGCGTTCGTTAAAGAAGCAATCAAAAAATACAAGCCGCTGGCGCACCATAAGGCAAAACCTGCCAAAAATGTAAGTTCATGTAAATGATGTGACCGGTAATTGATTAGACTAATCCTGAGAGCTCCATACAAGCTAAAACACTGTCCGATTGATCCAATAGCACCAACTATGTCATGAATACCAAATGAAGTTGTCAACTGGACACTGCATTGATAGACCGATTGCTGACAGTTGAAAGGTAACATGGCGGAAACTATCGTTATCAAACCAAAACTGACAAAACCAAATATCGTCACCTTGAATAGCCAAGATCGGCAAGTCTTCTGATGGCGCCAGTAATAAACTCCGACGGCCATAATTAGCAGACCGGTAATAATATCGCCAAGAATAAACAACCAGCTGTAGGGCTGTCCGGTGGCTTCTAGGTTGCTAGCAAGGAAATTTGTCGCTGTGTGATTATTCAAAATGTAGCCAAGGGGCCAGGAATTATATAGTAATCCGGCAATGGCGACTAAAAGCAGTAACCACTTTGTTTGTTTTAATTTAAAGACCGCGTTCACGAGTGAGCTCTTGGCATAGACTTCAGAGCCGCATAGGAGCTGGCCAGACTCCAAACGATTATTAAATAGGATAGAGGACTATTAACGAGCAAAATGAGCACCGCCGCCACAATAACCGGCACAGACAGCAAGCCGTAGCGCCTCAATATTTTATTCAGACTTGGATGATAATACTTATCAACTACCCGCCATAGGACAAGCCCGGCGCCCAGTACGTTGCCCAAAACACTAATACCAAGCAAGATATCGGTATATTCGCTCAGACTGTTTAGATTTTGGAAGACATGGATAAAATCCGTTACCATCCAAAACCCGGCCACTACAACCGCCGATCCAATAACCGACCATAACCAGAATTTCATGAATAATTCGAATCTTGATAATTTCATTTGGCGACTTTACTATCTCTTATTTTAGCTTATGTTTATTCTTTAAGCACCCATTAACTATTACAGATTCGATCTTGACACCTTTTTTGAGCCGGCCAGCAAAATGATACCAGTGGCGGCAACGGCTCCGCTAATAAATTCCAAGGCAACCGGTAAAGGCTTGGTATTAATTGAATCACCAAACAAAATTATCCCGATTAAAATACTTATTACCGGCTCAGTTATTTCCATAGCCGGCTGCGACGCCACAAGCGGGCCGGCCCCGTAGGTACTTTGCATCATCACGACTGAAAAAATACCCGAGATTATCAAAGCGTAGACCGGCCAGCTAATAAACTCCCGGCCAAAGCCAAATTTGAGGTAGTCGACCGACAGCTTGGTGAAGCCGGCGACAAGAGCAAAATTAAACCCGCTCGCCACGCCGGATACAGCTGCCCGTATTTGACGCACCTTAATCCGCCTGACAGCAAAGATTCCAAACCCCATAATTATTAATATTATTACCGATGTTAACAGCCAGTGCAGGTTATTCAAGGCGACATTACCGTTTTTCGGATCAGTAACGTATATCAGGCTACTCAAACCAAGACAAATAGCTATCACAGCGAACCACTCCCGTGGGCCAGCGGAAATATGAAACCGATAATGTAGAATTAACATAATAAATATTAAATCTGTCGTCAACAGAGGCTCAACCAAAATCAGTGATCCGCTATGTAGGGCAATAGCCTGAAATAAAAATGCGACGACCTGAAGGATCATACCAAATAACCATAAACGAGTTGTAATCAAACGCTGGATAAATTTTTTTCGGTAAAGCTCATTTGTCGGCGGTTCGCCGGCTACGTGCCGCTGGATAACAATTGACACTGCGTTTAATAATGCCGCGCACATCGTTAGACCGATAGCAAAGAATATCATTTAAATACATTTTAATTCATATTCGACTCAACAATAAATCAATCTTGTAGTCACCTCATATAACTGATGACAGAAATACCATGTGACTATAGTCACTAGCGTTTTGTGAAATATATCACTGTCCTATATTCCATAAACCGTTTAAATGTATTCAGTGCTCGGTGGAGATAGCCTGAATCAATCATAGGCGCCAGCACAAAGCCTCCTAGAGAGGCTTTTTTAATCGTACAAGTTTAGGATATCTCGCAGCTTAGAAAATTTACACATCAGATATTTTGTATAAAACTTTCCAGCGGCACGTATGTCCGCAATTAGATACTCATATAAAATGCATATCGACTTGTTATAGGAGTTCGCGGCTAATCTTTAAACTCTATTTATAAATTCCTTGACAATGATTAGGCGATGAACTATAGTCCCAAGTACCACCGTGAGGCGGTTACTATCGCAAGATAGTATTTGGTAGAGTCAGCAATGGCACTACCGAGAAAAAGAGTTCTTCGGAACTCTTTTTAAATTATCAGACTTTTTCGATGAATAAATAAGACAGATTTCAGACGTGAACGCTTAGTCATGCCATAATAGAACCATGAACCGGGAGTATGAAGAGGCGTATACGATTTTAAACAAACAGCAAAAAACTGCCGTTGACACTCTCGATGGTCCAGTGCTGGTTATTGCCGGTCCCGGTACCGGAAAAACTCAACTTTTAACTACCCGGGTAGCCCATATTCTTACCGTAACCGACACGCTTCCGCAAAATATTCTCTGCTTGACGTTCAGTGACTCTGCCGCCCACGCCATGCGCCAGCGGCTGACTAATCGAATCGGTTCGGCGGCTTATGATGTCAACATCAGCACCTATCATGCTTTCGGGAGTGATCTGATCAGACGCTATCCAGAGTATTTTTCCGACAATATGGTGTCGCGGCCGGTTGACGACCTGGCAATCGATGTTATCTGCCGGCGCATTATCCGACAGCTGTCCTATGCCAATCCGTTAAAGTTTGCCGAAAACTATATCGGTGATATAAAAAATTTCATCAGCGACGCTAAGCAGGCCTATCTTACACCGAACGACATTCGAATAATTATAAAATCCAATCAAAGGTTTATTGACCGCTCAAATACTTATACAAAAACCATTCTTGCGGGATTAAACCGTGTCGATAAACAATCGGCTTCACGGTTCTATCAACTGGATGCCAAATTGAAACATCCAACAGGCAGATCAGTACTTCCCGGCGGGGTCCTAAGCCTGGGTCAATTGGCGGCCGAAGACCTTAAGACAGCGCTTGAAGACTATGAAATCTCCGGCAAGACTAATTCACTTACAGCCTGGAAGAATAAATGGCTGATAAAGGATTCTGGCGGTGATTATGCATTTGATGGCTATCATACAAACCAGAAGATGTTAGCTGCTGCCGATATTTACGAGACTTATCTGGAAGAATTAAACAAACTTAATTTATACGACTATGACGATATGATTTTACGGGCAATTAGCGGACTGAGGGCTTTCCCGGACCTGCTAAGTTCCATTCAAGAACAATATTTATACATAATGCTTGATGAGTTCCAGGACACGAATGGCTCACAGCTAAAACTAGTTGAGCTGCTCACCGACAATCCGATTAGCGAGGGTCGACCGAATATTCTGGCTGTCGGTGATGATGACCAGGCGATTTATGCATTCCAAGGAGCTCATTACTCGCACATGCTGCAGTTTTATCGCCACTATCGAGATGTTAAAGTCATTACCCTGACCAAAAATTACCGTTCATCCCAACCGATTCTGAATTTAGCGCAAACTGTTTCTGGTCAGATAAATGATAGATTGGTAGATCAGTTCAGCGGCGTTAAAAAAAATCTGACTGCCGCCAGCGGAACGGGCAACACTATAATTAAACGCCTGGACGCAAAAAGCGATGTTTTCCAATTCGAGTGGCTGGCTAGGAAAATCAAAACCTTATCAAAAACAACACCCCTAAACGAAATAGCTGTCTTAGCCCCGCAACATAAATACCTCGAGCCATTAGTCTCGTTCTTGCACGCTCACCAATTGCCAGTCCGCTACGAAAAGCGTGAGAACATTCTCGATGACCCGATTCTTAACCAGTTGGTACGGATGTCGGAGTTATGCCTGTCCATCCAGGCGGTCGACAAACAAACTTGCAACGCACTATGGCCAGAGATCCTCAGTTACGATTTTTGGGGCATACCGACGGCAGCCGTTTGGGAGTTGTCGTGGCAGGCCAACGAAGCCGGAACCGACTGGACAAAAACTATAGTCAGCCATAACAAACTATCGGAAATCGCTCAGTTTTTCATTCGTTTAAGCAGTCTGGCTTTAACCGAGCCACTGGAGACAATACTCGACTATTTGGTCGGTACCAGCAAACTCACTCTATCGCCTCATAAGACATATAAGTCTCCATTCTATGAATATTATTTCGGAGAAAAAACCACACAATCGCTAGGGACTTTTTGGCAGCTGCTATCTAACCTGATAGTGCTAAGATCCCGTCTGCGCGACTTCCACGACAGCGACAACAGCCCGCACTTATTGCCGGATTTATTGGAATTTATTACAGATCACCGGGCTGCCAAACTTAAAATACTTAATACGAACCCGTATAACGAAGCTACTCAGGCCGTACAACTGATGACAGCCTACAAGGCCAAAGGGCAAGAGTATAGCGCCGTTTTTATCGTTTCGTGCAACGATGAGACGTGGGGAAGCCGCTCACGCGGACAGCAATCACACTTGCCGCTGCCGCAAAATTTGAAACCCATCCGCTACAGCAGCGAAAACGATGATGAAAAAATTCGGTTATTTTTTGTTGCTATAACCCGAGCCAAAAACCAGCTGTATCTCGTCAACTATCAAAACAATTACAGCGGACGCGACACCACCCGCCTTAAGTACCTCAATGAGTCAGAATCGGACATCAGTCCAATGCTGCCCAAGCCGTTTTCTAAAATTGAGCAAGTCGAAGACGCCACCATAGAACCGACGACTGAATTGTCAGCTTATTGGCAGGAAAAACATCGTACAGCATTAACCGATACCAAACTAAAGGCAATGCTGAAAGACCGCCTCGAGCAATACAAACTGAGCCCTACTCATCTGATTGATTTTACCGACCTTAGCCAGTCCGGTCCCCGGGGATTCTTTTTAAACACTATCTTGAAATTCCCGAAAAGTCCCAGCCCGGCGGCTCATTACGGCAGCGTCATGCATGAAACGCTCCAGTGGATACACTTATTTAACAAACAGAGTCACCGGCTACCAACACTAAGTCAAGCCAAGCAACGGTTCGATCGGTTGCTTGAACAAAAAGAGCTTAGCCGAACCAACCACTATCTCTTGCAACAAAAGGGCTACTTAGCGCTTGAAGCTTACTTAATCCAACGGCGACCGACGATAAATTCTAACAATATCAGCGAGTATAATTTCAGTACCGAGAATGTTTCTTTTGACGGAGTTATTTTGGCTGGTAAGATCGACAAACTAATCATCGACTCGGCGGCAAAAACCCTAACGATCGTCGATTTCAAAACCGGCAGTAACTATACCCGCTGGCAACCGACCCAGCGACTCCATAAATACCGCCAACAACTATACCTCTATAAACTTCTGACTGAAAATTCCAGATCATTTAACGCTTATAGGGTTGTCGACTCCTATCTCGAATTTATCGATCCTGATGATAATAACAAAATCACCGAGCTGCACCTGAACTTCAGCGAGATTGAAGCTCTACGCTACCGCCAACTAGCAAAAGCTGTCTGGCGGCACATAAAAAGCCTCGACTTCCCAAGCACCGACAGCTACGGCACCGATCTTCATTCCATTATTCAGTTTGAAGATGATCTGATCAACCAAAAAATATAGTTGATACGAAAATGCCGCCATCGATTTTTGATGGCGGCATTCGGTGAAGATAGCCTTGAACTTTTAGAATATTTATTTTTTCTTCTTAGCAGTAAACGGCTTCATTACGCTTGACCAGCTACCGCCGGCAAAAACCATATTGTAGAAATTTACACCTACGATACCACCGACAACCGGACCGAGAATATATGTACTCCAGCCCCATGAGCGGGTGGCTAGGGCAATAGCCGGATTGATTAGTCCGTTTGAGCCCAGCGATGCAATTAAAATACCCAGCGCAAATGCGCCACCGATGGTTGCTGCCAACTTAAAGCCCTGAAATTTTTGGGCAGCGGCGGCGGCCCAGCCGAATGCAAATACGAACGTACCGGCTGCTTCTGCAACCATCACTCTAGCCGTGTAGTGACCGGCAGTACTTTGCAAGTGAGTCTTAACGATGTAAATATAGAACCAGTAGGCACACAGACCGCCGAACAGCTGTACGACTACGTACAGTATGGCTGGCAAGGTTTTAATCTTGCGGCTCGTCCATAGCCCGATTGTTAACGCTGGATTAAACTGAGCACCCGAGTTTGTCCCTATCATCAGGGCCAAAACTGCCATTGCCAGTCCAGCACCAAGCGCTACGAAAAAGGAATACCCGATTCCCGAACTTCGCACGCTTACTACAGCCAATGCTAATAGCATCGTACCTAATAACTCAGCCGCAAGCATTGCGACTTTTTTCTTTCCAAACATACGTCCTCCCGTATTTTTATTGTGTAATGACATTAGCATAGCACTTTATGCTGATCCAGCAAGCTTTAACTTAATATAACTCCTTAACGGTGTGAACGCCGGCGCAGCTGTGCAACTTGCAACCGAACAGCGTGGCGGTCGATCAAACTTTGAGCATGCTCCAGGCTGACCTGATCTTTGGCTTCTGCTTTCATTTTTTCAGCCAGTTCATAAGCCTTTTTTGCTTCTGCCTCGTTAATCTCATCACCATTGTCGGCCTCATCGACAAGTACGCGGAGGCTATTATTGGCAACTTCAATTACGCCACCGTTAGTTGCGAAATGTTCCATTTTTGAATCAGGGTCTTTTGGGCCGCGCCTAACCGAAATCACACCGTTAGTGGCGACCGAGATTAAGGGCATGTGGTCGGTCAAAATACCTATCTGCCCGTCCATAGTCGGCAGCACGACCTCAGTTACGTCGTCGTCAAATTTCGTACCCGAAACTGCTACCAACTGAAAGTGAAGCATAGCTAGCTCTCGTCCTTAACTTCGTTGATACCCCCGCGCATATAGAAAGCATTTTCGTTCTTGTCGTCATACTTACCGTCAAGAATGGCCTTAAAGCCGACAATGGTGTCCTTCAGCGGCACATATTTGCCTGGTTTACCAATGAAGACCTCGGCGACAGAGAACGGCTGAGTTAAAAAGCGTTGAATACGGCGAGCTCTGGCAACTGTCTGTTTATCATCTTCGGAGAGTTCTTCCATGCCCAGAATAGCAATAATGTCCTGCAGATCTTTATAGCGCTGCAGAACGCGCTGAACTTCACGGGCGACATCATAATGCTCCTGACCGACGATTTCCGGATCTAAAATTGTCGAATTAGAATCCAGTGGATCGATTGCCGGATAAAGCCCGAGTTCAGTCAGGGCCCTAGATAAAACAATAGTCGAATCAAGGTGGGCGAAAGTAGTTGCCGGTGCCGGATCAGTTAAGTCGTCGGCTGGGACGTAAACAGCTTGAACGGATGTAATTGAACCCTGTTTGGTTGACGTGATCCTTTCCTGCAGGGCGCCCATTTCCTGCGCCAGGTTGGGCTGATAACCGACAGCTGAGGGCAAACGACCAAGCAGGGCAGATACTTCTGCGCCAGCCTGAGTAAAACGGAATATATTATCAATAAACAACAGCACATCGTTACCGTTATCGCGGAATCCCTCGGCAATCGTCAGCCCCGATAAGCCAACTCTTAGACGAGCACCGGGCGGCTCATTCATCTGCCCGAACACCAGCGATGTTTTATCGAGCACGTTTGACTCGGACATTTCGTAATATAAGTCGTTTCCTTCACGAGTGCGCTCGCCAACGCCGGCAAAAACCGAATAACCTTTATGAAATTTGGCTATATTATTGATCAGTTCGGTTATCAGGACCGTCTTGCCAACACCGGCACCGCCGAATAGACCAACCTTACCGCCTTTAGTTATGGGGCTGATCAAGTCAATAACCTTGATCCCGGTCTCGAGAATTTCAACACTGCCGGATTGTTCGACAAGCGGCGGAGGCAATTTATGAATCGGCGAATACTGACTAAACTTGGTTCCTTTGCCGTCGATAGGTTCCCCAATAACATTAAACATCCGGCCCAAGGTCTCTTCGCCAACCGGTACGCTGATTGCGCTGCCGCTGTCGACAACCTTAGTCCCGCGTTGCAAGCCATCGGTTGATTGAAGTGCTACCGCCCGGACGCTGGATTCACTCAAGTGCTGCTCGACTTCCATGACAAGCTCACGATCATCGATTGTTACTTTCAACGCATTATAGATGGGCGGCAAGTGGTCAGCCGGAAAGTCAACATCAACCACAACTCCAACTACTTGGCTGACTCTTCCGGTTTTCCCCTCAGTTTTTGTTGTTGCCATACGGTTGTCTCCTTTAATTACTTGCTAATGCTTCAACGCCACCGCTGATCTCAGCCAGCTCCTGAGTGATGCTAGCTTGTCGGGCTGTATTAAATTCCAGGGTCAAATCATCAATCAGTTCAGTAGCGTTGTCGGAGGCATTTTTCATCGCCAGCATCCTCATCGAATGTTCGCTGGCCATACTCTCAAGTGTTGCCTGCCAGATCTGGGCGTCAATCAGGCGCGTTGCCACACTATCAATCACTACCTCAACTGAGGGTTCAAAATTTGTAAACGAATACTTATAAGCAGGCTTGTCAAGATCTTCAGAAGCTTTAGCGGGTAATATGCTGAGCTGCTCAACTTTCTGGGTTAAGTTGCTAATAAATTTTGTGTAAATAATATTAACCTCGTCTGTTTTTTTGTTCCAGTATTGATCAATTACGGTCGTCAGGATTGGCCGAAGATGATTAGCTGTCGGGTTATCGCCGAATGCCGGATAAACTGCCAGCAAATTAATATTCTGCAGCCGGCGGATAAAGTTCGCCCCCTGCTTACCTATCATAATCACCTTTGTTTTGACGCCAGCTAGTTGGTCGGCTTGGGCGGCTAGGGTCAATTGTTTAAGGACGTTGTAGTTATAGGCTCCCGCTAGTCCGCTGTTGCTGGTCATAACTACGTACAGGCGGTCTTTGACCATTCGCTGTTTGAACAAAGGGTCAGTTTCAACTTCTTTAAGCGAGCTGAGGCGCGCCAGCAAACTGTAGGCCAGATCGCTATAGCCGCGGCTACGTAATGCGCGTTCCTGGGCTCGTCTCATTTTAGAGGCCGATACCAGCTCCATGGCTTTGGTTATCTGCTTAGTGTTTCTAACTGAACCGATTCGACGGCGGATCGTCGTAATATTAGGCACTATCCGCCTCCGTCTCAAGATTGACCGCTTTAATCGGCTCATTTTCATCCTCGACGACAGCATATGTTTTGGCAACGCTTTTCGCAACCCGCAATAGCGCCGCTTTAGTCTCGCTTTTAGGCTCAGCACCGGTATTGACTTCATCAATCAATTTTTTGTGGGTCTGTTCCAACTCCCGGAACAAACTTTCCTGGGTGGCTTTGATTTTCTCAATTGGAACTTTATCAAAAGCACCTTCAGTAGCTCCGAGTAGAGCAGCATACATTTGCCAGATAGGCATAGGGCTGTACTGAGGCTGTTTGAGCAGCTCGGTTAAACGCTGTCCGCGCTCAATCCGGTGTCTAGTTTCGACGTCCAGGTCAGTTGAAAATTGCGAAAACGCTGCCAACTCTCTGAATTGAGCTAGATCAATGCGCAGTGACTTGGCGACACTTTTGACTGCTGCTGTCTGAGCGGCTCCGCCAACTCGCGATACCGATAATCCTACCGATATGGCAGGGCGAATACCTTGATAAAACAAGCTGGTCTCCATAAATATCTGACCATCAGTAATTGAAATAACATTAGTCGGGATATAAGCGCTAATATCGCCGGCTTGGGTTTCGATAATCGGCAGGGCCGTTAAGCTGCCACCGCCAAGCTGATCATTCAATTTAGCGGCCCGTTCGAGCAAGCGCGAGTGCAGATAGAATACGTCTCCTGGATATGCTTCACGGCCGGGTGGGCGGCGTAGCAGCAAACTCATCTGGCGGTAGGCAACAGCATGCTTGGACAGGTCATCATAAATAATCAATGCGTGCTGGCTTTTGTCGCGGAAGAATTCGCCGATTGTACATCCTGCATAAGGCGCCAGGTAAAGCAGGGCAGCCGGGTCGGCCGGGCTGGTAGCGACAATTATCGTCTGCTCCATCACGCCTTCTCGTTTTAGTCTTTCAACCAAACGGGCAACCTTACTTAACTTTTGACCAACCGCCACATAAATATTTATAACTCCAGTGTTTTGCCGTTTCTGATTAATCATCGTGTCAACGACGACGGCCGTCTTGCCGGTCTGGCGATCACCGATAATCAACTCGCGCTGACCGCGACCAATCGGTACCATGGCGTCAATCGCCGCAATGCCGGTCATCAGCGGTTCATTGACGCTGCGGCGATCCAGCACCCCTGGTGCGGTTTGTTCAATCCTAGCCGTAACGACAGTTTTGATGGCGCCGCCGCCATCCAGCGGATTACCCAGCGGATCAATAACCCGACCGATCAATTCCGGTCCAACAGGCACTTCTAGGACTTTACCCGACAATCTGGCTTTTGCGCCAGCTGTAATGTCGGTATCTTCACCTAAAATTACCGCCCCGATTTCGTCTTGGCCTAAATTAAAAGCAAAGGCTGTGATTTTCTTACCACTGATGCCGTCAATTTCAATCATCTCGCTAAAACCGCAGGCCGATAATCCGTAGACCCAAGCTATCCCGTCGCCAACGCGAGTGACGATTCCGATATTTTCTGCATCCGGCCGTTTTCTGAGCTGTTCGATAGCTGCCTTAATGTCGTCTGATAATTCTTCAATGGTTAAATCGCTCATGTTTGATCCTGACCAGCCATCGCTGCTTGTTTAAATATTTCCAGTTCCGATTTAATACTCAAATCAAGCTGCTGGTTGGCAAATTCCAACCTGACGCCGCCAATCAGCGACGGTTCAGCTTGTTCGTAAATTTCAATTCGTTTAGCGTGGGGATAATACTTTTTGATAATTCGCTTTATTTCAGACCTTAGCTCGGAACTCAGTTTATGGGCAGAGTAGGTTTGGACTTCAATCACGCCGTGCTCGGCCCAGATTTCATCGACGTCCCTGAGTATCGACGTCAGCTCGTTCGTCCTTCCGTTATCAATTAAATAAGCCGCAAATTCTTTGATCTGTTTTTTTGATATTTTTCCGTCTAAACTCTGGCTGCTGATATAGCGGGCAATTTTATGACGCGAAGGCTTCATGATTAATCCTGACCTTTCAAAGCTTTCCTGATCAAGGCGGCATCTTTCTTCTCATCGACTTTTTCACCGATAATTGCTTCAGTAGCTTCAGAAATCAAACCGACCAGGTCTTTCTCGAGCCGGATACGGGCTTTAGCGGTGTCAACTTTTATCCGTTCGTTAGCTGCCAGAATAATCGAATCGGCTTTTGCTTTAGCGGTTGCCTGGGTTGCCTGGACGACTTGGCGGGCCTGCTGTTCGGCCGAGACAACAATCTGATCGGCCTGTGACCGCGCCTGGTGCAATTTATCGCTGACGTTTTTATCTAGTTCAGCTTTTTCTTTTTCCATGTCGAGACCTAATTTAACACCTTCGTCAATTAGTTTGCGGCGATCCCGCAAAACTTTGACGATCGGTTTAAAGGCCCATTGCCTTAAGACCAGAAAGACCAGGATAAAACTAACCAGCTGAATAGCAAAATCACCGGCATTGATGCCAAGTGCGCCAATACCGTTTGACGAATCACCAAAAAACCGGACTGGTAGTAAAAACATGCCGTTTATTATTTACGTATCCTTTACTTAACGATGAATATTGAAGCGAAGGCAAGTAGAGCAAACAGCTCAATGATGGCAATAAATACCAGTGCTTGGCCAAGAAACTTAGAAGCTTCCGGGTTGCGACCGACTGCTTGCATGTAATTACCGCCGATTATACCGATACCAATACCGGGACCGATAAAACCACCACCAATCATCAGACCCTTGCCGATTATGGCGGTGTCGATTGCTTGTGCCAGGTAAATCATATTTTCTAATCAACTCCTTTTAATTAATAATCTAATTTTGACCACTTCCAGCAATACCCATCATGCCTTCTCTGGTGCTAAACTCATTGTTTCAGGAATAGCACCATCGGTCAAGTCGCCCTCACTGACCGCATGGTTAATGGCAATCGCCAGATACATGGTACTCAAAATAACGAAAATATAAGCCTGTAAGGCTCCAACGAACAATTCCAAAAGATAGAACGGGGTAGCCGTTAGCGGCGCCAAAAAACCGCCAAGGTAGGCAAATACGGCGATGACGATTTCGCCAATCGTAACATTTAAAAATAGTCGGATTGATAAGCTGATAACCCGGGTGGCATCAGTAAATATCTCAATAATCCCCAGCAATAGATATAACGGATTGAGCGGGCTGCCGATGAAGAAGTGCTTGAGATACCTTTTTATGCCGGCTTCACGAACCGATGACACATAAACCACCCCCATCGTTACCACGCCCGCGGCTAGTGTGGCATTTAGATCACCAGTAAACGGTCTGAGCAAGGGGTTCCCATGAAGGGTCACAGAGGTTCCGACGCCCGGCACCAGACCTAGCCAATTATTGAGGACTATGAAGAAGAATAAAGTGACGAAGTATGGTACGTATTTGCGCCCCCGTTTTGGGTCGTCAAAACTTGATTCTACTAGATTGGCGATAAAATCGACGCCAGCCTCAACTACGCCAACAATTCCGCCCCTGGGTTTAATGGTCACTTTGTGGGCGATAATTATCAAAAATACAGTAATTATTAAAGCACAGATCCAGCCGTAGAACATCGAGTTGGTTATAACGATACCGTGAATCTTAAACAGCGGCAGAGCCGTAATATGGACAACCGGGCCCGAGCTGGCAATAGATTCAGTCAACCCACCTAGCATTATTGTTTATCTGCCTTCGGCTTATTGGGGGTTGTATTAAATTCACGCAAGACGGTACGGAGTATACCATAAGTTCCAGCCATCGCTACGACAAAGCCGATAATCGTTAACAGTGGTGTGGTTTTCAAATGCTGATCCAGCTCATAGCCACCGATAATTGGCACTAATACTACTATGGCCAGCTGCCAGCTCATCGATAGGGCTGAGGCTAGAAAAAGTTGACGTTGTTGTTTGGTGTCAGATTGTTCAGTTTTCCTTTTCCTGTTCACCGGCCCTGGTTCTTTGCTATTTTCCATTACCTTAATTGTAGCAATTCTTATCTGTTATCACAAGGGCGAGTAATAACTTAACACCGATAGATGCTATAATTAGCATATGGATAATTCAAATGTGATAATTTACGGAGCTTCTTGGTGCGCTTTTTGTCACGCCGCTAAGGATTACCTCGATAAACTCGGTGTTAAATATTCCTATAAAGATATTGACAGCGATATAGAGCTCGCCAAAGAGGCCCAAACAAAATCAGGCCAATCAGCCATTCCGGTCATCGATGTTAACGGCACCATAATTCTCGGTTTTGACCGACCGAAAATCGATGCTGCTCTTAAAGAAATCAAGCTTATTTAGTGTCAATTGAAATCTCATCGGCGCTATATATGGTATAATCGTACCATGTAAATGGGAGAGGTCATGGCCAGTGAACCCCGTGTAGAATTAGAACACGAAAATTATTTGCAAGAAAGCTCGGAGGCATTATCAAGCTTTACTGATATTGCAGAGAGAAATGAACTCTCGGCGATCAGAGTTCTAGACATTATGCGATCAGCCGAAAGTGACATGCTGGAAACAACTATTCAGGCCGGTAGCCCAAGAGATTTATTTAAGTCCTGGCGAACAATTACTCGGGGCCGCGATGATATAGTTAGGGCCGGTTTTGACCAAGAGACAGAAAAACTCATTATTGCCAACCCGAGAATGATAGCAATTGTTAACCGCTACCCCGAGTTAAAAAGCTCTGTTTATGCCAAAAGTCACGACGTCGATGCTGAAACCAAAAAACTAAAAATGGAGCAGCTGCGACTGAGGTGGGTCATATTATTCGGACGACTCGGTAATGCCGCCCTTGATGGCTACAGAGACGAAGAAACCGCCTAAATCACTAAGGTACAATAATTCTGTGACATTTGAAAATTATAAAAGTCGCGAGTCAGTGGTAGTTGTTTATACCGGCGAAGGCAAGGGTAAAA
The DNA here is from genome assembly GCA_035510795.1 of Patescibacteria group bacterium. Taxonomy (GTDB): domain Bacteria; phylum Patescibacteriota; class Saccharimonadia; order Saccharimonadales; family UBA4665; genus DATKGL01. The sequence continues at coordinate 33,387 of DATKGL010000022.1, forward strand.
CCAGTGCTGGTCTGGGACTTTTAGTTCGCGCTCTGGGCAACCGCAACAAAGTTGCTTTCATCCAGTTCATTAAAGACTGGGGTGTATCTGAGCATATTTTTCTGCGCGACATTCAACCGCTATATAAAGACCAACTGTATTTTTATAAAGGCGGCAAAGGTTTTTATAAAGCCGGCGAACTGAGTGCTAAATTGGTCAGCGAAGCCCAGCATAAACGAGCCGCTCAAGAAACCTATGATCAAGCTTTGTTAGCAGCCACCAGTGGTAAATTTGATCTAGTTATTTGCGATGAGATTAATAACGCCGTTCACGACGGATTGCTCAGTTCGACCAAGTTGCGGCAGCTAATTGATAAGCGCACCCCCAAAACAAGTCTCTGCCTAACCGGTCGAGACTTTCCGCGACAGTTATTGCCGCTCGCGGACATCGTCACCGATATGAAAAAGATAAAGCATCACTTTGATAATAAATATTTGGCAAATAAGGGAATTGATTATTAAATATGGCCATGAATCACGAGAAATTGCCGTATCGACCCTCCGAGCAGCCAACGCTCGAGTTTGACAGGATAGCTTTCCTGCTCAATCCGGGTAGTTCGCACTCCGACCGAATGACTCGTTTTTTATCGCTTATATTGGAGGAATACGACCCGAAAAAAGTTAAAATCATAAAAACTCAAAAATGTAATTTACCGAGCAAAAGAAACGAAGAAGTGCTGGCCAGCGAGCTGGAAGCAGGAGATCTGATTATCGCCGCCGGTGGTGATAAAACAGTAAATATCGCAGTTAACGCGCTGGCTCTGGATGGACTGGATGAGGATTTGCGCCAAACTCCAATTCTGCCGGCAAGAGGTGGTAAGGTCAGTGTTATGTCAAAATTGCTGACGGGCGCTAACCACCCCGGTAATTTTTTACGAGTTATGAGAGAGGGTCTTTTAGTTCCTGTCCGTCCGGTTGCATGCGAAGTTGATCCCGAGAACGAGTACGGCCCATTTACAATCCGTGCCGCCTTTAGCGTCGGTGTCGGACTTACAGGCATGGTCGTAAAAAATCTGGGGGAAGATAAGTATCGCTACAATTTCCTCTCGAAGAATAAATATACCAGCAAGTTAAACGATGCTGCAGCTGCTATCGGCGGTATCGCGACCAGCCCTTTGTTCGACGTAGAAGAAGACCACTTGACTCGGCAGTCATTTGAAGTATTAATTTCCAACGCCGAGGAAATGGCTGGTGGATTAATGAGGTTCCCAAAAATTAAATTAGCTAAGTCAGAACTATTTCAGGTCGAAATTCCCAAAAAAACCGTTACTACTGTCGGCCTTAGCGCGGTGCGACTGGCTACGGGCACAATGAGCGGAGACCATATATTAACTGACCCAAGTTCGCCGCCATGGCGGTTAGACTTTACTGTTCATCCGCCTGAAGACAGAGAACTGTATGCGCAATTTGACGGCGAGCCATACCAGATATCCGACCCAACCCGTTTCAGCCTGACTCACTCGGAGCAGACATTCCAAGCCGTCACTTACGAGACTTCACGAAAAGCCGCTTAGACCGTATGGTTAATTAGCTTTTGTGCGTTTTTCTATCAACAGCATTATTGGCGAGCAAACGTACAGCAAAACTGCCGTCGCCCAACAAATTATCCATGACCAAAGTTTATGAACTCTCAAGGTCTGTGGCCACAGCATCAAGAACGGCCACTGCTGAGCTCGGTCAGGTCCACTAATTCGCCTGGCCATGACGCCCACTTTTAGGTGGGGCAGATATACTATTTTGAACCCGCCCCGATGAGCATGAACTGCCAAATCCATATCTTCATGAATGTCGGTCCGGCTACAAGTGGATGACTTTATTTTCTGCCAGATCGTCTTTGGCATGGCCATATTTGACCCATACAAAATATAGTGACCCAGCAGCAGCCAGTTAAAACGAATGGCGATCTGCTCGCCAAACCGTCCGCTGAAGTTGGGCATATGGAGATTATAAAAATAGGCGTAGCCGGTGCAAGCACTGTTTAAGTTGTCCTCTTTCGAGTAAAAATCTAGAATTTTCTCAACCCAGTTCTCCGGCAAAATCGTATCGGCGTCAATCCGACCGATAACGTCGCCTTGGGCATTATCAAAACCGGCGTTGCGAGCAAAGACGATACCTTGGCGAGTTTCATTTATAACTCGGACTCGGTTAAACCCAGCGGCAACCTCGGCAGTCTTATCAGTTGAATTATTATTAACCACCAGTACTTCCAGCGGTTTTACCGTCTGAGCTTCAATAGCTTTGAGACAGGTCTCTAAATAGCGCTCTTCGTTGTAAGCTGGTATAACTAAGCTTAGGCTTAATTGTTTTTTGGGCATAAAATTAGTCTAACTTTATGTTGAACCAATTACTATCTTACAAAAAAATCCTGCTTAAGCGCTTGCATCATTTGCCCAGCACCATTTGGCAAAGTTACCGCTACTATTGGCAAAGAAACATCTGGCATAAAATTATTGTTATTTTGATCGTATTCATCGGCTTATGTTTGGGAACTATGTATGGTATCGCCCGCTGGTATATCGCCAGCGAGTCTAGTCAGCCGCTTGATCTAGGTGTCACATTTATTCCGGATTACGCCCAGAGCCTAGGCCTCAACCCCAACACCACACTCAGCGCTTTATTAAATGGCCTAGGGGTCAAACAGCTCCGTTTAACAAGCTACTGGAATGATATCGAGACATCACCTAATAATTTCAACTTTTCTGAGCTTGACAGCGAATTCCAGCTGGCTCAAGCAGCCCATGCCAAAGTTACCTTAACTCTCGGCCTGCGTCAGCCGCGTTGGCCGGAATGCCACGCGCCGTCTTGGGCGACCAACGAACCGGCTAGTGTCTGGGAACCTCAACTCTATTCATTTATTGAAACTGTCGTCAACCGCTATAAAAACTCACCCAGTCTAGAAAATTATCAGCTGGAAAATGAGTACTTTCTTAAGGGCTTCGGGCAATGCACAGACTTCAGCCGGACAAGACTAATTACCGAGTACAACTTAGTCACGACAGCTGACCCTACCCATCCGATAATCATCGGCCGCAGCAATAATGCGCTTGGTTTCCCGATCGGCCAACCGCAACCGAGTGAGTTCGGTATTTCAATCTATAAACGGGTTTGGGACACGCACACCCACCGCTACTTTGAATATCCAATCCCGGCTTGGTTTTATGCTTTCCTGGCCGGCGTACAAAAAATCTTCCTTCATAAAGACATGATAATCGATGAGCTGCAGTCTGAGGCCTGGCCGCCGCACGGTCAAACGATCCCCAACACTACTCTCGCCGAGCAAAACAAATCAATGAATGCCTCTATCCTAAAAGCACGCATCCAATACGGTGAAGCAACCGGTATGAAAACGATATACTTGTGGGGATCCGAATACTGGTACTACCGGATGGTCACACTTCATGATCCAAGCCTTTGGAACGTCGCCAAACAGGCTATCTATACCGCCAACACATGTAAGTAGTTATCCTTTAATCTAGCCACCGGAGGGGTTTTGAGTCATACTTATTTCTGTGATGGCCAAGAAGAAAACTTCACCAGTTAAACGAATTGTCAACCGCCGGGCAAAATTTGATTACGAGCTCGATGATTCTATCGTTGTTGGCCTGCAACTGACAGGCGCTGAGACAAAAGCGCTGCGAATGGGGCAGGGCCAACTCAGAGGCGCCTATGTCACCGTTAAAAATGACGAACTTTGGTTAGTTAATTCAATGATAGCCGGAGGAAAAGGAATCCTTATTACCGAAACAGATAAAACTCGTGCCCGCAAATTATTAGCCAAGAGAAAAGAAATCGACAGCTTGGTACAAGCCAAACAACAAGGAAGGACTATAGTTCCGCTTGAAATTCTATCCAATCGCAAGTTTATTAAACTGAGAATATCAGTTGGAAAGGGTAAGAAGTTATACGATAAAAGACTAGTGATCAAGAAAAGAGACGAGCAACGTAAAATTAGTAGTGGTTACAGGATCTCTTAAAAACTGTACAACATTGCCTGAGATAGTTTAGTTAGCTATAATCCACATGTGTTATTCCGGGGTAGCTCAGCGGTAGAGCGAGGGACTGTTAATCCCCAGGTCGCTGGTTCGAATCCAGTCCCCGGAGCCAGACCAAGCACTAACAGAGGTAGACCGGGTTCCATGACCGGTCTTTCTTTATTTTTGAGAATCACCTCTGAAAAATCTACCCCTGTTAGCGGTTCGAATCCAGTTCCCGTTATTGTCAAAGTTGGTTGGAACTGTTCAAATAGCAGATTTTCTAGACTTTGCCTCTGTTGTTTGGTTCCAGAAACGACCAGTTGAGCCTATGGCAACCAAGCAGGCGAAAAGGCGACCGGGTTCCATGACCGGCTACTACTTAAAATACTGGCTGTAGAGATACTCAATATTATCAGCAAAGCCCCAACCAATGCCGTTCGTGTCTCGTACAATTTTCTCAGCTCTATTAACAAACATACTCTCGAGATGATGTTTTTTGATATTTTTCAAAGCTCGTTCGAACATACTTTCTATGCTCATGTAAAAAGGCTCGTCGATGTCACCAAATGAATTAGTGAACATCACGCCTTGCTCAACGTAAAATAACTCGAGATCTATCTGGTGCGTTATGTTGGCCTGCACTTTAGCAAATTCCAGCACTGCTTTACGCCCCATCCCAAGACGAAGCGGACCAGGCTTGCCAGTTCTAGTGAAAAACTCACGTTTTACACGCTCTTTATATGAAACCAGCACATCTTCCGTTTTATGGGGCTCAAGTCTTGCTTGGTAGTACTCCTTGACCTGTCTAAAGCGCCTATTAAGCTGTTGTATTTCTTCAATTAACTCTTCTTTAGTCATATTTACTAAATACTGTTTGAGCACGCCCGCCTCCTACAACTTGTTATAAACTCGTTTCCGCTGCTTAAACTGCCGGTCGAGAAAAGGGATACGCTGATCGTGATAGTCAATCAATACCTTGGGGCTAGAGCTATGCATCAATCGGCCGACGTATTGAGTGATCTTACCTTCAAATGCGAGCGGAAAGACAAACATTAGAGCCTCAATGTTCGGAATGTTCATACCCTCACCAAAAATTTGACCAGTGGCCAACAAAACTTGATAGTGTCCGTCCTGAATTTGTTTGAGTTTTGAAGTGCGGCTGGCAGCTGAATCATCGCCGGTAAAGATCGTTGTTTCACACCTACCCTTAAGATATAGGTCAAGGATTTTCAGATGTTCCTTACGCTCGCTAAGCACTAAGATCTTCCGTTTTAGCGCAACTTGTTCGAGAATATCCCTGACGATCAATTCATTTCTGGTAGTGTCATAGCTAATAACCTTGGCAATCAGATCGAAGTGATCGGTTTTCCAGTTGAACGGGATGTTAAGACTTGTTTCTTGAATGACCACATCGAACTTTTTGCGATTGGCCGGTTTGTCGCCATCTACAAAATCGGCCATATTAGCGATAATGTCGCCGATATAGACGTAAATCAGCTGTTCGTCGTTATGCTGTCGCTTCGGCGTGGCCGTCAAACCATACAGATACTCAGGGTTGAGGTGGGCGATAACATTTCGAAATGTCTTGGCAGGAATATGATGACACTCATCAACAATAATCGTGCCAAATTTATCGCGTAGGTCCTTCATATCCTCCGGTTTCACTCTGGCAAAACTTTGCAGCAAGCCAACGGTGATCTCCTTGCCGGTCGACTTCTTGGCGCTCGAAAACCGACCAATATGAGCTTTGGGCACATTGAGGTACGTCTGGATGCGCTCCACCCACTGATCGAGCAGTTGCTTGCGATGAACCAGCACCAACGTTGGCTTCTGGTGCCGAGCAATAAGTTCCATGCCGATCATAGTCTTGCCGCTGCCAGGTGGGGCAACAATAACACCCTGCCTGGCGGCCATAGCAGCAGCAACGATCTGCTCTTGCTGCTCGGTCAGCTTGATGTGGCTTTTGAACTTACAGTCTGTTAGCTTGGGGGTTACGAAACTGATATCGTACTTGGTATCGTTTTCGTACAAGAACTTCAGCAACCTCGAGAGGAAGCCTCGTGGCAATGAGATAACTTTGTCAGATTCATCAATTAGGCGGAAATATTTCTGCACCTGATACAGTGACATGCCTAGCCGCTTTTTGGTCAAGTACTCAGTATTGAGAAAATTGAGCTCTTCTTTGAGATAGCCAACAAGCACGCCATTCAGCTGTGATTTATTCAGGGTAATGTTTTGACCGACCGAGATTTTTAGCTTCTTGTTTTTGGTAGTGCTGGTGGATTCATCATTCGTGTTACCGCTTGCTTTGTCGTAGGCCGCATCAAGTTCTTTGGTCGAGTGGCGTTTGACAGTTTTCAGAATTTCAAACTGATCCTCAAAAGGTGTTCCGGTGCTCGGATTGATAAACACCGTGTTGCCCGCTCGAACTGACTCACCCTGAAACGGCAGGGCAATCAGATTACCAAAGCCGTCTTTGGCAATAGCGTCCTGGTTGGGGAACAGCCGGTCAAAGCTGGCTTCTTTATCGAAAGCGGATAGCTTCAAGACTTTACGTACAACTTCCAGTCCGATCACTCGACTTTTATGGCATGGGTAGGCATCTTTGAAGAAAACCCAAACGTGGCCGCCATTCCCTGACCGTGACCGTTCAATGAATGATGTAAGCCCGAGCTTAGTCATTTCCTCTTGGTAGTTCCGACTGTCTTCAAGCCAATTTTCTTTATCAAAATCCGCAGCAAGGAAATGAGAGGTGTTATCTTCCAAAATAGGGTAGATGCCGATGGTGATCTGGCCAGTGAGGTGTTTCAGAATAATTTCATCGGCCAGTGGCGTGAGCTTCTTATTTTTGAATGTTGCCATTCTGCCACCGTTGGCTTTGTGAGCATTGAACTCGTCCCAGTTGAGTGTATGTTCAGGAAAGTAAGCGCCAGTTGTTGGGCTACGTTTTGCAAATACGTCGTCACGTCCCCGGAACAGTGATCGATAAAGTCTGATCTTATCGCTAGGCTGCATGGTTGCAACTTTCTGTAACGCGTACTTCTTCCAAATCCTCAGCCGTCAATATGCTTTCAAGCTGGGTACCTCGAATTGCGACGTTGATTGCTTTGGTATTCATCAACGAATCCTCCATGTTATTCCAGGTATAGCTTAGAGAATTTTTTGCAATCAATAATTTGCAGCACCGATCCATCACCAAACGGGGTACCGTCTGGCATTGTAGAGAACGTATCTATACACCACACTCCATTTTTAACCTCATAACAAGTATCGGTAGGAGTATGCCCAAAAACTTGAGACGTATCCTTGTATGTAATACTGCCCCCAGGTCTTGCCCAAATAGGGCTCATGTCATTCCATAGGCCAGTCACATCTTTTAGGCCAGACCACTCATTGGCTATGCCAGCGTGAGAATAAGTAACGCCATCAATTTCGATAATAACAGGCAGGCCAGCAAGCCACGCTTTCAGATTTTTATTTTCTGGGGCATCGATTAAAACTTGTGTCATAGGATTGTAGCCTGATTGCAATGAAGGCGTATCCTTGACATATATGTAGTCGTGATTGCCTGTAACTAGCTCAACCTTGCCTTGGTTTTTAGTCTGCAGATCTTTTAGAGTGTTCCAGGTGTTTAGGGTATCTTGCGGACTAGCGCTAAAGTCGTCTGCATAATCACCACAGAAAATAACCTTATCGTAGTCGTTGATGACTTTAGCGACTTTATCAATAATCCATATCTTCGTGTGGATGTCGCCAATTGCCAGTATTTTTCCCATGCCTACAGTATATCCTGTAGATCACTAGTTACGCCTGCTTGTGCAGTTTACGTATACGTTCACGTACCGATTCTTGATATTGCGCAGGGTTTTGCATCTGGTGATAGGCACGAACAGCAATTACCTCAAAACGATCGTCATCAACAAGATACACAATCGCTACTTTATGATTTTCCATCTGAACTTTGCGCACATCCGGATCATCTTTGAATACGGCATTGACTCGTGGCAACTTTTCCAAGTTCGCTACGGTTTCCATAGCTTCATCAAAAAACTTCACCGCCGATTCAGCATCCACCAGCTCTTCATAAAATGCCATTAGCTCGGCAATATCGTTCTCGGCATCTTCTGTAAGATTGACGCTATACTTTTGCACCAGCAAGTTCCTGATATTTCTTTAGAATATCTTTCTTGGCCTGGCTGAGCGGTATACGGTTTTTAGGATTTTTAGCAAGTTTAATGCGTCGTTTCAGCTCAAGCCGGAACTCTTGGCTATTTTCATCTACATTAATAACTTTGCTATTACTCATAGATTTTATTCTATCACATTTCATGCATAAAAGACACGCAAAAATTTGACAAATAACGGGGGTAAGCTAAAGTAATGCGAGCCTAAAATCAGGCGGTAATAGAGTTCGGTTCGAACCCAGTTAGGGGAGCCAAATAGAACGCAAAGCCTTTTTTAAGCCCTCATTTAATTTTTCGTCTCTGTTATTTTTATCCTTTTGCAAAGTTTGGAATGTCATTTTCATCCTTCCATTAAATTACGTGTTTTTTGAATTCTTTGGGCAATCGC
>DATKGL010000023.1:0-10665 GCA_035510795.1 Patescibacteria group bacterium
GGCCCTCCACATTGTCTGTGTTTAAACAGGGGTAATTTGCTTCTGTTTTTGTTATGATTAATTAATGACAACCTTTTATATTTGCCGACATGGGCAAACTGAGAATAATAAAAATAAACGCCTGTCCGGTTGGATAGACACGCCTCTTACTGCAGACGGTATTAAAAATGCCGCTACATCTGCCGAAAAATTACGCAGTATAAAGTTCGATAAAATTATATCTAGTGATCTAGGCAGGGCGTTTATAACAGCTTATCTCATCTCTAGAAAACTCGGTTATACTTCTACTATAGAGCTGTCCAAGGAACTACGCGAAGTTAATTATGGTGACCTAGCTAATTTGCCATACTCTGGGGCAGAGTCAGTCTATCCTGAACTTTCAGCAACCGAGAATACTAATTACATTCCTCCTCAAGGTGAATCTTTAGCCCAGATGCAGCAACGAGTTATGGCTTGCATTAAAGTTATTAGTCAAGCTAATCCAGACAAAACTATTCTGCTTTCGTGCCATGATGGCACTATTAATGCTGTGTTTGCTAGCTTTACCGGCAGAGACATAGGAACCGTGGACGCAGACAGCGCTAATCACCATGATTTTGTTGCAAAGTTTGTTTACGATAACGGCAAAGTTATTTCGTTTGAAAGTGTTACAGCTTAGTTATGGTAATAACCACTATAACAGTTCGTTAATCTCCAAAGCTCTCATTAACTTAGTGGGTCTTTTTTAGATGTATACTTGTGCTATGAGCGAAGTCAGAGCCACTAAGACTAAACATACTAAGTCGTTGTTAATCACTGGGGTTATTAGTTTTGTTGTTGGCGTACTACTGCTATTTGTGGCAAGATATTTAGCCAGCAACTACAACATATTTCCTAACTCATCTTCGATATACTGGTGGTATAAGTTAAGTCAGAACACTGGAATTATATTTTTCTGGGTAGGTTTGATCTTAGTAGTTGTATATGCAAGTAGTATTATTACCGAGAAGTTTAAAAAGCAGTAAAGACATCACCACAACCTTTCAACTTGGTTACAACGCCACCACATATGACTCTCCGAAGCACAAGTGTTATTGTCTCGAGGATATTTTCTGATATCATTTCGGTGTGGCAGGAATAGTCAGTCTATTATTAGTAGGGTTATCAGTAGGTCTTGGAAATTTTGCAGCCTCGATAGCAATTGGGCTTAGTGGAGTAACCCAATCACTACGACTGCGTATCGCATTAGTTTTTGGTTTGTTTGAAACTGGGATGCCTATCGTGGGTTTAATTATTGGCCATCAGGTAGCCAATAAACTTGGTGGAAATGCCAGTTTAATTGGCGGGGCTTTACTCGGGCTTATGGGTGTTTACCTTATTGTTAGTAGTTTACGGAAAACTGATGATAAAAAAGTTTCCAAAGCTTCAAACGGTTGGGGAAAGTTATTAATGGCGGGCTTCTCTCTTAGTATTGATAACTTAATTATAGGTTTCGGGCTTGGCACGCGTCATGAATCACTATGGCTGGCTGCAGTTGTAATTGGCGCCACTTGTATTACCCTATCTCTATTAGGGCTTGAATTAGGCAGGAGATTAAACAGTAAAGTTGAAGAGTATAGCGAGTTGATGAGTGGGGTTATCATCATGTTAGTTGGGGTACTGATAGGCTTAAAGATTTTATAAACTCAGTTGATAAGACCCGCGAGATAGCTTTAATTAACTGACATAATTAGTATTAGCCAACTTTTACGTAGTATAGTTGCAGCAACTTCACATAGGGCATTCTAATATTGCCCATACCGAAACAAAGTTAATCGATCTCTGCCTTTGTTATTATATGAAGGTGAATCCCTGCCAAGACATTATTGGAGTATTAAAAGCAAACTCTGTTGATTTTGAGGAACTAGACCATGAACCTGTTTATACCAGTGAGGATGCCGCAAAAGTACGGGGCTTAACGATGGAATCGGGCGCTAAGTCGTTATTACTCAAAACAAATGATAAATTTCTGCTGGTAGTAATAGCGGGGAATAAGAAACTTGATTCAAAAAAGCTTAAAAGAACACTTAATGTTAAAAAAATCCGTTTTGCCAACTCTGACGAAGTTGAAAATAAAATGGGCTGTAAGGTTGGAGCTTGCTACCCCTTTGGCGGTATTGCTCATCTAGATACGTATCTCGATAATTCTCTGCTAAACCAATTCAAAATCTCATTTAATCCTGGCGTACATCATAAAAGTATCAAGATTAAGCTAAATGATTACTTAAGGATTGAAAAACCTCACATAATAGATGTATCAGCTGAATAGATTCCTGTTCCTTTTAGGGCGTCTATAAGTCGTGTTAGGCCGATACCACCTCCGCAACGAGGGAAAAAGTCTAACGACAGGAAATCACCCAGCTCTTGCTCGACACGTTCTTTGCCGAATAGATCAAACAACTTCTTGGAATACCTGCCATCACTAATGGAGTAAAATCCATTTGTCATTTCTTTCTTCGAGATGCTGCGTTCGGCACTACCTATTGTTTCGTTGCCGTGGAGTATTACATCAATTTTATGAGCATGTTCGTCACCGTTTTTCTTCATATTCCAGAATGGAGATGTATAAGTTGGAAATTCCCTGCAAAATACTACTGGTCCGAAGTCATTCTTCATCTGATTTTCATGTTCATAGGTAAGCTCACGAGTTTTGTAATATTTTTTTAATTCATCGTACTTTTTATAGTGATAGGTTTTACGGTTTCCGAAGCCAAGATATTCAAGAAGCTCCACTTCAAATTGTACCAAATCGTCAATGCCGCCCTTAAGTTCGAATTCGAACATCGGAAAAATTAGTTTATGCCGCCCGGGGACGGGATTTTTTTCATCCCGGTAACTTGTGCTTACGCAAAAGACGCCGGGGATATCTGGCTTAGTCAGAAGCTCATACTCTAGCCACATCTGCCCGGTTTGCGGTAAGGGCCAAACTTCTCCAATATAGTTATAGGTGGCTACTGTTTCCGGGTCTTCGCATGCCGCCAGTATGCTTAACCGATCTTGAGTGCTGACTTCGCAGAAGCCCTTGTCTAGACAAAATCTTCGAAGTTTATTAACTATCTTGCTAAAAGCTTGTGTATCTTCTACGCCTTTATAGTTGTTGACCATTATGTCTCCTCCTTATTAATTTATGTGTGCATATAAAAACAGCCCCGAAGGGCTGTTTTTATAAAATAAGATCTCCTTGATCTTCACGCCAGGAGATACCTATTTTTGTGCATTAGGAAACACATTAGCATAAACAAAATAACAGCGCAAGATTATATTATCTATGGCATTCTCTACTTGGTTAATCTAGTTGTAATAAAATCAAAGAATGCTTCACGTTTTTTGTCGACAAAAACTCCACTTGTCAGCTGTGGCCCATCGTTAACTTCAAAACAATACCACAGTCCCGACTCGATGTTTTGGACAACGTCAACTCCAGCAATATCTCTTTTTAAATGGGCGGCGGCTTGCAAACTGAATTTCTGGACTCTCGAAGGTATATCTTTAAAATCAACAACCCGTGCTTCGCTGCCTGCCGAAACATTATTAAGGTGAGTTTTTGAAGAAGTTCTTCTTCTACCGATCACTAATTTGATTTTTTTATCCATAATCAATAAACGGTAATCACCGTTGTTCTCAATTAATTCCTGAGAGATGTATTTATCTGTTGGCTCAATTGTGTCCAGAACGGACTTGAAGTGCTTAGAAGAAGTAACTAAAAAATTGTTTCTACCTTTGTTGTCACGAATATTTTTCAAAACAAATGGCAATCCGAGTTTATCGGTCAATGAATCGTAAGACTCCCTTAGCCGAGGCGTACTAATAAATATTGTTTTAGGAATCGGAATTTCATTATCGGTCATTACGACATACTGATACAGCTTATTGGGCAGAGTAATGTGGGCCAGAGCCTCATCAACAATAACCACGCCGCGACTATGCAGAAAAGAGGCGGCCGAAACAGCTACTTCTTCGTCTTTCAAGTAGTCCTTAAAAAAGACCATATCAAAACTATCTAAACTTCTGCCGGCGGAGGCTAAAAATATTTTGTTGTTGGTTTTTTCTAGATGAAACTCCAAATCTGAATAGTTAGCCACGCTGAAGTTGATGTTGTCCGGTTTCTCCTTGGCATTAACAACAAATCTGCTGAACCATTTTGGATCTTTTGAGGTTAATACCAATACATCGTACTTCTTTTTCCCGATCTTCCTTGAAACATCTACTAGGAATTTGCCGCGTAGGGTCCGGGCACCGATTAATACTGGGTAGCGGATATTAGAACGATCAGCCAAGGTGAAAGTTGCTTTAATTAACCGGCCATGAATGGCAACTTGGAGCCTGACTTTGTAGCGGAATTCAGAATCTATTGAATTGCGGATTTGCATGAAACTATAGTCTCTGGTGGTGATAACATTGCCGGTATAATAGCGGGATCTTTTATCAAATAAACAAAATTCAAGAACTCCATTTTTATTGGTAATAGAACTTGCCCAAATAGATGAAGAATCAGCTCCGGTATCAACTTTAGCCGGTATATTCTTCAGACCAAATTTCGGAAAATCAACAAAAGTACTGGCCCCGATAATATCAGTAGTGTTATTTCTCACCATCGTCTATACCATAACATCTTATAATAAATTTTACAACACAACACCACGAACTTCGTAGTCCCGGAAGTATGTCTATTAACGTCCTTGTACCTAGTAATTATGCAATGATAAAATGCTGGAACGATTAATGATAGAGTTGTTCTCGGTAGGCAAAGAGCTTAGAGTAGTCAGAAAGGAAATGATGTGACCAAAGACATTGCTAGAACTGTTAAAATTTTTTTTGAAACTTACCCTTTGCAGACATTCGGTAAGGGTGATAAATTAGTCCAAACCGAAGAACCCATCACCAGTGTGTTCTATATTGTCAAAGGTCTCGTGAGACAGTCTGACCTTACCCCGGGCGGCAATGCAGTAGTAGTGAACATCTTTAAACCGCAAGCATTCTTCCCGATGTCATCAGCTATGAATGGCACGCCAAACCACTATTTTTTTGAAGCAGGCACAAAGGTAGTCGTCAGAGTTGCTCCGGCAAAAGATGCCGTTACTTTTATAAAAACTAATCCTGATGTAATGTTCGACCTTTTGTCCAGAGTCTACCGCGGGATGGACGGGGTGCTGCGTCGCACGGCGCATTTAATGTGGGGCGATGTCAAAAGCCGTCTGATTTTCGAGCTATTAAATGCAGCGGCTCGTTTTGGGAAGCCACAGGCTGACGGGTCAATCTTTATTAACTTGAGCGAAGGCAATTTAGCCAAGCATTCTGGACTTGCCCGCGAAACTGTTAGTCGTAATATCCAGAGCCTGAAAGCCATGGCTCTTGTTGAAATCAAACCAGGCGGTATTTTATTAAAGAAACCCGATCAACTGGCAGAGATGCTGGGCAATGATATCTGAGACAATCTAGCCGAAACGCATTATCATCGCAAAGGCTACGATAATTGCCAGCAAAATCCAGGCAAAAGCATCGAAGCCTCTGGCATTGACCCGCACCAACAGTTTTCTGCCGCGATTACCGATCGGCAGATCAGCGGCATTGACAGCCAGCCAGCCCCAATTGATCAGCAGAAGGCCGCCGAAGCAGAAAAGACAAAGAATGCAGAGTGCTCTTATGTGATAAGTGCTTTGCCATAGAAACCAAAGTCCAAAACACAAAAAGAACAATGCAAATCCCTGCATCGTAAGACGTAGTTTTTTCACTAAAACGCTGCCGGTCAGGCCGGCCAATGCAGTCCCCAGCATCAGCGTAAAAAACACTATACATAGCAGTGAATTGGGGAAACCGAAAACTTTACTTTGCCAGGCATTTAAAACAGAGCTGCAGCTAAAAACACTATTCAGGTCACAAGTTAATACTGTATGAGCATTCTTGAGTAGTTCCTGGTATTCTAATGTTTCTAAGAACGACGCCACCAGACCGATAGCTCCGCCTATGGCTGTGATGCCATATATGAGTCTCTGCTTTTGTTTCATAAGCGTAATTATATCACCGGAGTCAGGGCTCAGGCTAAATGGCGGGACCCCGCAGAGGGTAATTTATTTTACTGGTTAGTTTAGGCCCACGGTACGAAATTTATCAAAATTATGCTAACATAACTCTGTAAAATCTAATCTTTGCATAATCGTTAGCAGCGAGAAAACCTAAGAATTTGTCAGACCGCGAAAAAAAAATCGTAGAATATGATTTCCCGAGGAAGAGTCGCAATTTTAACTTGGTCGGTTTTCTTAGCTTTTTTGTTATATTTGCGACCATTGGCACGATCTTGCTGTACAACTCACGAGCAGCCGGCAATGATTCATTGTCTTTGTCTCCGGCTTCTGGCTCATACATTTATGGCGGCACAGTTACCCTGACAGTTAACGAAGACAGCTCAGATGCGATCAATGCTGTTGAAGCCGATCTAACTTATAATTCGACTCAGCTGCAGTTTACCAGTGCTAGCTGCTCCTCGACGTTTGGGATTACTGCCCAAAATACGGGTGGCAGCGGCGCAGTCGAATTAGCTTGCGGTATAGCTGATGGTTCTGTGACAGGAGCCCAAACTGTCGGCACTGTCAGTTTTACGGTTATCGGTGGTAGTTCATCCTCAGTTATCACTTTCGCTTCAACATCGGCAATTATTGATCAGTCAACCGACACAAATAACTGGAACGGAGTTACAACCGGCGGGACCTATACCCTAGCTTCTGCCCCTACCTCCAGCATAACCTCGCCCAGCGGCGGCGCTCTGATTCATACCAATTGCATGAGTATCTCGGCTTCTTCCAGTGATGCAGTCGGCTTAACTAAAGTCGAGTTTCTGGTTAATGGCGGCCTCTACGCCACTGATACCACTGGTTCATTAACGTCTCTATCGTTCGCCTGGAACACGCTTTCTGGCTATCCCAATGGCACTTATAGTCTTACGACAAAAGCTTTCAATGGGGCAGGGTTGTCAACAACCTCCTCGCCGATCTCGGTCAAAGTTAATAACGGCGACATTAATGGTGACGGAAACGTCACTATAAGTGATCTTAGCGCAATGGCCACCAACTGGGGCAAAACATACGGTACTGTCGGCACTTGTAGCGGCAGCCAAACGACCTTCGCCGATGGCGATCTGAATGAAGACAACGAAGTTAATATAACCGATTTATCAATTCTGGCTAGTAACTGGGGAACTTCGGATTGACTAAGCTGGCTACTGCCGCAGACGCTGCATCCTATAGTCTTGCACCGAGCTCAACCAGCTAGTATTGCTGAGGTGTGTTAGGTTTTTTGCCAAATTTGAAATTGATAGTTTATGCTATCGTCTTGCAGCATTTCACTCTTGCTGGTTAGCTTAAAGAGCTGCTTGAATGGCGGAAAAAATTTAGTACAGTGGAAATCTTGTTCAATCTGGGTGACCAGCAACTCTTCGATTAGATCAAGCGTTTGTGCGAATAAGCCGGCGCCTCCTATAATCCAGACATTATCTCCGCGGTGGCTGCTGATAAACTCATTCAACTCGGTAGATAGAATCGGCGTGAAACCGGTTCTCAACCTAACTTGATCGTGGGTCACGACATAATTTTTTCGGCCGGGAAGCGGGTGATCAAACTCCCGGTAGGTCCCGTAACCCATAATTATCAACTGGCTGGCAGTTTTCTCGCGAAAATAATTGACGTCAGCGGGCAAGTGCCAGGGGATGCCTTGGTCATTGGCTATTCCCTGCTTTATATCTATCGCAGCAATTCCTCTAACCATGGTCTTATCATAAACGACCGGCTTTGCCGAAATCAAATCTGGACTGATTTACAGGCGGTCTACCTCAGCCATTGGACTACATGAAGAGTAAGGCCGCTAAGATATTTTTTTGGATGAATAAAGATTTTTTTCATAGTGTTTATGGTAGGAACGTTGTGTACATAGTTTTATACCTGCGAATTTGCTTTGTCAATAAAAGCTTAAGTGCTTACCTGAATGCACTGGGCAGGCTAATTATTTAGCGTTCTACTGCTCAAGACGTTTTGTGATACTATAATGGCATAGAATCAATCAATGGGGGACTTATGCTCGGACATTTTGCGTTTCTGGATCTAGACACACCGGATCTTATCATAATACTGGCAATAATATTATTGTTGTTTGGCGGCCGAAAATTGCCTCAACTGTCAAAAAGTTTAGCCGACTCCGTTCGCGAGCTTAGAAAAGGCTTTGGCGACGACCACGAGAATGAAAATGAAAAAACTGCAAAGAAAAAAGAATCACCAGAAAAAGAGACTGACGACAAATAAGTCAGACGTTGCACAGCCGTTCATAGAGCATCTGTATGAATTACGCAGACGACTAATTTATGTAGTAGCTTCAATAATAATTTTCTCAACACTGGCATACTTTGTTCAGCAGTATCTGGTGAGCTTTTTACTCCACCCTTCCAAGGGCCAGCAGTTTATCTATACGTCTCCTGGGGGCGGCATAGGTTTTCTGTTTAGCGTTTGTACCTATGTTGGGATAGCCGCCAGCATCCCAGTTATTGTTTATCAAATTCTCGGGTTTTTAGAACCACTGATCGCCGAACACATCAGGCGCAGGATCATTAAATACAGTTTGGTTTCAGCTGCACTGGCAGTTGTCGGTTTTTGTTTTGGTTATTTCATAGGGTTACCGATTGCCCTTCATTTCTTGAGAAATCAGTTTACTGACCGCCAGATTCGACCACTGTTTACTATCCAGGAGTACATGTCTTTCCTGATGGTTTATTTATTGGGTTCGTCGCTGCTGTGTCAGTTGCCACTTTTCTTGATGTTTACCAATCATATTCGACCATTGAAACCGCGCAAATTATTCAACGCCCAAAGGTATGTCATTGTTGCCGCTTTTGTAATAGCAATGATTATGGCGCCGACAACAAATATATTTGACCAATTGGTGATTGCCGGACCGATTATTCTGGTCTATAACCTGAGCATTATCTTAATCTGGAGGGTTAACCGCCAAAACCGACGGCCGGACTATGTCGCCAAGCTGCTGGAAAAAGACCGCGAGGTTCAGGCGGCCAGATTTCACCATCCGGTCTTAGAGCTGGCAACTGATCAAGCGGGTTTTGTAAACAAACCAGTTACGGTTTCGGGTCTAAGGTTTAATTCAAACAGTAAAAGGTTCATGGACGTCAGCCGGCGCTTTCCGTCAGCCGGCGTCAATAGCCCGATTTAATACTGGCTAAAGCCTGTAGCGCATAAACCTGGACAAAGCTTATGCATATAATGTAATAGACAAATAGTAAACATTAGTTTACTATTATCTAACTTATGTGTAGTTTCGTTTGGCGGTCGTTGGGCTTTGCAGGATTACTGATAAGCGGTGCAGTCTTAATATTATTTACGATTCCTTTGATTCCTAATTTAGCCTTTGCATTAAATCAAGCACCTGCCAGTATTGTGGTGACAGCTGTCGTTGCTCCGGTCAGGTATGTATTAGTTAATCAAAACAATGAGATTATTGAAATTTTGAGCAATACGCCGCTAAATGTTCCGCCAAAAGTTTATCAAAGTAGCTTTAAATCAAACGAAATACCTTTAACAACGCCAATCGATAAAAGTTATCGAGATATAATCGTCAAAATTAATACTTCAAAAACCGGTGTTATTTATTCGCGGCAGGCAAATCAGCCCGTCGGCTTGATATCAATGGATAGTTTACGCAGTCTAAGTAAGATTGAAAGCGTTTTGTTTAAAACGAAACAATAATAACAAAACCTGCACCACCTGCGCCACCAGCGCCACCTGATGAATAACCCGATCCGCCTCCGCCGCCGCCTGAGCCTAGTTGACCCATGCCACCAGCGCCGCCAGCGCCGCCAGGGGCACTGCTATAGTTAGTCCCGCCACCCGATCCTCCGGTTGTTAAGAACGGGCCGTTTAGAAGTACTCCTGGACTACCGTTACCGCCGATCGCTGTACCACCCGGCACAGTAGGAATAATGCCGGCACCGGTAACTGCTCCACCGGCGTAATTGGTAGTACCTTGGGTGCTGCCGCCACCAGCGCCGCCAGATGTGCCAAGCGTTGCCAAAGCGTTCACGGCCGATCCTGCCCCACCCCCAATAGCTCCACCGACAACACCTACAGCACCAGCAATGAATGTTGTAACTCCGAAATTAGATAAAATACAACCACCTATAGTCGCGATTGTACCGGCTGCTCCTGCCGCTCCGGCAGCGCTTGCCGAGCCGCCGCCGCCTAAGCCAGCCCCTGCAGCACCCGATACCAAGTAAAGGTTTTGCACTATCGTACTTCCAGCCGCTGCGGATATATAACTCAATAAGCCGGCAGTTCCATTTGCCCCTGCTGCACCACCTGATCCACCCATCCCGACGTTAATATAAAGTCTGTCAGGCACCATAAAAGCTGGGATAACTAATCTCGAAGCTCCGCTGCAGCCGCCACCGCCACCGCCACCGGCAGCACCGGAAATTGCGGTAAAGCCGCCGCCGCCACCGCCACCACCGCCAACGCAGAACATCATTATCATACTGCAGCCCCTGGGTTTGACCCATTCCTGCCAATTGGCGGCTGCGCCAGAGCAGTAGAACATCTTAACGTCCCCGAAGGTATTCGAGGGAAAGTAAAATTCGTCAATCACCTTGTTTAATAA
>DATKGL010000024.1:0-38370 GCA_035510795.1 Patescibacteria group bacterium
TGGAGGGCCCAGTGGGACTTGAACCCACGACACCCTGCTTAAAAGGCAGGTGCTCTAACCGGCTGAGCTATGGGCCCGTAGTGTCATCGTTAGCAAATTAACTCCTTACAATTATCATAATAATGTAGTAAAAGTCAAACAATCCAAGATGATTAACACCTTAATGCTCGAGTTCTACCGAGGCTCATGGCTGTGACCATGTTTTTTGCGCCGCGGAAAACTATGACGCTGAAATAGGAAAAAAACTAGACAAACAATGGCGCCACATCCGACTATTAAGGCTTGTGCCTGAGTTAGATTGTGCCAAAGTGCAGATCGGTTGAGGGTTTTCTGATAACTCGTTGACAGTAAGGGTTCGACCATGAGCGCACCAACAAGACCGATAAATATGGATGGTATTAAATTCAAAAGTGATTTAACTAAGCCCTTAATACTGTGAAACCTAAAAATAAGTGTTAGTAGCGGTGGGATGAAAAGTAAAGCTAACTTAAGCGAGGCCTGACTGATAGGTGCCGTGGCAGGCGATACTACTCCAGAAAGTGTACCGGCATCATTGGAGAGAAAGATAACCAATACTTCTCCGACGCAAAGACTCATAAACAAAACTGCAGCGTTAACCCTGAGCAGGAATACAAGCAAAATTGGAGCGATGACAATTAAACCAAACAGTAACGTCGGTGTCATAGGCTCATCATATCACGTATCAAAACTCTAGTGTTTGGCCGATTTTTATTTGGTTCGACATCGCCTGCCCCGAATTCAATTCGATCACATACTTTGCCGGTTGAGCTGGGCAGAAAGCCCGGGGATAACTGGACGGCTTGGCATCTGGTTGGATATAAACAACTTGTTTGTTTGGTGAAAGCCAGATTATATCAAGCGGGAACAGCATTCCTTTCATCCAGAAGCAACGACTCTCGCTACTACTAAAACTAAATAACATTCCTTGGTTGGCGGGAAGTGATGACCTCTGCCCTAAACCTTTTTCCTGTTCGGCTAAGGTCCCCGCAACAGTCAGTTTGAAACTGGTTTCTACTGTCCGTAAAGTAACAGTTTGATTACTATCAATAGCTCTCCAAATAAAGAAAGTGGCCAGAGCAAGAACGATGAGACTGAGCACTAACAATATTGCTTTTTTGCTATGCCCCAACCCGATCCTTCTTTTGTCTTCCTTGAGAGTTTTTTTCAACATAGTCAATTATTTTACCTGCAACGTTTATGCCAGTCACATGCTCAATACCAAAACCGGGAGAGCAATTAACTTCAAGTACTAATGGTCCCCGCTTTGAGCGTACCATGTCTACTCCACATATTGACAGGCCAATAGCTTTAGCAGCTTTTAGGGCCACCTTTCGTTCCCCTTCGGTTAATTCAACTGGTTCGCCTGTGCCACCTTGATGAAGATTGGAGCGGAAGTCATCATCAAGATTCTGCCGCCTCATGCTGGCAACCACTTCTCCGCCGACAACAAAAGCACGGATATCTTGACCAGCACTTTCATCAATATATTCCTGAACGAGGAAGTTTACTCCTTCAACATAAAATGCCTGCATTACTGCTTTAGCAGCTTTTCGGGTTTCAGCCAAAACTACGCCATTTCCTTGAGTGCCTCTGGCGACTTTGATAATTACCGGGGCACCGCCAACTTGTTCAAGTACGTCTTCGAGATCAGTCGTCTCGCGAGCGAATACAGTCTTAGGAATCGCGACGCCGGCCTTTGCCAGCAGCTGCATACTGCGAAGTTTATCCCGAGACCGGGCGATAGCAATTGAACTAGTGGTAGTTGAAACATTTTGCATTTCGAATTGCCGCACAATGGCTGATCCATATTTAGTTATACTGGCGGCGATTCGGGGGATGATAACATCAACGTCAACTATTGTTTCGCCTTGATAGCGAACCAGGGGGTTATTGCGTTCGGCCGTGACATAACATTTTGAATAATCAATAATCCTAACTTGGTGGCCTCTTGCGAGAATTTCTTCTTTAAGGCGCTTAGTCGAATAGTTGCCGGGCCCTTTGGATAAAATAACAACTCTCATGTAAGTCCTTTCTATAACAGGCTTTCAGCCTGCTTCATTGCCTTGATGCGATTAGATTTAGCCTGATTGAGTTGCACTTGAATGCTGTACGGTAAATTTTGTGTCGTATTAACCACAAAATGGTTATCTAAAAAGTGCTGCCCTAGTAAGACTGGATAGAGCATAGTGCTTCTGTCCGATAATGTAAACCGGATTTTAAAATTCCCGCCTTTAACTTTGGCGTTTAAGATAACCACATAACGGATTTGGCGTTCGCCGGAAGAGCTGACGACTTTGATTGTTGAGTACTGCCCAGGCTGTTTAATAATTTTTTTACCGTTGTAGTAGGGGGAATTTTTATCAAACAAGCAAAAACTAAGCTGACCCTCTTCCAACGTAATATCTGACGCCCATATCGAACTGGAATCAGCTCCAGTATCAATTTTGGCTGGTACATTGGAAATTGAGGTAACGTCAATAGTTGTCGTTCGCCCAATAGTTTCATTAGACTGCTTCATAGTTAATAATTTATGGATTGTAGTTTCACCAAATTATAGCATTTTTGTTTAATTTAGTCAATGATTGTTTATCTGTTAATTTATTAATAACTGTGGTGACTGACTCTCAAGTAAACCAGTATTATGCCAATAAGTATTACCAGTAGCAGAAGTAGCAGTAGCGGGATAAAGCCATTCTGGTTATGAATGATTCTCTTCATCGTGTTTATCTTATCACGGGGCACACGGATAAACAGTACCGATTAACAGTGAGCCTGTAAATTAATGAAAAAGTGATCTTTTGCCCGAGTTGTCTTTAAAATCTTCAAGTAAATCTTGCTGCCGTTTTGATAATTTTGTCGGCGTATCAACGAGTATCGTGACGATGTGGGCACCCCGGGATGAGCCGCGGATATGAGGGACGCCGTGGCCGGATAACTTAAAATCGCTGCCGCTTTGGGTGCCAGCCGGGATTTTCATCCTAATCGGTCCATCAACTGTGTCAACGGCCATTTCTGAACCAAGCGCCGCGTCAATCATATCAACGTGCTCTTCGCTTAAAATCAAATCACCTTCCCGGGTGAATTTTTTGTGGGGCTTGACCCGAACATTAACGTATAAATCACCTTTAGGCCCGTTCGCAACAGCTTCGCCACGTTCTCTTATGCGGATAGTCGCTCCGTCATCAATACCGGCCGGAATTTTAAGAGTAACTGCTTGATCTTTTCGCTGCGTTCCCTTGCCTCGGCAAACACTACAAATCTTTTCAGGTACCTTGCCGCTACCCTTGCAGGTTGGACATACGCTGGCCTGTTGAATATTGCCAAAAATAGTCCTGGTAACGTTTACGACCTGACCTGAACCTTGGCACGTTTCGCAGGTCTTTAATTCATAGCCTGGTTCAGCGGTAGTACCGTGGCAATGCGGACAAATATCGTCAATATCCAGATTCAGCTTAACTTCTGACCCGAAAACCGCTTGCTCAAAACTTATTTCAACCCTTGTCTGGATATCACGCCCGTGCGCCTGACGGCTACGCGGTTGGGCGCCGCCGCCGAAAAAACTTTCAAAAATATCTCCCAAACCAAGATCGCCAAAATCAAAATTGAAACTCTGTCCGGCAGCTCCGCCGCCGAAAGGATTACCCTCAAAGCCGCCGTTGCCGCCAACGCCGGCATGGCCGAATTGATCGTAGCGCTTACGTTTGCTCTCGTCTTTTAAAACCTCGTAGGCTTCATTGATCTCTTTAAATTTGGCTTCATCACCACCCCGGTCGGGATGATGTTCAACAGCCAGCCGGCGAAATGCCTTCTTAATTTCATCAGCCGAAGCAGATTTGCTGACACCTAAAACTTCATAGTAATCGCGCTTGGGCATTTGTAATTAAATCTTTCGGATCTTATTGCCGGGATTAAGACTTTTTATCGTCAACGACTTCGCCCTCGACTGCGTCGTCCTGATCTTTTTTCGGATTATCAGCCTCTGGGGCGTCCTTGACGGCTGTATCTTCTGTTTCGGTCTTACCGGCAGCTTCATACATTTTTGCGCCAATCGGCATCATTTTATCATTAAGTTCTTTAAATGCCGCTTCAACAGCTTCTTTATCGGCTTTTTCGTCACTGGCCACTTTTTTGGCCGCATCAATAGCTTCATTGAGGGTCTTCATATCTTCGTCGGCTAATTTTTTATCATTATCCCGGCGAAGTTTTTCGGCTTGGTAGACTGCGCTATCTAGCAAGTTGCGGGCTTCAACTGTCTCGCGTTTTTGTTTATCCTGCTCAGCATTAGCTTCCGCTTCTTTAGCCATCCGTTCCACTTCTGATTTATCCAGGTTGCCGCTACCGCTGATAGTAATACTTTGCTCTTTGCTG
Source organism: Patescibacteria group bacterium (assembly GCA_035510795.1). Classification (GTDB taxonomy): domain Bacteria; phylum Patescibacteriota; class Saccharimonadia; order Saccharimonadales; family UBA4665; genus DATKGL01. The sequence goes on from DATKGL010000024.1 coordinate 4,390, forward strand.
GTTCCTTTATCCTTGGCCGTAACATTGAGAATGCCGTTGGCGTCAATGTTAAAAGTTACCTCTATCTGCGGTATTCCGCGAGGAGCTGGCGGAATTCCGTCCAAGGTAAATCGGCCAAGCGACTTGTTGCCTTCGGCCATTTCCCTCTCTCCTTGCAGGACATGAATCTCAACCTGCGGCTGGTGGTCGGCGGCTGTCGAAAAGACCTCACTTTTACTGGTCGGGACAGTGGTATTGCGCTCAATCAGCTTAGTCATAACTCCGCCCATCGTTTCAATGCCTAAACTTAACGGAGTAACATCAAGCAACAATACATCTTTGACATTCCCTTGGAGTACGCCACCTTGAATAGCAGCACCAACAGCAACTACTTCATCCGGGTTAACGCCCTTCATTGGATCTTTGCCGAATATCTTCTTAACCTTCGCCTGAACCGCCGGCATGCGTGTCATGCCGCCGACTAAAATAACTGCATCTATATCGCTGGGCTTGAGACCGGCATCTTTGAATGCTTTCTGGCAGGGTACCTCGGTATCTTCAATTAAAGTACCGACGAGCTGTTCAAGTTTGGCGCGGGTAAGTTTATGCTCAAAATGCTTGGGGCCTTCAGCATCAGCTGTAATAAATGGCAGATTAATGTCAACTTCATTGGTGGTGCTTAGCTCGATCTTAGCCTTCTCTGCTTCATCGCGCAGACGCTGCATAGCAGCTTTGTCATCTGAGATATCGATCCCTTGTTCTTTTTTGAACTCTTCAACCAGGTAGTTAACGATGGCACGGTCAAAATCAGCTCCACCTAAGTGCGTGTTGCCATTGGTTGATTTAACTTCGAATACGCCATCACCGAGTTCCAGAATTGAAATATCGAATGTCCCGCCTCCCAAGTCGTAGACAGCTATTTTTTCATCTTTATTGTCAGCTTTATCAAGCCCGTAGGCCAGTGCTGCGGCAGTTGGTTCATTGATAATACGCTTAACCTCCAGCCCGGCTATTTTGCCGGAATCTTTGGTGGCCTGGCGTTGTGAATCATCAAAATAAGCCGGGACCGTTATAACCGCTTCGCTGACGCTTTCTCCTAAGAAAGCTTCGGCATCAGTTTTTAACTTGGTCAGGATCATGGCGCTGATTTCTTCAGGGCTGTACTCTTTGTCGGCCATTTTAACTTTGACGCTGGAACCGCTTTTGACAAGTTCATAGCCCATCAGCTTCAAATCGCGCTGGACTTCTTTATCTTCCCAGCGGCGGCCGATAAGGCGTTTGACTTCATAGATCGTGTTTTTAGAATTAGTCACCTGCTGGCGACGGGCAACTTGTCCGACTAAACGCTCGCCGTTCTTATTAACGGCTACGACGCTGGGAGTAGTCCGGCTGCCTTCACTGTTGGCTATAATTTCCGGCTTGCCACTTTGCATCACGGCCATAGCCGAATTGGTTGTACCGAGATCAATCCCGATAATTTTACTCATATAATTTTCTCCTTCATTGCATTATTACTTTTACCATTGCGTGTCTGATGACTTCATTGCCAATCTTATAACCTGCCTGGATCTCATCGCTGACTATTTCCTCAGTGCCATCACCTTCTTCTAAAACGACAGCTTCATGAATACGGGGATCAAAAACTTCACCGACGGTTTTGATGCGTTCAACTCCCAGATCAGTTAAGAGCTTCTCGAATTGTCTGAAAGTCGCTTGAATACCCTTAACATAGTCGGTCTGGGCTAGTTCGGCCGGCACGTGCTGGTCGGCTCTTTGCAGGCTATCAATAAATGGCAACAGCTTGATAATTATATTGGCTTTAGCGAAGGTTGCCTGCCGAGATCTGTCTTCTTCTGTGCGACGACGCAGATTTATGGCATCAGCCCGCTCCCTTTGCAGGGCATCGGTAAGCTCAGTGATTTCTTGCTGCAAAGCTTTGGCTGTCTTATCGGCAGTTTTAGTTGGTCTTGGACTGTCTTTACTCATACAGCACCTCTTCTAAGGCCTCGCCGGCATGACGGACTAGCGACATGACGTCGCGGTAACTTTGACGAGTCGGACCAAGCACACCGATATAGCTGCGGTCGGAATAGGGGCTGCGGAAACGGCTGATAATTAAGCTGCAGCCGGCACTTCTGCCAATTGTATTTTCCCGGCCGATATATACGCTCAGCGGCTCATTAGGCGCTGTTTCATAGAGCCAGGGTTCTAAATTATCCAGCAATTGAGCTACCAGTTGTACTTGTTCGCTGTGTAGAAATTCCGGCTGGCCGAACAGATTGCCAAGTCCGCTCATATATAACTGGGGGCCAATCGTGGCCAGTCCAAGATTATGCGTTAGCTCAACCAAGGTATCAACGGTATTGCGGATAGTCCTTTCCGGCAAGCCGCCGCTGACGGCACGGGCGGCAATGGCTTTTTCGCCTCTGCGGTCAGTCGATGTAGCTTGCGGATCTGTTCCGGCAAGATTGTTAACATAAAAACGATAGCCTTTATCGGTAGGAATGCGTCCGGCGCTGGTATAGGGCTGGGTAATATAACCCTGACGTTCCAAATCCGCCATTTCAGCCCTAATAGTGGCTGAACTGACATTAAAAACCTTAGCCAACAGGCTGCTACCAACTGGGCAGGCTACTTCGGCGTATTGTTCAATAATTGAACTAAGAATAGCTTTTTGTCTAGAAGTCATCTTCCTTATTCGCACTCGGTTATGCCAAGTGCCAATAGCTATAATAATAGACCAACTAGCACTCGTTAGTCAAGAGTGCTAGCTCATTTTATTTCAGTGCGCCCAGAGTACCATTTCAAGATAACTTTAGCTGATAAATTAGTTTTGCAGGTGGACGGTATGGTCACTAGCCAGCTCATGGAGCTGGTCTTGTGATGTGGCCTGTACAGTATTGGGGTTTTGTTCGATGCTTGGGCCAGTTGAGCGTCGGCGGCGTCGGCGGCGTTTCTTCGGCTGATCAGACACAGCAGTCTCAAGAGCTCCTTCTACGACCGCATGTGCCAGCTTGGCAGGACTAGGAATAACCTTGGGAGGTTCTACCTCGTTATTGGGGGTTATCGCTGGAGCTGCTTGGTGAGGAGTAGCAGCGCCTAGATAGCGTTCACCAACATACTTCTCGACTCGGAATCGCCCGATAGCATATAATTCCCGGCTGTGTTCGATGATTGATTGGCTGTAATCCTCCCCTAGTGGCGGTAAATTCAGAGTGATGGCCGAGAAGGCCTGAATCTTCTCTCCCTCAATTGTCATGCTGATCACGAAATGCCGGTTGTGCATATGAACCAGGTCGTGGTCGGTGAACTTAGGTTCAAAGTAGCGCAGCATGCTATTGGCGTCGTCGGCACTAGTCCGGAAACTAATAATCGAGCCAACGTTACCGAAAATTGCATCCCGGACCTCTGGTAGCATTTGGGCAATATACTGGTTGGCGACAGTTAGATTAAGAGCATACTTTCGGGCTTCGCTTAAAATTGTGGCGAAAGAATCAGTTGCAAAATTCTGAAATTCGTCGACATACAGGTAAAACGGTATTCGCTCCTCTGCCGGAATATCTGCCCGACTCATGGCGGCCATCTGTATCTTCGTAACCAGCAAAGCTCCAAGCAGAGCTGCATTATCTTCGCCGACTAAACCGCGCTGCAAATTAACAATCAGGATTTTTCGCTGATCCATAATTTGCCGGATGCTGAAGCTATTTTTCGGCTGACCGATAATATTGCGCACTAATGGGTTAGCCGTAAAAGCACCTACTTTATTGAGAACTGGGGCAACTGCCTCGGCAGCAAATTTATCGTTCCAGCTGGAAAACTCAACTGTCCAGAAGTTACGCACAACCGGGTCATTAACATACTCTAAAACAGAATTACGAAACTTTTTCTCAGTTAACAAACGGGTTATGTCCAGCATGGTCGCGTCCGGATAATCAAGCAGGGCCAGAATACTGTAACGCAAAATGTATTCCAGCCTTGGGCCCCAAGAATCAAACATCCGTTTTAGTACGCCGATCAGCTCCGAACAGGTATGCGTCTTGAGTTTTTCATCCTCAACTTCCATCGGGTTAAAGGCAATCGGGTAATCAGTGTCGGCAGGGTTGAAGTAAATAACGTCTTTGGCTCTTTCAGCCGGGATGCGTTTTAAGATATTTATCGCGTAATCACCGTGGGGATCAATCACCGCAAAGCCATAGGAAGTGTACATGTCTGAAATAGTCAACAGTTCCAGCAGCGCCGATTTCCCGGTGCCGGTTTGGCCAATAATATACAGGTGGCGACCACGATCTGTTCTGAGCAGACCGAACATAGTGTTGTGCCCGCGGAAATTGGTTGCAGCAACCGGACTAACCGTATCTTCAAACTCCTCGCTTACCAGCGGCAGATTGGCCGGCGGCTCAGCAGTTTGGGAAATCGCCCATAAAATATAGGGTGTTTCGACGTTGGTGTGAGGCAAGTGATAGAGCGTGGCAATTTCTTCAATATTACAGACAAAGCTGCCCTTGTTAAATTCCCGGGCCCGGTAGAGCGCCTCAACATAACGGTCATGTAGAACACGTCCAGATTTAAAGCCATTAAGATAGGTAGTGTTAAATTGTTTGTAGCTGGCAATGATAGATTGCATCTTTAATTTAGCTTCAGCTTCCGTGCCATTACCTCGATAAACTATCCGGACTATGGTTTCAAAAGCAAGTTTTTGGCTCTTCTCTTCCGCGGCCGCGACGCGGGTCTGTTCGTAATCGCTTATCTTACCAGCTTCTGTTTTGGATGAGGGAGGTGCCCATAGCGCCGATAACACGCCGACGGTGGAGAGAGAAGAACCGCCTTTCAGCCCGGCTATATATTTTTCGCTTTGGCGGTGCCAATGCGCGGCTGCCGGACGGATCAATAATTGGATCCAGGCCTCTTCATCGTCACCAAATTTAGCCAGTGTAGCGGTAATCGCCGCCAAAGGGTCTACCTCAAAACTCTGAAATGTTTTGATGGGCAGTACGCTGTTGAAAGTCAGTTTTAATTCAGTCGTCAGAACTCTTGTAAAAAGTTGTTCTTGATTCATCGTATAATCAGGAATTTCAGATATTTGAACAGTCGGATACTGGGCATAGATTTGCTCCTCAACGAAACTTTTCAGATAATTCGGCACCCAAACATAAAAACCAATCCTTTTTTTGAGCGCCGCGATTTCACAGCTGATCCGTTCCCGTTGGGCGGACTTGAACAGGCCCTTTGCCGGCATGGTTAATAAACCCTGCAAGCTGGCAAACATCTGTTCGGCAGCTAATTCTTTCTTGTCGTTGGTGCGGGGAACCTGCAGCAGTAAAACAACTCCGTCGCTTTCGATTTGGTCAGAATTGTCGTTGTCGGTTACCATAATCACACCCCAATTAAAATACCTATGCTTTATCCGTCTTATTTTCGCACTTTTAGCAAGCAAAATATAGTTGTCTGCGCTGTAATGGCCAGCTTAATAGAGCGCCGCCGATTTGGGCATAACCGTCCCTTTTAATAATTCTTTAGCTTCGTCGGCATTGATTGTTTCTTTTTCCAATAGTTTTGTTTTAAGAATTTCCAGTTGTTCCCGGTTGGCTTTAATGACGTAGCGGGCGCGCTGGGCGGCCTCAGTGATAAGACCCTCAACTTCGTCATCAATTACCTTAGCTGTTTCATCGGAATAATCACGTTCATGAACCAGCCGTTCAAGCATCATGCCTTCATCGATATGAAAAACCTGGTCGCGCAATTTCTTGCCCATTCCTTGGTTCACCACCATATCCCGGGCTAGTTCAGCTGCTTTTTGCAAATCGCTGCCAGCGCCGGTAGTAACACGATCATGACCAAAAATTACTTCTTCGGCTATTCGGCCGCCAAGCATTCTGGCCAGTATATCTTTATATTCAATAATGGAGTGATAACTTTTATCTTCAGGCGGAATAAACCAAGTCACTCCGCCGGTACCACCTCGGGGAATAATAGTTACTTTGTGGACTAGGTCGCTGTCCGGAAGAACGTGGCCGACGATGGCGTGGCCTGATTCGTGATAGGCCGTAATCTCTTTTTCTTTATCACTCATAACTTTGCTTTTTCGTTCCGGACCGATAGCAACTTTTTCAAACGCTTCAGTCAAGTCTTGTTCGGATATTTCATTGTGGCTGTTACGGGTGGCGACGATTGCCGCCTCATTAACTATGTTGGCTAAATCCGCTCCTGATGTTCCGGCAGTTTTGGCAGCCAAGGCATCCAGATCCACATCCTTTGCTAAGGGTTTTTTCACAACATGGACTTTAAGGATGGCTTCGCGGTCTTTGCGGTCAGGCAAGCCGATATCAACTCTTCGGTCAAATCGTCCCGGTCGAAGCAGAGCCGGATCAAGTACATCTGCTCGGTTGGTAGCAGCTAGAACAATGACGCTTTGATCCTGTTCAAAACCATCCATCTCGACCAAGATCTGATTGAGGGTCTGCTCTCGCTCATCATGTCCACCACCCATACCGCTTCCTCGTCGTCGGCCGACAGCATCAATTTCGTCAATAAAGATTATGCAAGGCGAATTCTTTTTGGCTTTGGCGAATAAATCTCGCACTCTGGAGGCGCCGACACCCACAAACATTTCAACAAATTCCGAACCGGATATATTGAAGAAAGGAACGTTGGCCTCTCCGGCGACCGCTCTGGCTAACATTGTTTTGCCTGTACCCGGAGGCCCTACCAGTAGTACCCCCTTCGGTATGCGGGCACCCATGGCTGCAAACTTTTTAGGATATTTCAAAAATTCAACAACCTCTTCAAGGTCTTGCTTGGCTTCTTCGCTGCCGGCGACATCCTTAAAACTAATCTTATCTTTTTCGTTGCCGTATAGTCTGGCCCGGCTTTTACCAAAGCTAAGAGCCTGGTTGCCCTGACCCTGGGCATTGCGCAGCATAAAGAAAAACAACAAACCGATAATTAATATCGGCAGAACATATTCAAGACCTAGCGTTAATACAGTTGAGGTAGTGTTTGAGGACGGTTTGTATTGAACCGTAGTTTTTGAATAATTAAAACCTTGCTGGTTGAGGCTGGTATTTGGGTCAGCATAGGTTTTTAAGCTGGCTTGGCTTTGCCCCTTCAGCGTAATGTCCAGTTCTGTGCCGCTGACTAGAATTTTTGAATACCGCCCGCTGTTGGCTTGGGAGATAGCTTGCGTCAGAGGAATTTGTTTTAAGGTACTCGGTTGAGAGTAGGCCGCAAAGATTATTAGGGCAAACAGAACTACAAGCGCAATAAAGCCGGCATTTCTAAACCCGTTCCGGTTGTTGCCGGGAGTTCGATTTTGTGAGCGTAGAGGTGATCTATCCATGACAAACTTTCATTATACAGATTATAACAGATGCTGGCTAGCGGTCTATACGTTGGAGTGCCAAATACTGTTTAGTTAATACTATAAAGGTCTGATTATTAATCGAAAAACGTTTTAACTGACGATGGGTTTTAAGATTAATGGTTAGTGACTCGACTTGCCGACGATCCAAATCGGTTATTCCTTGTTGCCTCAACCAATAAAGCAGCACCTCCTTCGCCACTTTGTGCGGCAAGCTAGCAAACCATTGTCGGTCCAGATTATTATAACTAATATTTGGTTTTATTAAACTGTTGATCTGCCCGTCGAGCGAGTTATTCAGATGAGCCGATTGGCGAAGAATATCCAGTAATTTTTTTCTGTCAGCAGTAGTAAGTAACGGCACAATTTTGTACCGGACATAGTTACGCTTGTATTGTAAATTCTGGTTAGATGGATCCTCGCGCCAGGTCAAGTTATGAGTTTGAGCATATCTAATTAGGTCTTTTTTGGGGATATTGAGCAGCGGCCGCTTGAGCTTATCGGTTGAACCGAGAGAACTCAGCCCCCTTCGGCCAGTCCCCCGTAATATATTTATAATTACCGTTTCAATTAAATCATCTTGGTGGTGAGCCGTAATAATGGCATCGGCTTGATACTGATCCCGGACTCGATTGAGAAAATCATAACGAGCTTGACGGGCTTCAGCTTCGCTGCTGGTTCGGCCCAGATCACCTTCTTCAAATTCAAATTTAAGCTGATACTTCCCCGCCATATTTTTAACAAATTTCCGGTCAAGGGCTGAATTAAGGCGGATACCATGGTCAAAGTGAGCTACAATTAACTCTAGACCCGGTTGACGGGATAGAATATCAAGTAAGGCCGCTGAATCAACTCCACCTGATACAGCAACAATATATCGGCCAGGTTCAACTTCAACCTTCATTACTTATATAATCTTAACAGTAGTCAACAGGTACCAAAAGTGTTATATTTTGACACTGATATGGCGGCGTAGCTCAGCTGGTCAGAGCACAGGACTCATAAGCCTGGGGTCAGTGGTTCAAGTCCACTCGCCGCTACCACGTTCAAACAAATGGATTAACTATCGTTAAACTATCAAATTGCTGGCCGTCTTGCATATCTTCGCTATAAAGCTTTACACAACCACAATCTAAAGCTGCCTGGACAATCAATGCATCATAGAAATTTATGCTATTGGAGGCACACAATTTTAGTGCCCGTTTATAGGAGTCAAAGTTTGGTGAATGAGCGCAAAGTGGCTTTAATAAGTCATCTATGACTAGTTCTAGCTCAGCTGGTGACAGTTTTATGGCAAAGCCTTTTAAGGCAACATTCATAAACTCTTGGGCAACTTGCGTGCTAATCATTGCTTTGCCGTCAAAACCGTATTGCTCTATTAGCTCTACTGCCCGTTTTTGCTTCCGGGGTGCAGTCTTATCAAACTGATAAATTAACACATTTGTATCAAAAAATACGCTATCTTGTACTGGCATTTTAGCGCTCGTTCATTTCTTCGCGAGTGAAGTGGCGGCCTGCATCAACATGAGATAACTGTTTCATAAGCCTTTGATAGCGCAAAAGCCGCTCTGCATTGTCTATGGTCTGAGAGGCTAGCCAGTCCCGAAACTCTTGATTCAGAGTTGTACCTTTAGCAGTAGCTCGTTTTCTAGCCTGGTTTATTAATCCTTCGGGGGCAGAAAGTGTAATGTTCTTCATAGTGTTATTAGTGTACACTACTCCAGTGTTATGTGTCAAGCTCTAATCTAGCTATTTCCCACATTATTACGAGCTCTTGTTTTATTTGGCTCCAATTCGTTCCTTTCAAGCCTACCAAATCCAAGCTTTATGACCCATACGTAGAGGATCATTTTTTATTTTGCTCTGTTATGATGAAAAGAGATGATAAACTGCACGTTTGAAAACGGTAATAAAAGCTCCCTGCGTCATGTCGTGGTAGACACGATTGTGCTGAAAGACAATAAGGTACTTTTAGTAAAGAGAGCTCGCAAATTGATAGAAGGTGGCAAATGGGCGTTAGCCGGTGGCTACGTCGAGCGAGACGAGACGACCGAGCAGGCTGCCGCTAGAGAAACCCTCGAAGAAACTGGCTGGGAGATCAAAGACTTAACCTTGTTTAGGGTCAATGATAACCCCAACCGACGTCATGAAGATCGCCAAAATATAGTTTTTGTGTACTTTTGTACCGCCACCAAAAAGGTGGGTGAAGCTGACTGGGAGTCAGATGAACAAAAATGGTTCAATTGGTCAAATCTACCGGCTTTCGATGATTTAGCGTTTGGCCACTCTGATGACATCAATCTCTACAGAAAATACCTGGAAGAGAGCTTCCCGCTACCGATTATCGGTTAATTTATTCAGGCAAAAATATTATTTATCCCAGCTAAAAGCATTGCCAAAGTGCCCGTATTTGGCAGTTTCTTCAAATTGCGGTAGTTGCAGTTGTAGAAAGTCAATAATACCCTTTGGGGTTAGATCATAGCCTCGAACAGCTTCTTCTTCGCCGTCTACCAGCACAACCGCCTCTACGGGTTCGGACACGCCAATTGCATATGCCAGGTAACAAAATGTCTCTTTGGCGTCACGCTTTCGGAGATAGTCAACAGCTACTTTACGGGCCATATAAGCAGCAGAACGATCCACTTTGGTGGCATCTTTGCCGCTGAATGCCCCACCGCCGATAGGGATTCGTGGGCCATAGCTGTCAACGGCAATTTTACGGCCGGTTAAACCTGTATCTGAATCAAAGCCGCCAATATCCCAGTCGCCGGCCGGATTGGTAAATACTTTTAGCACCGGCTTAATTGGTTGCTCTTTCAGCCAGTCACGAACTTCATTCTCGAGTTGAGCCCTTAGAACATTTTGGAAACTTGCTACTACGGCCACTATTTTGCCATCGCTAGTTGTAACTTGAGTCTTGCCGTCATATGGAAATTTGCTAAACAAGTAACGATTAAGTGAACGACTAAGATCAACCTCCAGAGGTATTAGATTCTCAGTCTCGCTTGTAGCATAGCCGACCATTATACCCTGGTCACCAGCTCCGCCAATATCAACCCCTTGGGCAATTTCAGGGCTTTGGTGAACGATTTTTACTTTTACTTCATAGCTATCGTCGACGAAACGGCGAGCAATTTGTTCATAGTTTACCTTGGCCCGGCTAGTAATCTCTCCCATCACTACAAGCAGTTTATGGCCGCCGACAGTTTCGACAGCAACTCTTGAGTTAGGGTCTTGTCTCAGCGCCGCATCCAGTATGCTATCAGATATCTGGTCGCATATTTTATCAGGATGTTTGGGGGAAACTGATTCCGCCGTCCGTAAATTCATAAAAAATCCTTTCTACCGCAAGCCAGGGAAAGGATTTATTGGTCCAAAATATCTTCTCCGCTAGCGGGCTAGATGAAGCACCCGTCCAATACGGGTTGCTGGCAGGTCATTGAGCTAGGTCTCTCACTGCACTCTTTATATTTACTAAATTGTCAAAGTGTAACTAGTGTAACATACCCTTCTATGATCTTGGTTAATGCGAAGTTGAACTCAGCTTAAATACAAACTGAACCACACTGGGTGGCGCCAATTCGATTGGATACCCAGGGCAATGAATCTTTGAATAATTGCTGCCAGACATTAAAGGTGTGTGGGCCATTAATTGTCTCAGAGATTGTTTCGATGCCGGCATTCTGGGAATCAGTTACCAGGTCGCTTTGAGCCTGAGTTACCGACAGGCTATCCTCATTACCATCACCGAAGAAACCGCCAAGTCCGAGATTCTTATAATTTTTGGTGGTTAACAATAAGTCAGGCTGGTGTGCCGCCCAGGCCGATTCTGAACCGCTAAATAAATCGTCCACGGTTTTCTGTTTGGAGCCAATCTCCGGCCCAATTTCTCCACCGTAATCCATGAAATAATGAAAAACGTCAGGATGGCGCAAGGTTAACATCACGCTGCACATTCCGCCCATACTTAAGCCTCCGATTGCCCAGTTAGCCGGATTATTGATAACGCGGAAATGAGCCTTAATAAAGTTAGGGACATCGGTCGTCAAATAGGTCTCAACATTTCCCTGCGAGCTGTTAACGCATTCGGTATCGTTGGTCAATGAGCCGGAATTATCGACCATAAAAACTAACGGAGTTATGCCTTCGTGCGTGTGGGCGAATTGATCCATAGTATTCTCGAGCCCACTGCCCAGCCAATTCTCCGGCAAGCCCGGATAACCAGTTGTTAAAACGATTACCGGGAGATTGATATCAGTAACTGTGCTGTAGACTGCCGGCACATAAACATACGCTCCTCTGGGTTTGAATTTAGATACGGTACCTGGGATATTTAAACTATAGACCTTGCCGGCTGTCGTTTGACCACCGACGGAACTTAATTCAGTCTCTAGGGTGTTGGTCTGGGGGTGATTTGACGAAGAGGAGTGAGAAAAATTAATATAAATGCCCCTTTGGTTCCGGCCAATTTCCTCAACATTAGCATTTTTATTAAATAATTCACCCAAAGTAGGATAAAAACGATAATAGTTATTAACGATTAGTAAGGAAAAAATTAAACTGCAGAAGACGCAGCCCGAAGCTATTATCCATAGTTTGGGTTTGAATCGGATAGCAAGGGCTAACAAAGTTAAACTAAGCGTAAATGGCAGCACCATAAATATGAATGAGTCAGGAAGCGGGCTGTCGGTCCAATAACCAAATAAAAGTTTAAGAATAAATGCCGCAAGAATGCTCACGGCAATCGTTGCAGTGCAGATTATTAGTATTTGCTGGGCTTTAACTTTTTGTTTCTTTGATCTTTTTTTAGGTTTAGCTTTCCGTCTATCTTTAGCAAATAATCTTGATATCAAATAGACGGCGACAGCCGTAACTAACGAACATATTATTAAAATCAAATTTTGGCTAAGGAGATCAAGATTCATTTTATGGGTATTCTAGGAAATCCTGTCTTACTAAGTAATATTAACAGATACGTTGTCTTCGGTCCCGACCGCGAATAAAAGAGCCCCTATAATAGGAGCTCTTTTTAGTGTAAACATAGTACTTAGGCTTTAACTAGCAATTTATCTACTGCCAAAATACGTTTACTTTTTGTAGGAGTAAATTCGAAACTTAGATTGCTTTTCATTTATCCCTTTCTTTTTCTTTTTTTGTTTTTGCTAGCAACATATATTATTATAACAAATTAACTAATGTTTGTCAATTTTATCATCTGTTACTTTATTGTTTTAGCTTGTGCTATTCGGAATTATATCACTGCCCCTGCAGTAAGCAAGTACATTTCTTAAGCTTTCCTATTTAATGTATGAACAGTTTTTGCGCTGAAACGAAAATACGCAAGCCAAATAAGCTTTTAACTAGTTCAAATCTATGAATAGTGATTATAAATAAACCCCTGAATGCATTTCAGAGGTTAAGTTACTCTTGGTTGCGGGGGCAGGACTCGAACCTGCGACCTTGTGGTTATGAGCCACACGAGCTGCCGCTGCTCCACCCCGCGATAAAATTGAACTTAGGTTGATTATAGCTTAACAGAGGTGATTGTGTCAATCAGAGTTATTCGATCGATGTAAAAAGAAATTCATCCAGGATTCAAAGTTCTTCTGATATTCAGGCTGGTTAAAATTCATTTTGGCCCCCGCGGTCTGGCTTACTGAGGCAGGAGACAAATGCGCTAATGCAACTGACTGAGGAACAATCAATTCGGTTTCTCCTGATGCGCCCAAACCTAGTTCTTGGCGGGCGGATAATTCCAGATATTGATTGGTATTGTAGTAATCATTTTCAAGCTGAAGATTTTCGTTCTCCAGCAGCTGAACTTGATTTTGTTGTTGAATGGCAGAAATCTGTTTTTGTAAATCATAATTCGATTGAATAGTCTTTACGCCACTCCAAGTTATCAATAAAACAACTACCGCGAAAACAATCAAGCCGATTGTCTTTAGATTGCGAAGGCTTTCCCAGTTAATACTTTGATAATAGTTTTTTATTTTATAGAACATGCTCAGTAGAATTATAAACCCAATTCTAAATCTGCTATACTCATCTCTGTTCTGATCGTGTAGTGACGGGGATGTAGCTCAGTGGTTAGAGCAGTCGGCTCATAACCGATTGGTCCCTGGTTCAAGTCCAGGCATCCCCACCATTTGTACCAAATCAGTAGTTGATTTTGTGGCCATCATTTTTTCACGAAGTTCCTTAGCTCCGTCAAAACTATTAATGTATACTTTGCAGAATTTGTTTAGCTGATTGGTGGGACGCTCACTTCTCCAAGTTGCAGTAAACAGTTCAATATGTTTTTTGAATAAAGCTAGCTTTTGCGTTTTAGAATAATTAGGCCAAGGGCTCTCCTGAGCAAAAACAAAAGGATCATTAAAAATTCCCCGGCCAATCATTATCCCATCAAGATTGTGTTTTTTAGCTAGTTCAAGCCCCTGCTGCCGGCTGGCGACATCACCATTACCGATAATCAAAGTTGCTGGGGCTATTTTATCTCTCATTTTTCTTATATCTTCGATAGCCTGCCAATTATTTTCATCTTTACTCATTTGGCGACGGGTTCGTCCATGAATAGTCAAATAATCAAGTCCTTGTTCTAGGAGCAGTTTGTGCCAGCTCAAGTCAATTTCATTAAAGCCTAACCTGGTTTTTACACTAACCGGTAGTTTACCATTAGCCCCTGCTTGAGTTGCTTTAATGATCTCAACCGCTAAGGGCCGGTTGTTTATCAGCGCACAGCAGCAGCCATTATTAACGATGTCCTTAATCGGACAGCCCATATTAATATCAATGCCGGCAAAACCCATATCTATCAGCTCTTGAGCGGTTTTAAAGTAATTCTCAGGATTCTTACCCCAGATCTGAGCGATTAACGGTTGCTCTTTGGGGGTAAACTGCAGCTTTTTCAGCAGTGCTTTTCGGCCAGGGCTTTGCAGTCCATCGACATTCACAAACTCGGTAAAGAATAGGTCTGGTGGGGCGCAATCAGCAACTATCTGCCGAAAAACTGTATCTGTTACATCATCCATCGGCGCTAAGACAAAAAACGGTTTGGGCAGTTTATTTCGAGTCGTCAAATTTTCTTGCATCTTTTCTTGAATCTGTGGCTGCGGTTCGCGCAATTTGTACTTTGTTCTTAAACAGTCGTGTGCGTTTATCAGTATAGCGAACAGCCAATCCTGTCATATCCTTTAAATATTGGCTCAGTTCTGCTTGCGGGGTGGTTGTTAGTCGATAACCCAGGCCATCTTTTAACTGTTGGGTCTCTACTGGTGATAATTTTCTACGGTGCGCTACTACTTCAATGATGTTCATAAAACTAAAATCTACAACTTGTCGATATAGCTCCAGCTGTGCTGCCTGATCCATATGAGCCCGCCACGGGAGACCCTCAACTTCGGCCTGATAACGAGCTAAGCGGAAACGTTCATTGACTAGCCCTCGAACTATTACTTCCGATTTTTCAATTTGATTTTCGAGATTGTGGGCACCTGCACGATATATCCTGCCTCGCTTGCGATCCGGACGAGTTTCCAATGTGCGTTCTTCTGTCCTAGATTCACCGGCAGTTCGTAGTGGTTTTGCCCACCTTACCATAGCTCCATACTCGACTGCATTAAGCGCTAAGCCCGATATCGTTCGTTTGCCCGGTCCATATAAGTCTTGTTCAAGTCTAGGGACTGCTATTGCTTGAAGAGTTTCCTGAGTAATATCAGTGAAGTTTTCCGGAGACAAATTCAATAAGCTCATGGCGCGGTGTCCAAGCATTCGGCCGGGAGCGGCTCTTTCTGATAACACTATTTGCGGTACAGGTTCAAGAACCTCCAACTCACTTGGATTGAATAACAAGCCTTGGCCTGGTAATTCTCGCCTTACAGGGGGCACTTTTTAACCTTCTCAGTTCCTTTTTGAATCTTCAGGCCCTAATATTTGTTCTCGCCCCTCAAGATAGTCGGTGGTAGCTGTAGGCGAATACTCAACTGGGGTCACGGGGCTTCTGCCCCTCAGCAGTTCTGCGGCATGGTTAACGCCTCGAGGATCGCTATTTGGTGCAGCTAAGCCGTGTGTATCCACTAGACCCTGATAATTTGCGTTGGCTCGATGTTCCGGACTAAGCTTGGGATATATTGGAGAATTTGAGCCTGTTTGGGCAGGTAAAACATCACCATCCGGGGATTGTGTTTCGTCAAAAGTTGGCGGCCTAAATGTTTCAGTCATATCTGAATATTATAACACGCTAGAGATAATTTTTCAACCCCTTAGAGCTTACTCCCACCGGAATACCCTGAAGGCTATGGCATAAATTACCACCGCCCAGAGAACAACCAGACCAAGCTGATGATCGATGGTTATCAAGCTGGCATGCTCTGTTATCACCATGCGGATACTATTAATCACAGGCGTCAGAGGCAGATAATTAGAAACATGCTGCAGCCAGTTTGGCATTAAAAACACCGGGAAAAAGACTCCAGTCAAAAACATCATCGGGAAAACAATAATATTTGCCAGTGGCGCTGCCTGATTTTCATTTTTAGCCCAGCCGCCAATCGCCAAACCAATACCAAATATAGTAAAGATACCCAGAATCACTACGACAGCCAGTGTCAGGTAGTTGCCGTCCATATGGAACCCGAAAACAAGTTTGGCCACCACAAACATTACCGCTACCGAGATAAGCCCGACAACAGAATTCGACAAGACGTTTGCCAAAAAATACTGCCAGACTCTGAGGGGCGATACGTGCAGGCGTCGCAGTACACCCTGTTTCTTTAGTTCGGGGAACGTATTGACCGGGCCGAATATGCCAAGTCCGATAATTGTGAAACCAAGCAAGCCAGAAAATGTGTAATCAAATGTGGTTAGTCCGCCCTTGTTAGTCAGCACTGCTTTTACGCTAAACGGCGTCACTTGGGTGGCAACTAATTTGGTGTTTGTCTTGGCGGTAATACCATCCAAGACTGATTCCAGTGTTTGGGCGGCTGTGGCTGAATTCTCGTCATAATATTCGATGATCTGACCAGTCGGGTAGGCCGTATTTGTTTGTCCCCCAAACGAGGGTGGCATAACCAACGTGGCATCGATTTCGCCACGGCTCATTTGCTGGTCAGCTTGAGCCAGATTAGGTATGCCGGACTTAATCTTGAAGAGCTTGCTGCCTTTGAGCTCGTTGTAGAATTGTCTGGAAAATTGACTATGCGACTCGTTAAATACGACAACTCTAAAGGACGTACTGCTGCTCTTCCCGTATATGGTCCCGAAGATCAGCAGAAAAATAAGTGGGAAAGCAATAGTAAAGAAAATAGCAACTCTGTCGCGGAAATAACGCCTGACGGAGATCTTGGCAAAAACAATAACGGTATATAATTTCTTCTTCATTTCTACTCCCGAAGCTCCTTACCGGTAAGATCTATAAACACATCCTCTAAACTGGCTCCCTGGTTAACGTGCTGCTCTTTCTTGAAACCCTTGTCCAGAAGCTTTTTCACGAGCGCTTTGGGCGAGTCAAGAGCGATAATTTTGCCGTTATCCATGATTGCTACCCGGTGGCAAAGCAGTTCTGCTTCTTCCATATAGTGGGTCGTCAAAAGAATGGTAATGCCCCGTGAGCTGATTTTTTGAATCAACTCCCATAAATTCCGCCGAGCCTGCGGGTCAAGTCCGGTAGTCGGCTCGTCCATGATAAAGACTTCGGGTTGGTGGGCCAGCGCCGCCGCAATACTAAAACGCTGCCTCTGCCCGCCCGATAATTGCTCAATATAGCTTGAGGCTTTATCGGCCAGATCAACGTCGGCCAGATATTTAGCGCTATCAACTTTTTCTCCGTAGGAAGCAGCTGTCATCTCAAGTAATTCGGTCAGTTTAACTTTATCCATAAAGGCCGGGGTCTGGGGCTGGACACCAATAATCCGTTTAATTGCCTGCGGGTCCTTGGATACGTCGATGCCGTTAATGAAAGCTTGGCCGCCAGTTATCGGCACAAGGGTCTCAATCATCTCAAGGGTCGTGGTTTTACCGGCTCCATTGGGACCTAAAATACCAAAAATTTCCCCTTTATTCACCTCAAAGGAGATACCTTTAACAACTTCATTGTCGCCGTAGACTTTACGGATTTTATTAACTTTTAGGATAACTTCTGACATGTTATAAAACTTTATCAGATAACTATAATCTGATCAAAAAAATACGCCTATAAAAATAGGCGTATTTTCGAATCAGCTATTCGATTATTTGCGCTTAACAGTCAAGAAACCGTTTCGCGGGTTTTCATTGACTATGAAACCTTCGGGTAAATCACTGCCCTCTGGGCGCTGGTCCTTGCTAAAGTAATAAATAGTTTGTTCCTTGCCCCCACGCAGTGTAACTTTCTTTGAGTTTAAGTAGTAGGTTACACCCTTTGAATTTGTGTGCTTGTATGCCATTGTCTGACTTACTCCCTCTCCTAAATTATTTAGTGTACCCCTAACATACTCTGTTAGGTTTTCGTTTGTCAACTCTTTTTCTGTTTCTTTGGCTTTATGATTGCATCAGACAGTGCTTATGTATTAAACTTATCTGCGTATACTTAACATTAACAAAAGAGGTAATTATGGATTTTTCAGTCCGCGGTAATCATCAACCATTAGGTACCCCTGCCGTACCTTTGGAAAGCGTGGGTCCACCAAGACACAACAAAAACAAATCAAGCGATTTTAATAAGTGGGCTCGTCTTGGGGCGGTACTGTTTATATTCGCTCTGGCAATCATTGCGGTCGGGTCTATATTTCTGATTCACTATTCCAACGTTAATCAGTACAGCTATGTTAACAAGAACGACTTCCAGGCTGTAGATGTTAGCATTGGCGGTTCAACCAGCGGCGACCAGATTTATTTTGGTCAGGTTAAAGATATAAGCTCGAACTATCTGGTTCTTTATGACATCTACTACATCCCAGCCAGCACCAGCAGCACCAGCAGCATCACTCTCCAGCCGTTAGTCTGCCAGGTTGATACTCCCTACAACCAAATGGTGATAAACCTGTCCAGCGTTAACTGGTGGGAAAACCTACAAAACACCGGTAAAGTCGCTCAGTCCATCCTCTCATACCAGAAACAGAACCCGAAAGGCGCAAACTGCGCAGCTCTTACAAGTAGCTCAACTACCACACCCGCGACCACCACACCCTCAACCACTGGTAGCACTACGACCAAGTAACAGTTTTAACTATCTGACTTAGATAACCACTTGCCGGCAATCACCAGGCTGATAAACAGTAACAGCAGCATTGTGCTGGCTACTAGTGACCAGCCGGCCAGATCAGGCGACCAAGTCGGTGATACAAAATCGAACTCATACAAGCTGGGTGAAATATTGGGCACGCTAATGCCGTGACTCTCGACATATTGCTCAATGCAAGGGACACGGTTATGGCCGGAAAAATCTACCGGATCTACCTGCTGGCAATAAGTTTGAGCATTGGTATATATCTGAGTGTTTTCGTTTTGGCTCTGAGACTGGGAAGCTTCAACTAGTCTTTCATAGGTATAGCTCAGTTGGATAGGCGGATAAACAGAGCTGTTGCCGTTTGTTAGACTGGTATTCATATTGGCGACAACGTAAGCCTGTAAATTTTTTAAGGCTTGTTCGACATCCGTATTGTGCTGATCTGCCTGATAAACATCATTACGGAGATTAATCATAGTCAGGTTATTCTGGCGCAGGGCATTAACGCTAACAATGCAACTTATTAATAGCAGGACCAGAACGTACCATGGACGAACCAATTTAATTTTTGTCCAATAGTGATGCAATTTGAGTTTAGTCATATCTGTATTTTATGGCCGATTGTAATTTCAGTGTAGCATAAGCATGGTAGACTGTAGTCATGCATATTTACTTCTCTGGTATCGGTGGAACAGCTATCGGTCCGCTAGCCTTGATTGCAAAGCAGGCCGGTTTCGTCGTGTCGGGTTCTGATAAGCAAGCCTCCCAGTACATTGATTACCTTAAAAAAAAGGGAGTCACCAATATTCACATAGGTCAGTCGTCCCAGCAAATTGCCGCTGTTCACAATAATATGCCAATTGATTGGTTGGTTTACTCGACGGCCGTTACTCTAGAAAACAGCCGTCCACCTGAGCTGGTTTTTGCCGAAAAGAATAAGATTAAGAGTACTGAGCGTAGTGAGTTAATTAATTTCATTCTGCAGCAGAAAAAATTAAAAATGGTCGGGATTGCCGGGACTCATGGTAAAACTACCACCACCGCCATGGTTATATGGTTGTGTCAGCAAGTCGGTCTGCCGATCAGCCATTCCGTGGGGGCAAAAATGTCGTTTGGCGATATGGGCCATTACACAGCCGGGTCAAAATATTTCATTTATGAAGCTGATGAATTTGCCCGTAATTTTTTGGCTTTTAATCCTTATCTGAGTATCGTCACCGGTGTCAGCTGGGACCACCATGAAATATTCCCAACCAGAGAAGATTATCAATCTGCTTTCCGGGAATATATAAGCCAGAGCCAACGGACAATATTGTGGCAGGAGGACTTTGATTACCTGCAGCTAGACTCGCCCGCCAATCTTATCGTTTTTGACAGCGATAGCCCGATTATTGAGTTAATCCAGCTCAAGGGCCGCTATAACCGTCTGGACGCATGGCTGGCCGTACAGGCAGTCCACAGACTATCAGATCAACCGATTGGCAAGCTGGTCCGCTATGTTAATTACTTCCCGGGGCTGTCCAGGCGGATGGAACGCCTAAAAAAGAATCTGTTTAGCGACTACGCGCATACGCCTGAAAAGATCAGGGGAGCTATGAGTGTGGCTACAGAAATGGCTGCTGTCAATAATCAGCCCTTGGTTGTGGTATATGAGCCACTGACCAACCGGCGACAGCATTTTGTCAAAGATGAATACAAAGATTGTTTTGAAGGTGCCGCTCAGGTTTACTGGCTCCCAAGTTATTTAGCCAGAGAAGACCCCAAACAAAAATTGCTTAAACCGGCCGAGCTAATTGCCCATCTAGATAATCCTTCCCTGGCAATACCTCAAAAGAAAGATGCCCAACTCATAAATATCATCAGAGAACACCTAAAGGATAATGCCATGGTAGTAGCTATGTGCGGTGGTGGTGGCGACAGCTTAGACGAGTGGCTTCGGCAAAACTTGAAGAAATTTTAGCCAAATATTGCAATCAGGTCGACCGTCACAATTACTCCCAGTAATATCCAAAGCCAGACATCCGTCATGAAGCCGGGGGGCAAATTGGCGGGAAGTTCAATATGGCTGAGCTTAGAAAAGCTTGAACTCTGATCTGGGGCAAACCGGTCCGGGCCGAGCGATTGTGAAAACGAAAGTGGCGAAGAGGACTGCATATCAATATTCGTACTGCCACCAACACCAAGCTGACCACTGGCAACTGCAATTTCTTCATCAGACTGTTCTTTGTGCTCGGGTGCTTGTTCGCGGTTAAATTCATGCCCATATGCAAAAGTCGGTTTCTCTACAGCATGTCCAGTCCTAGAATCAACTTCGATACTATGCCAGACACTATGCTCAATTCTATGGCCAGGCGGTAGTTCGTTCTCCGTTTGGTCGTCACCGACAACTTCAGGCGGGCTAAATCGATCTGCGTACTGATTAACGGGGTCGGCTGGTGTTTCTGGGGTGGATAGAATATTAGATAAGTCCGCTGATAAACCATCAAGCCGCTCAGTTGATGCGGACGTAATTTGGGCCCGGTTTGCCGCGACAATAGGAGAGGTTTTCGCAGTCGGCTGATCCCGGTGCGGTCGGTCATGCAAACTACTTAGTTGATTAAATGTGGATGAGGCAACTTGGCGGGCAGTGGCGGTGGAAACAGCTTG
Source organism: Patescibacteria group bacterium (assembly GCA_035510795.1). GTDB lineage: Bacteria > Patescibacteriota > Saccharimonadia > Saccharimonadales > UBA4665 > DATKGL01. Next base: position 25,575 of record DATKGL010000024.1, read on the forward strand.
TTCGGCATAACTTCTCCTAGACTCTTGGGCAGCATCCAACTCCGTGCTTTGTGCAGCTTCAAGTTCATTAATTGGCCCTGATGCCAACACTTCACTAACCATGTCCTCAAAGGAGTCGGCTGTGGCTGAAACCGACTCTTTGTATTCTTGATCAAAATCCGGGATAGCTATTATTTCTTCCCGGCGGAAATCCGGTTGTTGAGTTTTGCGAACTTGCCTCCAGGGTACAAGAGGAATCTCTTGCTCCAGACCAACATCATTTAAGTCTATCACTACCGTTTGCCCTTCACGGCCGTGACGATATTCAACCTGCAAATCAGTTATTTCTTCAAGCAGTATGCCATGACCGGCTCTTTCAGCGGCAGATGACTTGCCAGAATTAGTTGGGATTTTAATGATTTCTGGTTTTTTCGCATTAACTTCACCACCCTGTTCGCGGGGTTTTGGCGCTGGCGCTTTTGACCGATTCTTCCGGAGTTTTTTGACCTGATCTTCGGATTCGCTATCGTCTCTATCAACTTGATAATTTTGCTCTGACCCCATTGATCAAACGTCCCTATTAACTGATTATAATTATAACATAATTGAGATATATAGCAAAGCAGCCGGCGGCCCTTGTTTGTATAGATAAACTAACAACCTTAAGACTCGCTGCGGCACGGTCTAGGAAGATTTTGGCAGCTAATTAGGCAAAATTGATGAAATAACTTGAGAGGAGTCGTTAGCGGAATGTTTATCAATGCTTAGCAAGAGCGAACCAAACTATCAGAGCAATTAGTATGACAACAAGGACCGCTATGATGACGATGCCCATCGGTAAGCTCTTCTTTGACTGAGCCTGGGCCGGACCAGCTAAGTTAGACGGCAACGGTGTTGTGGCTCCCGGCGGATCAGAAGCTGGAGGTGTTGATGGTGGAGTCGGATCGTTAACGGATGGAGGCGGCGAAGAAACAACCATTGGGTCAGCGCCAAAAGAGTGAGATGGAGATGGCGAAGGAGCAGGGTCATTCGATAAACTGCTCGTCGAATCAGTCTCGGGTTCTGAAGGATTTTCTGGTGCGAGTGAAAAATCAGTATTTTTTAATGAATCATCACTGGTAACATCAGCATTGCTGGGGACTGGGTCATCGGACAAAGACGCGCTGAGGTCATCGGCAGCCGGTTTCGGGTCTAGTCTAGGCGCGCTGAGGTCATCGGCGGCAGGCGGCTTTGGTTCAGGATCAGACATTGGCGTACTTAGACTATCAACGGCTGGCTTCGGGTCCAGTGCAGGCGTACTCGTGTCGTCATCTGCAGCCGGTGCAGCTGGTTCAGGATCGGTTGTAGGCTCACTGAGGTCATCGGCAGCCGGTTTCAGGTCGGGATCGGACATCGGTGTATCCAGGTCATCAGAAGACTTCGGCTCTGGTTCGGGATCGGTTGTAGGCTCACTGAGGTCATCGGCAGCCGGTTTCGGGTCGGGATCGGACATCGGTGAGGTCAAATCACTTGAGCTTAGATCGTCGGTAGTCGTCGGAGTCGGTTCTGGCTCAGAAACGGTAGTATCTCGCTCAGTGCTAGTATCCGGCTCATCTGACGGCGTAACCGGATTGGCTGGTGACGATAGTGAGGGTTGTTGAACTGTTGGTTCGGTTAAGCCGTCAGGGTCAGCCGAGTCGGGTTCTGAAGGTTTTGCTTGAGGGTCCATAATATAAAAATATTCCTTTAGTTTTAATTAGTAATATGCGCCTATTTTCTGCTGGCTATTTTAGCATAAGCAGATAAGTTTTACAGCACAACAGTTATAAATATACTTAATATTGATTATGCTCTTGACAACCATAAGTCAGCTGGCATAACCTGCGTATATGGCAAATTAGTGGGGTGTATTTATTTACTACTTATTGAAAAATAAGTAGCGATTCATATAATGCCCTGATAATTTACCGGGACAATAAAAAGTAAAAAACCTCCTACATTTTATTTAGTGTGGGAGGTTTTTAAGTTTAAGGAGATAGACGATTTAGGTCGCGCGGGAAAAGAATTGCTTCTTTGATATTATTAAGCCCAACCGTTTTTTCGACTAGCCGGTCTATCCCAAAACCGCAACCGCCGTGCGGCGGAAGCCCATGCTCGAAAGCTTGCAGGTAATACTTGAAGCCGGGGTCGTTTGGATCAATGCCAGCTCGCTTGATTTGCTCAACTAGTTTTTCGTGGTGATGTTCACGCTGAGGGCAAGTAGCTATTTCAAGACCCCGAAAAAGCAGGTCCGCCCAAAGTACGGCCGATTCGTCGTTAGGATCGATCATGTGGTAAAACTTCATCGCTTCGACCGGGAAACCGGTTACAAAAACCGCTTCGCAACCATCATTTTTGGCGGCGTAGTCACAAATCCATTTTTCTTCATCCGGAATCAGGTCCTTCTCGTGAGTGGTGTCTGTCCCGGTTGCTTGGCTGTAAAGCTGGTGGACACGAGGGACACTGTAGCGAGGGAATCTTTCTTTAATTACTAATGGTGGAGCTTTCAGATCACTTAGCTCAGATTTAAATAATTTATAGGTTTCAGTAAGAACAGCGTGGGTCATATCTTGGACCATGTTAAGGACATCCTCATGACTATCTATGAAGCCCATTTCAATATCCAGCATGGTAACTTCTGAGACGTGACGCGTAGTAGCGCTCAATTCTGCCCGAAAAGCCGGCCCTATTTCAAAGACCCGCTCGAAAACGCCAACCATCATCTGCTTATAAAACTGGGGGCTCTGAGCTAAAAAGGCATCTTTGCCAAAGTAATCAAGTTTGAATACCTCTGCCCCACCTTCGGTCGCACCAGCTACAAGCTTTGGAGTTTGAATTTCAATAAAATCTTGGCCATACAAGAACTCCCGGATAAGCCGAAGCATGCCTGAGCGGATATGAAAAATCTTTTGCTCTTTTAGGTTGCGTAGTCCTATACCGCGTGTATCAAATAAGGTATCTAGGTTTTCGGATTTATGACTCAGGGGTTTGTCAATTTCTATGATCGGCTCGGCCTTGACCGCGACCAAGACAGTGATCTCGGGATCATGTATTTCGCCGCCAGCCGGAGCACGGCTTTCTTCTACAACTTTGCCGGTTGCCGATAATACTGTACCGACCTGCAGGCCGCGCAATTTATTAACTTCATCCTTGTCCTGGACTACAATTTGCGTTAGTCCGCTGCGATCTCTAATGTTAATAAAAGTCAGGCCGCCTAAAAGCCGCTTTTTGTGAAGCCAGCCTTGTATTAAAACTTCTTTCCCGATATGTAACTTAAGATCTTTTGCTAAAACTCTTTTCATGTCTGCTATTTTACCATCTCTTTCATCTCAGTTGACTCAGCTATGTGTTCCTCGTGCTCCGATTTAGCCTTAAGCGCTGCGACGGTCCGTAAATCATCATGTTTATCAAACTCATCGATCAGCGGGCGGCCGATAACCTGAGCGATAACATCTTCTATGGTAATAATACCAACAAATTCTTCGAAACTGTTGACGACGATAAATAAATTATGCTTGGTTTTAATAAAAGTTTGCCAAACCTGGCCCAGCGAAAAATCTTCATGAACATAGCAGACATCACGCTTGATAACATCTTTCACCCGCCCGCCTTGTTCAGCCAGTTTCAGCACATCCTTAACAAACAATGTGCCGACAATATTGTCCTTTTTGCCGCTGTATACCGGGAACCGATAATGGCCGCTCCGGTGCAGTTCCCCTAACAAGACCGGCCCAATTACTTCATCCACATCAACTACATCAACTATCCGCCTGGGTATTAGTACGTCGCCGACTTTCTTGTCCTCAAACAATAAGCTGCTACGCATTATTTCCAATTCTGCGGGTGGTATAGTGTTACCCGGCTGTTCTTTCTGCCAATCCAGCAGTTCCAGCAAATCTTCTTTGCTGAAGATGCCGGTAGATGAAATTCTGGAACGATAGACAATTTTTGAGACCGGCGACAGGGCTGGATGCATATAATGCAATAACCAAACCAGCAACGGGGTCAGCATCAATGTTAGCCGCTCCGCCAAATCAGATACTCGGTTATGCGGTAACCATAAAAATGCCAGCCAGATAATTAATATGCCTACAATCGCTGCCAGCCAGCCAGCCACAATACCCGTCAACAAAACTATGCTCACAGCAACAGATGCCACGATAATAAACCACAGCAGCAACTGAAGTGTCGTGTCGTAAGCGGCAGCCCGGTACAGTTGTTTGGCGCGCCTATCGCCAGCTCTAGCGCGGCGTTTTAATTCCTTTAAAGAAACTTTGTAATAAGTTTTGTCTAAAGTTACCGCCAGACAAGCCAGTACCAACAGCAGCACGCAAATTATTAGTCTAACCATGTCATCATAGTAACTCGCTCCAAGGGTGATTTCAAAACTCTCAAGCGTGGTATACTAGAATTTACAGATAAAGGAGAACTGTGTGGACAAACGATTCTGGGGAATATTAATAGCGGTGGTCATAGTACTGGGTGGAATTTATTGGCTCAGTGGCGGAAAAAGTAATCCCGGTTCAACTTCTTCCTCAAACAGCACCAGCCCGTCCCAGCATATTGAAGGACTGGGTCGTGACAAGGTAACGCTTCTTGAATATGGTGATTATGAATGCCCCTACTGTAGCGAGTTTTATCCAATCGTTAATCAAGTTGCTTCAAAATATAATGATCAGATTTATGTCCAGTTCCGGAACCTACCCCTAACCGAGATCCACTTAAACGCTTTTGCGGCGGCCAGAGCCGCCGAAGCTGCCTCCTTGCAGGGGAAGTTCTGGCAAATGCACGATGCTCTATACGCCAGCCAATCACAATGGGTTAACGCATCTGACCCGGAATCTTATTTCGTAACCTATGCCCAGCAGATAGGGTTGAACATCGCTAAATTTAAAACTGACTTTTCAGGTTCTCAGGTTAACAATACGATCAATGCCGACCTAGCGGCCTTTGCCAAAACAGGTGCCCAGCAGGCAACGCCAACATTTTTCTTAGACGGACAACAGATCCAACCTACTCCTACTTTGTCGAGTTTTGAACAGTACATTAACGCCGCCATCACCCAAAAAACAGGCACTAAAGCCACTTCGTAAATTGCAACTTTATCGCCCAGTGATCGGTTCGCAGCAATAAGTTTTTTTCAATATAGAAGAAACTGCTGCCAGGGCGGTCGGCGAATTTCGACTTTTATTTTTACACCTCGTGAACTCAAATATTTTATTTTGACTGGCATTTTTATTTGAAACGCAATAACTAGCAGATGATGCTAGTCGGCCTCCTCAACCTCTTTTTTTAATTTTTGTCTCCCGCGGCGGCTATTCCCGCCACAAAAAGTGATTCTATGATGGCACAAGCATAAGCAGGCTGTCAAATGTGCTAGACTTTCTACAGGGTAAAGATCTAAAGATAAACATGGGTACCGATGCTATATTTGCACAACTCAGCTTAGTCATCGCGATTGCGGCTGGCATGGCTTTAATCATGCGCTTGATTCGGCAGCCACTGATAATCGGCCACATTCTGACCGGTATAATTGTTGGACCAGCTCTGTTCCATTTAGTTAAAAACCAAACCACTTTTACGGCCTTTTCGGATATAGGCGTCGCCTTGCTGCTTTTCATAATCGGTTTAAGCCTGAGCCCGAGAGTTATTAAAGAAGTCGGCAAAGTAGCTTCCATCACTGCCGTCATCCAGGTCGGCTTAACCATAATTCTGGGCTGGGCCGGCGGCCGGCTGTTTAATTTAAACCAGAGCGAGTCAATTATCTTTGGCACGGCTTTGTCTTTTAGTAGTACTATTATTATCCTAAAACTGCTCAGCGATAAAAAAGAGCAGGTTCGGCTTTACGGCAAAATCTCAATCGGTTTGCTGTTAGTCCAGGACCTGTTGGCCATGCTGGCTCTGATAATACTAACTGCCAATGGCCATGGCCACCTCTCGCTAGACAGCCTAAGCCGTTTGGTTGTCAAAGGCGGGGTTTTAGCTATTGCTATGTTTGCGATCAGCCAGCTGGTATTACCGCGTCTGCAGAAACTGATCGGCGGCAGCCAAGAAGCCCTGTTCCTGTTTGCACTGGGCTGGGGCTTTGGTACGGCCGCACTATTCCAAAAAGCCGGTTTTAACATCGAGATCGGCGCCTTGCTGGGCGGTATTTCGCTGGCTTCACTGCCCTTTACTCAGGAAATGAGCGCCCGCCTGCGGCCGCTGAGAGACTTCTTCATAGTCGTGTTCTTCATCTCGTTGGGGACCCGAATAAACTTCGGCAGTCTGGGACGCAACTTGCATCTGATATTATTTGCCAGCGCCGTAGTTATCATATTCAAACCGTTAGTCGTGCTGATGCTAATGGGGTTGATGAACTATACCAAGCACACTAGTTTTAAAACCGCCTTGGCGGTCGGCCAGATCAGTGAGTTTTCGCTGGTTTTCGTTATCTTAGCCAATCAGCAAGGGCTAGTAACTACTTCTTTTGTCAGCGTAATTACGGTCGTGGCTTTGATCAGTATCGCTATTTCGACCTACCTGATTCTATATAATGACCAGCTCTACCGCTTATTAGACAAATACCTGGTGGTATTTGAGCGCCACCATCAACATTTTGAACGCGAGACTAAGCACCACTATGACATGATCCTTTTAGGCTACAACAAGGGCGGCCATGAGTTCATAAAAGTGTTCAAAAGTTTGAAAAAACCTTTCCTGGTCATTGACTACGACCCGGATGCGCTGGAGCTATTGGAGAATCAGAAAATTCACTCCATTTACGGCGACGCCACGGATCTGGAACTGCTAGAAGAAGCCGGCATTAACAAAGCCCGGATGGTTGTCTCGACTATTGGCGACCATAAAACTAACACCTTCTTAGTCAGTCTGCTGAGCGATATTAACCCCAAGTGCGTTGTCATCGTCCACGCCGACACAGTCGAAGAAGCGATTGAGCTGTATGAGCTCGGTGTAACTTATGTTATTTTGCCGCACTACATCGGCTCCGAGCGGATCGGCGCCTTTATCCGGCGCAATAAGTTTAACCGCGGGGAGTTTCGAAAGTACCGCGAAAAACATCTGGCTTACCTGGAACGCGAAAACAAGCTAAGCGAGACAACCAATTAAATAGTTTATGGAATCTATTATTGCCCTAGCGCATTAGGGCATATTTAACGTTTTAATGTATCCGTTCCCGGTAAAATATTGTGCTTCCTACCCTTTAAGTATATATTTTTCTCTATAACAATAATGGTGTAGGTGGGTTTGGCGGTTAATAAACTAATGAATCTACCTAATGGGCTAAAACTAACTAGAAAACAGAAAGAAATACTAGAGCTAATATATCAATATCGGTTCTTAAACAGAATACAAATACAGGCATTTCTAAAACACAAAGACTATAAAACTATTAATTTATGGCTAAAAGACTTAAGAGCTAAACATTATTTAGAGTGGATCTATTCTACTGACTTTGCTGAAAAGACTAAACCGGCTATTTATTACCTGGGGATAAATGGTATCAGGTATCTCAAGATACTAGATTATGAGGCGGCAGAGCTACGCAAACGCTATAAAGATGCAGACCGAAGCCGGACTTATATAGATCGCTGTCTGTTGCTGGCTGATTGCTGTCTATGCCTGGAGAAAAACCCGGCTGAGCGGACACTTGAGCCTGAACATAAACCTAAATGGGTGAAAAGCACATACTTTTATGAAACTGAAGCGCAGTACCAACAGGAAAGTTTCTACCATTTCCTGACAGATAATGACTGCGGGATACGGCCTAATCTTTGCTTTAATGAACTGGAAAACGTAGGCAGTGACGAGCCGGTTACCAAGCACGGCTATTTACTGGAGATATTTGATACCACCTTGCCGCGCTATAGGCTGAAGAAAAGACTAAGCAATTACGTAAACTACTTAGACCAAGAAGAGGCTGAGTGGGAAGAAGAATCATTAAATGATCATTTACCAGTTATATTATTTGTCTGTCCGCGAACTACCGACCTAATCTACGCTAAACGTAAAACCAGAGGTTTGTTGGCTGAACTCTGGGAAAGCGACGACGAAGAACGACCGCATATTAGGTTTACAACTACGGACAGACTAAAACAGTTCGGCATCTTAGCCAAGGAGATTTGGGAGGAAGCATAAATCTTGCTGCACTGTTACACATCCCATATGATCAGCTTATTTTTTTCGCTTCATTAGTCTCGGGTTTTTTTGGCAAACGTACTATGCGTCCTGTTATTAATTGGTCAGCTCGATAGACACTTTTTGCCTATGAGTAGCCAGCGCGTAGATACCGAACAGTGCGGCCGTAAAGACAGCATCGCTCATAAGCGTGTTACGGAAGAACGGTAAAGCAAGTGTGTAGCAGCTTACAATCCCGGACCAATTGTGTACGTACATACCGCTTGTCAGCCAAACCCCAAAATTGGTAACAACAAAAAAGAATACTGACGATGACAAAGTCAGCACTACACCTTTGCGCAGACTAGCCGGCCTCATCCACTTGCTACTGGCCAGGGCAATCAATAGATAGCAAGCCCATATCAGAGGCATTAGACTGTAAAAACCAATGACAGCATCAGAGATCATCATCGCTCCCAAGGGCACCCAAATGGCTATTTTTCTCGGTAAAACTGCACCGCCGAATATTGAAATAGCGGCAATCGGCGCAAAATTTGCCGGATGGGGCAAAATCCGGAGCATTACGCCTATGGCAATCAGGCTAAGCGCAACAGCTATGGGGAAGTATTTACTTTTCATCGGTTTATTCCAACTTCCAGGTTATTTTATCGCTGCTCTTTGTTATGTACGAGCTGGCGCCGACACTGGCTTCCCTGCCATTGACATAGAATGTCCAATACTTTGGCCCGTTGCCGACGACCCCGTTGATAGAAGTTACGAGATAGCCGAATGAATATTGTTTGGCTTGAACGGTAGCATACTTCTTGAGCAGAACAAAGGCGTTCTGGCCGTTTTTGCCGACATAACTTATTTGGGTTATCTGATGCTGTGAGTTGGTGGTTGTTTGAACGTGGCCGGAATTATTGTCATGCATATCGATGCCCGTGACCACGCCGGCAGCTATGATAACCACAGCTACAACTACATATGTTATTTTTGATTTCAGAACTTGAGCTACTCGGCTCATAAAAAATCCTCTCAGTCTCAAGACAAAGAGGATGGTGTGACTATTTATCACAAAAATTCTTGCTCGAGACTACCCGCTTGTGGGGTTTAAGCTGTGTCGGACTTTCCTCATAGAGGTAAACCGTTGCGGCACAGTGTCGGATTCTCACCGACTTCCAGCTTATTTAATTGTTAAGTATTAATAATAGTAGCACATCTTTACGGTGCGGCTTAAAAGTTTACTCACTCCGCCCATTAAAGGTTTAGCGTGTATTTTAGCTCTCGATATAGTGTGAGCTGTTTATTCTAAAAATCCTTGATTATGCCACCATTAATTCTGTGAATAGTAAATTCATTTCAGTCAAACGAATAATCGGGGAAATAGCGACCGCACGATCTAGCCAAAATATAAGTGTTATCATCTGTTAGAATATACTTATGAAAGTTATTCTAAAATCCCAAACCAATTCATTTAGTAATAGTGATACATGTTCAGGGTTCGAGTTCCCTTTTGGGGATAAAGATATCAATGTCGCAGTAATTACGGTTGATGGTCGCTATCCAGCAAAAGGCCACTTAGTTAATGACGTATGCAAAGAAATAGCATACGTCATTAAAGGGACCGGGTTAGTCGGCGTAGATGGCGACACACACCCTTTAAGCCCAGGCGACGCAGTCTTGATAAATCCTGGTGAGAGATTTTTCTGGGAAGGTAAGAAACTTAAAATGTTCATGCCTTGCTCCCCGGCTTTTTATCCCGAACAGCATAAAGAAGTTAACTAAGTAGTTAAAAATAGTACTGGGTGCCCAGCTAAAATGCCTACGGCTGTAAAAATTGTTTGTCTGATATAGTTTTAGGTTTAATGAAGGTATCAGATATTTATGAGGGCGGGTCCCATCAAATGCGAACCTGCGACGATTGCCCAATGCCTGAGGCTATAGAGAATGTCGAAGGTAACGTTACTCTCTATAGTTAAGTCAGACACACTGTCACTGAAACGGCACATGCTATAGACGATGAGCAAAGATTAGCTAATTACGTGCTGGACATGAAGCTGATGGGGAATTAGATGTATTTCAGGCAGCTTTACGGTGTGCCAGATGTTCTGTTGGCTTATGCCTAATCATTGATGGCAGGAACACTCAATGGCGTGTTGGTGGTGGGGCTCAACTGCCAAATTAGTTCGAAACTTCGTTAACCAAGGCCAGACAAGCATAACTATTACATATCTGATCCATACGACAAAAACTGATATATTTATAAAAAATATGCTAAAATTGTCGTATGAACCTAAATAAGAGCACAAGTTACGTATTGATACACGTACTTAACGGTAACGATACTGCTAAAAAAATAAGTGAACATATGCAAAGTATTGATGTTCGATCTATCCAACGTGCCTTAACGAGACTTACAGAACTAGAATTATTAATAAGAGTCGGTACTAATCATCCTAACTATATGGTCAATTACGAAAAGTTATTTGATCTAAATATTACCGACAAGTTACTAGAAGATGAAAATAGACCTAAAAGTATATTCAATCATGAGCTAATAAATTGGTTACTTAAATTACCTACCGATAAACTTGAGTTAATATTCAAGAATTATATTGAGGATAAGATAGTTTCAGAACATCCTAAGCAAATGACCGCTAAAGAGCTTGAATATTTAACAATTGAGCTTTCATGGAAGTCATCTGCGCTAGAGGGCAATACTTATACGTTACTAGATACTCAATTATTGCTTCTAGAAGGCATCAAAGCTAAGAACAGGACAGAATTCGAAACTCAGATGATACTCAATCATAAAAACGCCTTAGCTTTCATAATTGAGAATAAAGATTTGTTTGGTAACAATATCAGGTTTAGGACAATTGAAGACCTTCACAGGATTATTGGCAATAACTTAGGAATAGGAAGTGGAATTAGAAAGCAATTAGTTAGGATTACAGCAAGTAACTATGAACCACTATCAAATCCACATCAATTAAGAGAAAATGCCGATAATATACTAGAAATAATTAATAAAAACCCGAGTCCTTACATAAAGGCTTTATTAGCTCTCGCCTTAGTGCCTTATTTACAAATATTTGAAGATGGCAATAAACGAACAGGTCGAATGCTTGCTAACGCCATATTGATAAACTTTATTAATAGAGGATTTAGTCTCAGAAAAACAGATACTAGAAGCCTGGCTATAGCATATCTTGCTTTCTATGAGTTCAATAGTATCAGTGCATTATCCAAAGTTCTCCAGACTGAGCTAAAAAACTAAAAAAGTTCGGGACTCGGTCTGGATGACCAGCCACCGATACGTACAGCACGTAAGTCCGTAAAGCCTAGGCTCTAGGATTAGACCGGACAAAGACAGAAAAGGTTCTTGGGCGGTATGCTCAGCCATATAGGACGCTAACAGAGAAATACTCGTTTGTCCAAGTTGCGCCAGGGCTCCAACCAGAACGTACAGCTGTTCAACCGAACTGTTACATTTCCGCAGAATTCAATTGACAGGAACATACAAGTTATGTATGCTTTATGTATGAGTAGTAAAACAATTAATATATCGCTTCCTGAAGAACTACTAAGAAAGTTAGATAGAGCTTCATCGGACGAGTTTACAAGCCGTAGTGATTTTATTCGTGATTCTATAGTTCGAAGACTCAAACACCAAAAAGTAGTTGATGAATGGGGAGATGATGGAGAATGGGAAACTATAGTGGATTTTAGGGCTATAAATCCCATCGGGGTTCCCTCAAAAGAAGTATTATCTGCCCTCAAACAGCTAACTAAATAATTATGGCAGATAAAATTGCCAAATTGCTCGCAAAACTACTCAAGAAAGATTTAATACGACTTAAGGTTGTAGTAAGTAAGATCGTCGTGTCTCAATATGATGGACTAGACATTAAAGTTCTAAAGGGTAATAAAGACATTTATCGTGTAAGAGTTGGTAATTATCGAATTATTTTTAGGGTTATTCCGAAAGAAGATACCGAAATTATAGCGATCGCTCGGAGAAACGAAAAAACCTACAAAGATTTATAAAAACATCTAGTTTATTTAGGGTGTAAAACTTAGATTAAACGAGGCTATCAGCTTCCGACAAGGTTTTTTTAAGTTATGCTATTTATTTGAAGACAATAGTGTATATTGATGGGCAAGATTTTTTGTATAAAGCCTCCTATCACGATAGTCCGCCCTTTTTGGTACGCCTTATCCGAGAAATCTGCTTGTCTGTGTTATGGGGTATCGGTAATAATTCTATTCCGACCTATGCTCAGGATAGAATTGCCCTAGGAACCGCCTGGCGCAACTTGGACAAACGAGCATTAAAACTCTGGGCAGCACCGTCCAGCCCAAGCACCTTCAGGGCTCCAACCAGAACGTACAGCTGGTCAACCTGGATGGACGTCGGCTGGGACGATTGTTCGGCCTGATGAAAAAAATACTCAACTTTATCAACTAACCACTTTTCCTGTTCGGGCTGAATCTGATTAGTGCTTATCTCGGTCGGTTTAGTGCTATGAACAAGCTCTAATGACCGGGCACTGCGATTACGCTTTTGTAGATGCCCGCGCCTGATTAAACTATTAACATGCAGAGACACCGTGGCGACGGAATTGTAGTTTAGGCCATCCATTATTTCCCGGTAGCTAGGGCTATAGCCATGACT